>JALYOG010000050.1 GCA_030856985.1 Pseudomonadota bacterium | reverse complement strand
ACGCGCCAGGCCGATGCCGCCGATGTACAACTCGCCCGACACCCCCACCGGCACCGGCTGGCACTCGCCATCCAGCACGTACAGCCGCGTGTTCGCGATCGGGTGGCCGATCGGGATGCGTGAAGCGGCATCGGCCGCCGCGCACTCCCAATGGCTGACATCCACGGCCGCCTCGGTCGGACCATAGAGGTTGTGCAGGCGCGTGTCGGGGAAGCGCTCGAAAAACCGCCCAACCAGCGCGGCCGGCAATTCCTCGCCGCTGCAGAAGACCTGTCGCACATCGGGGAGGCAGGGTCCGGCGGTTTCCAGAAATGCCTGCAACATCGAAGGGACGAAGTGCAGCGTGGTCACGCCTTCGTCGCGCATCACCTCGTTGAGATAATCGGCGTCGCGGTGCCCCCCGGGGCGCGCCAACACCACGACCGCGCCCGTCAGCAGCGGCCAGAAGAACTCCCAGACCGACACGTCGAAACTGCACGGTGTTTTCTGCAGGACCCGCTCGCCCGGCTGCAACCGGTAGGCATCCTGCATCCACTGCAGACGGTTGACGATCGCCTCATGGGTGTTCATGACGCCCTTGGGTTGGCCCGTCGACCCCGAAGTGAAAATCACGTAGGCCAGGTTTTTTCCGCTGACGGCGGGCGGCTGCCATGCAGCCGACTCCGGATGCGGGTGCATACGATCGACGCAAACCGCCTCCAGGCCGAGCGCTTCGACCTCGCCGCGCAAACCGGTGCAGGTCAACAGCGAGGTCAGACCCGCGGCTGTCACGATCTGGCGTACGCGCTCGGGCGGGTAGTCCGGATCGACCGGCAGGTAGGCGCCGCCGGCCTTCAGCACGCCCAGCAGTGCGACGATCAACTCCAGCGAGCGATGCAGGAAGACGCCGACGCAGGCGTCGACGCCAACGCCACGGATGCACAGCAGCCGCGCCATGTCGTCCGAACGCCGCTTGAGTTCCCCGTAGCTGAGGGACTGGCCTTCGCAGCGAACCGCGACGTCGTCGGGATGGGATTCGGCGTATGCGTCGATGATCTGGTGTAGCGGGCGGCTCTCGCCATAGGCCACGGCCGTGTTGTTCCAGGTGCGCAGCGACAGCTGGCGCTCCTCGCTCGGCAACAGCGGCACACGGCCCACTACGACGGTGGGATCTTCCACCACCGACTCCAGCAGCACGCGGAATCGCTCCGCGTAGCGGCGTATCGTGGCCGGCTCGAACAGGTCGGTGTTGAACTCGAAACGGGCTTGAAAGCCGCTGGCGTGGTCGGCCACCAGCAGCGACAAGTCAAGCTGTGCCCCCGGGCTTGGCACCGGGCATACTGCCGCCGGCATCGTCCCGAGCATGGCTGGCACCTCGGCCAGGCTGCCATGGAACGGCAGGAACCCGGCCGGCATTGCCGGATAGAACGTGTACAACGTCTGGAAGACCGGTGGCACGCTGCGATCGACGGGGCGGCCGGAAACTTCCATCAACTCCGCCAGCACGCCGCCCTGATGGTCGAAGGCGGCGGCGAGGTCGGCCTGTACCGAAGTTGCCAATTGCTCGAAGCGCATCTCCGCAGGCAGTGCCGCATGCAACACGGCGGGTTCGACGAAGTAGCCGACGGTGTTCTGGAAACCGGGCAGATAGCGCCCGCTCATCGGCACCCCGACCACCACCTCGGACTGGCCCGACAAGCGCGCAAGCAGCACCTGGAATGCGCTCAACAGCACCGTGCTGGCGGTGACGCCGAGCCGCCGGGATGTGAGCCTGACGCGCTCGCTCAGATGCGTGCCCAGCGAGACGTCCAGTGAGCTTCCGCAAAAACTCTGCAGCTTGGGCCGGGCGTGGTCGATGGGGAGCTGCAGCACTGGCAACGGGCGATCAAGCCGGGCGCGCCAATACGCTTGGGCGCGAGCTCCAGCCGCGCTCGCGCGATAGCGGAGCTGGGCCTCGACAAAGCTGCGGTAGTCGGGGCCGGGAGCGACGGCGCCCAGCGGGGCGTCACTGGCCACCGCGCAGTACAACTCTCCGAATTCGGCAATCAGCCGCTGCACGGACACCAGGTCCACGGCAATATGGTGGAAGACGAACAGCAGGTAATGTCCGCCCGTGGCCCGACGGTACAGGGTGACCCGGCAGACCCGGCCCAGGGCAAGCTCGTGCGGGACCTGGCATTCGGACCGGACGCGAGCCCGGACCTCGTCGTCGCTTTCGCTGGCCGCGTCCACGACCCGAACGGTCGGGAGCCCTGCCATGCGCCGCTGGCGGGGCGCGCCTTCGTGCTCGTAGTACGCCGCCTGCAGGATCGGGTGGCGCGCGAACAATGCGCCGAGCGCCAGGTGCAGCGTTTCGATTTCGAAATCGCCCTTCAGACACACCGGTACGTGGTAGGCCGAGCTGTCGGGGGCAACGGCGTGCAACAGCCACAACTGCCTTTGGTTGTCACTCAGCGGTCCTTCGGCCTCTGCATCATCCGGCGCGTGTGCCAGCGTGGCCAAAGCTTCGTCGTCGTGGTCCACGGCCACAGTCGTGGCGAGATACTGCCCGAGATCGGCCAGCGAGGCGTTGCCGAAGAAGCGCGCCAGCGGCAGGTCAGTACCGCCCAGGGATTTCACCGCGTGCTGGATGCCGGCCATCGCGAGCGAATCCAGTCCGAGTTCGACCGCCGTGGCCGTGCCCCGCACCGCATCGACATGCAAGTGCAGGTGGCGTGCGGCCATCGACCTGAGCGCGAGCAACCAGGCAGCGGCATCGCGTTGCCCTGCAGCCTCGTCACAGGGTTCCGGGGCGAGGTCCTCTAACTGGCACGTGGACGCCGGCCATTGCCGCGAAGCGATCACGTCCAGGCCGCCTCCCAGGAATTGCGCTCGCGTGGCCTGACGTTGGATCTTTCCGCTGGAGGTCTTGGCAAGGGTCGCAGGCCTGATCAACACCACGGCTTGCGGCAACACGCCCAGCGACTGGAGCACGGCCTCCCTTGCTCCCTGGATCACGGCCTCCGCGTCCAGCTTCCTCATCTGTGTGCGATCGACCTCCTGGACGATCACCAACTGCTCTTCGCCATCCGCCTCCACGGAGAATGCCGCGCCGGCGCCTTGCTTGAGGCATGGCAGAGCATCCTGGACGGCGCGCTCGACGTCCTGCGGGTAGTAATTTGCCCCGCGCAGGATGATCAGTTCCTTCAGGCGCCCGGTGACGAACAGATGGCCGTGGTGCAGAAAGCCCAGATCACCGGTCCGCAGGTAATGCTCGCCATCTCCGGAGCGGTCGCTGAGCCTTGCCCCGAAACTGCTCTCGGTCGCTTCTTCGCGACCCCAGTAGCCGGTGGCGACACTGTCGTTGCGTACCCAGATTTCACCGACGGCGCCGTCCGCGCAGCGCGCCAGGGTTGTCGGATCGGCGATAACCAGCGAGGTGTCATGCCAGGCGCGGCCTGAACTCACCAGCCGGCGTGCCACGGTGTCGGCTCCGGCGGGGCGCGCCAGGCTCGCGCGGTCGAGCAACTCGGCGTCTGCGTCGAACAGGGTCAGCCCGTTCAGCCTGCCAACACCGGAGACGAACAGGGTTGCCTCGGCGAGGCCGTAACCCGGATAGAAGGCGCGTTCGTCGAAGCCGCATGGCGCGTACTTCTTGGAGAAACGCTCCAGCGTCTCCGGACGAACGGGCTCGGCGCCGTTGAGGGCCATGGTCCACTGGCTGAGGTCGAGGCGCGCGAGTTCCTCGGGTGCGCCGCGACGGGCGCACAGGTCGTAGGCGAAGTTGGGTGCGAAGCTGGACGTCGCTCGGTACTCGGATACGGCCTGGAGCCAGCGCATCGGCTTCTGCAGGAACGCCGCCGGCGTCATGATGTAGCAGTGCGCGCCGACATGGATCGACTGCAGCACGTTGCCGATCAGACCCATGTCGTGGAACAGAGGCAGCCATGACACAAAAACGCTGTCGGCATGATGGTCGAACGCGGCCTGCATCATGTGCTGGTTGTGCAGCAGGTTGTCCTGCGTGACCATCACGCCCTTGGGCAGCGAGGTCGAGCCGGAGGTGTACTGCAGGAACGCCAGCGCATGCGGGCGGAGCCGGAAACCACCGATCTGGCCGGTCTCCCGACCGGCCAGATCGACAGCGATCGGCGTGCTGGCACGCAAGGTTGGCAGCGTCTCGACGTGCCGATCGAGATCGGCCAGGTAGTCCGCCGTCCCCAGCACGAAGCGGGCGGAGCAGTCGCTCGCGAGCGTTTCCAGGCGCAACCAGTATTCCTTGCGCGAATGCGGCGGATACACCGGGACCGCGACGATGCCGGCGTAGAGGCAGGCAACGAATGCGCTGATGAATTCCAGACCGTTCTGGAACAGCAGCAGGGCCCGATCTCCGGGTGAGGAGACCGAAGTCAGAGACGCGGCTATGACGAGCGCCTTCCGATCCAGTTCACCATAGGTGAGGCTTCCCGCAGGGGTTTCGCCGTCTCTCAGGAAGGTAAATGCGACCTTCTCCGGATGCATGGCGGCACGCGCACGCACGATGCCGGCGAAGTCGCCCGGCGCGCCATCGCCCCGGTCGGTTTTCAGCGTCGGCCGATCCCGCTTCGTGTTCTTGCCGGGTGCTTCAGACATTGGTGCGCTCCACAGTCCCTTGGATTTACTTTTGCGTCCCTGACTTCGACTGCCGACGCGCCAGGCGCCGGGTAGTACGTGTGCTCGGCACGCTTGCCTGTGCTGCGAACCATCAAACGCGTCCTGCTATCGGACGCACCGCCCCCTCACTTCAGCGTCTCCCCAACGCATGCCGTACGACGTCCGGCGGGTCTGTCGGTCCGCGTGCCCGGAAGCGTCACCGGCCCCCGCCGGCGCATCGACCGTCACCTCCAGCCGCTCGATACCAACCTCGCTACGGGCTCGGCAGGGGGTCTGAGCACACCGAGCAACACGCGCCCGAGAGCAGCGAGGACTTCGCCCTGCGCATCCTCGATAAAGAAGTGCCCTCCCCGGAACAGACTCACGCGGGTTCCCCTGGTGCTCATCGCATCCCAGGCGGAGAGGTTCTCCGGGGTGGTGGCAACGTCGTCCAGACCCCCGAAGATGCTGATCGGCACATCCAGCGCAGCCTCTTGCCGATAGCAGTAGGTGTCATGGATCGCGAAGTCGGCACGCAGCGTGGGCAGCACAAGAGCCATCAGTTCGTCGTTCTGCAGCACTGCCTCGGACGTGCCGCTCATCGCGCGGATTTCCTGGATCAATTCATCATCAGGAAGGTCGTGGAAGGTACGGCTCCGCGGTATGCTCGGTGCCCGGCGACCCGAAACGACCAGATGCTCCGGAAGGCATCGCCCGCGCGAACGCAGCAAGCGCGTCAACTCGAACGCGACCAGTGCGCCCAAGCTGTGTCCGAAGAATGCGAAGGGCCGATCCAGCAGCGGTTCAATGGCCGTCACGAGGCGGTCCAGGACCGAGCCGATATCCCGCAGTGGAGGCTCGCTCAGCCGGACCTCACGTCCGGGCATCTGTGCCGCCAGCAGCTCGACGCCCGCGGGCAGCAGGGGCGACCATTTTCGATACGCCGATGCCCCGCCGCCAGCATATGGAAAGCAGAAAAGGCGCAAGCGGGGATCGCGCACGGCGTTGTGCGCAACAATCCATGGTGAACTGTGCAATGTCGCATCCTACAAGAAAGGAATTGTGAATCCCCGCCGACCGGTTGGAGGACGTCAGGTCAAACGGTGGCAGCTGCCATCTTCCTGCGAAGGCTCAATGGACGCATGTCCGTCCAGCTCTCCTTGATATAGGCAAGGCACTCGTCCTTGGTTCCCGCTTCCGCCACGTCGACCCAGCCCAAGGCGTTTTCCCGGCCCTGGGGCCAGATGGAAAACTGCTCTTCATCATTCTTCACGACCTTGTACAGAGTCGTGTTCGTCACATCCGCATGCATCCTGCATCCCCTTTGAGCGTGACCGCGCGCACTATGTGGCATTGTAGACATCCCCCTTCGAATTTGAAAGCAGATGTTGTGCCATTCCCGGGACTGCTGGAACTATCCGCAGCCGGTATTCAAAAACGTCCCGTTTCCGGGACGGGCGAGCCACTAAGAGTCCCATATCCGAACATCAATGCCGCCCCTTCGCGGCGCGGAGCGCACGCTTTCGGGACGACCGGATGCCGACCACCGGCGCCCCCTCTGCCGGTTCGCCAGCCGGCACATCGCCCCGGGCGCGGGGCACAAGGCGAGCGGTTCGCGGTGGAAGCGCCGGAGCACTGACCTGCCACGAAGGGCGACAGGCGCGTCCGGAAGTGGGACGCGCCTGTCGCGAAACCGTTACGATCCTGGCCCCTCCAGTTGAGCGGAGGCACGGAAGCTCGCGTTTTTTCCGCGGAACAGGACGTGGCACGGTTTTTGCTGTGTTCAACTATCGCGCTCATTGGAGAACATCGTGGACACATTGCGAGAACAACGGCCAAAGGGACGATGGCGCAGCAAACGCGCGATCACGGGATACGTTGCAGCCCTGCTCGTCCTGGCTGCCGCGCTGATCCTGACGCCCTTGCGCGGCGCTGCATACAAAGTCGATGGCAACTCGCTGATCATCAGCCCCGTCGAGCAGGGTGCGCTGAGCGTGCGAGTGCGCGGAAACGGCCTGCTGCGGCCGCGCATAGAAAGTACTCTGAGCGCCCAAGTCGACGGGCGGGTCGAAATGGTGCATGCTCGCGCCGGCGCCACCCTCGCCAAGGGCGACCCCATCGTTACCTTGTCCAATCCGGCGGTGAACGAGGCGGCGGACGTCCTCAAATGGCAGGTCCGGGCCCTGTCTGCCGAATATCGCGCCCTGGAACAGACCCTGCGGAGTTCCCAACTCGACCTCAGAGTGTCGCTGCTGAATACCGAGACAGCCTACGAGGACAGCAACCTGCAACTGGAGCGCGAGGCAGCGTTGATAAAGCATCACGGCCAGTTGATCTCGGAGCTCGAGCACAGAAGAACCCAGCGCAGTGCCAGCCAACTGAAACAGACTCTCGTGCTGGAGGAGCAGCGGTTGAGAAGTTTTCGGCTCAAGGCCAGGGCTGATCTGGCCGCCAAGAACGCCCAGATCAGCGAAGTGCGTGAGCAACTCGCCCGCGCAGAGCAGCAGGTCGATGCTCTGCAGGTGCGCGCGCCGATCGCGGGGGTCCTGCAGGAATCCCAGCTCACCAACGGGCAGCAGGTGGCGGTCGGCCAGAGCCTGGCCAGGGTCAGTGACACGAGTTCGCTTTACGCCGAATTGCATATTCCGGAACAGCAGGCGCGCGAGCTCGTATTGGGCCAACCTGCGGAGATCGACACGCGCAACGGCCTCGTCAAGGGCCTGGTCACCCGCGTGGACCCCGCCGTGACCAACGGCATCGTCAAGGTGGATGTCGAATTCGTCGGCCCGCCCCCCGCCGGCCTCCGCCCGGACCTGAGCATCGAGGGCAACGTCGCCGTGGCCACGATTGCTTCCACGCTGTACGTGCTTCGCCCGACCTTCGCGCGCCCTTCCCAGGGGGTGCATGTGTACAAGCTGGTCGATGACGACTCGGCCGAGCGCGTGCTGGTCCAGTTCGGCCGCAGCTCCGACAGCCATATCGCGGTAACGAGCGGCTTGTCGGTTGGCGATAGGATCATCACCAGCGACACCTCCACCTGGGGCGATCCCCAGCGCATCTCCCTCGCCAAATGACAAGGACAAAGGACAGGACATGAAGGAATCATTGATCAATCTGTGCGGCGTCGAGAAGGTCTTCCTGACCGATGAGCTGGAAACCAAGGCGCTTTCCAACATCAACCTCGCCATCATGCCCGGGGAGTTCGTCTCGATCTGCGGCCCGTCCGGCTGTGGCAAATCGACGCTGCTCGCGATTCTCGGGCTGCTGGACACGCCCAGTCGTGGCGAATACGTGCTCAACGGGCGGAAGACGCACGAACTGCCGGGCGCCGAACGCGCACGCATACGCAATATCGAGATCGGATTCATTTTCCAGGCATTCAACCTGATCTCGGACCTCACCGTCGCGGAGAACGTGGAGCTTGCGCTGACCTACCGCGCGGGCGTGACCCGGGCTGAACGTCGCGAGCGAGCGCAGGAAGCGCTGGCCAAGGTCGACATGGGACATCGCGCGCGCCACTATCCTTCGCAACTGTCCGGCGGCCAGCAGCAGCGCGTGGCGATCGCGCGCGCCCTGACGGCAAGTCCTTCGCTGCTTCTGGCCGACGAACCGACCGGCAACCTGGATTCGGCCAACGCCGACATGGTGATGGAGATCCTGCGATCGCTGCATCGCGAAGGCTCGACGATCTGCATGGTGACCCACAACCCGGTGCTTGCCGACACGGTTTCGCGTCGCATCACCCTCTTCGACGGCCTCATCGTCGACGACGTGCAGCCGCACGCGAAGGCAGCCTGAGATGAGCGTCCTGTTTCGAGAATGGCTCTACTCGCTTCGGTTGTTGGCCAAGTCGCCGGTGGTTTCGTTGTTGACGATCCTGGTGTTCGCCACCGGATTCGGATTGGCCGTGTACATGTACGTGCTGATCAAGATGTTCGCCTACGCCGATCTGCCTTTTCCCCACAGCGATCGCATCATGACCGTCGATGCGGTGATCAACGGCGTCGGTCAGGAAGATGGCCTGATCGGGCTGCACGACTATCGCTATTTTGCCGCCCATCAACAGAGCTTCGACACCTTCTTTCCGGGACGTTCCGCGGGCGTGCTTCTGACGGCAGGCAGCGTCGCCAAGCGTGCCAGGGGGAACTACAGCAGTTCCGACATGTTCTCCCTGACCGGGGTGAACCCCCTGCTAGGTCGCGCCTTCGGACCTGCCGATGAGCAGTCCGGGGCGGCTCCGGTGGCCATTTTGTCGCACGCGCTGTGGCAGCAGTTCTATGGAGGCGACCCCGGCGTCGTCGGTCGCACGGTAAAGATGAACGACGTGCCGACGGCCATCGTCGGGGTCATGCCCGAGGACTTTCGCTTCCCCGTCGCCACCGAAGTTTGGCTGCCGTTCCGGGATCCGGGCGTCGTGCAACCCGGCGACAAGCCGACGGTGCATATCTACGGACTGCTGAAACCCGGGGTTTCCATCGCCGAGGCGAAACGCGATCTGCAAGGCCTTGCGGGGGCCTTGGCGCAGGCCCATCCCCAGACCAACAAGGGCCTCAGCGCCGGGGTGTGGCGGTTCACCCAGGCGAACCTTGAGGGGGCGATGGGATTAATGGCCGTCATGGCGAGCGCGACGGCGTTCATACTGCTGCTGGTCTGCGTCAACGTCGTCAATCTGCTGGTAGCGCGCGCCGGAGAAAGACAGAAGGAGTTGGCCATCCGGGCGGCGCTCGGTGCCCCGCGTCATCGCCTCATCGCGCAGATGCTGCTCGAGTCCATGACACTCGCCGTGGCGGGTGGAATCCTTGGCCTGTTCGGCGCCGCATGGGCGATGGAGTGGTCACGCCTGCAGTTCAAAGGCCTGGGCGAGAACATTCCGTTCTGGTGGACCTTCAGCATCACCTGGGAAACCCTGCTGTTCGCCGGCGTGCTGGTTCTGGGGCTCGGCCTCATCGTCGGCGTGTTGCCCGCCTGGAGGGCCAGTGGCGGTGTCGTGGCCGGGTTCCTGCGCGACGGCACCCGCGGAGCGCTGGGGCGACGCGTCGCCCGCTTCACTCGTGCGTTGGTCGGCGTCGAAATACTCCTGTGCGCCGCGCTGCTGATCGCCTCCGGCGTACTCGTGCGCAACATGCATCTGAGCGAGAATGCCGACTATGGCGCACAGACCCAGGACGTGCTGATGGGTCGCGTCAGCCTGGACCAGGCAAACTACAAGGAGTCCGACGAGGCCGTCGTGCGGTTTGCCGAGACGGTCAAACGCGAGCTCGAGTCGGATATGGACCCGCGGACGGAGGCGGCGATCGTCACCACCCTCCTGCCGGGTCAGTCCGCCGCCCTTTCGCCGGCGTTGACCGAAGGCATGGATGCCTCCGACAAGGAGCTGCCCAGGGTCCTGGCCGGATCCGTCCTGCCGGGATACTTCGAGGGCTTGAACATCCGCTTGCTGGAAGGACGCGCCCTTCTGCCATCCGACAGCGCCAGCAGCGTCCCGGTCGCCGTGATCAATGAGAACCTCGCCCGCCAGTTCTGGCCGAATACGTCGGCCCTGGGGAAGCGGGTGAAGCTGGATCCGCAGGCGGAAGGCAGCCCCTGGCTGACGGTCGTGGGGGTGAGCGAACACGTTCTGCATGGTCAGCCGACCGCGAAAAACCGCGAGAAACCGGTGATGTACCTGCCGCTCAGCCAGCGCACCGAACGCGAACTGACGGTCGCGGTGCGCTCGCCCCGTGGGGCGTCGGCAGACCTCCTGGGCAACGCGGTCTCGCGCGCCGACGCCGGAGTGCCGGTCTGGGGCGTGGAGCCGCTCGTCACGATCATCGAGCGCAACAACAGCGGCACGCGTTTCATAAGCTGGCTGTTCGTCGCGTTCGCGCTCCTGGGTCTGCTGCTGGCTGGCAGCGGGATCTATGCCATCACCGCCCGTTCAGTGCAGCTGCGCACCCATGAGATCGGCGTCCGCCGCGCTCTGGGGGCGAATGAACGCCACGTATTCGCGCTGCTGTTCAGCGAGAGCGGCAAGCAACTGGCGATTGGCTGCACCATCGGGCTGATCCTGGGTGCGGTGATGATCAAGATGCTCGAGGGGGTGATCTACAATTTCCGCGGCGATGCGCCGGCCCTGTTCGTGTTGGTCGTGGTGTTGTTGAGCGCGATCGTGGGCGTGGCGACCCTGTTGCCCGCCCTGCGCGCGGTCCGGGTATCGCCCAACGTGGCGCTACACTACGAATAGATCTAGGAAGTACAAATACAGACGGTGATTCGAAGGATCAACACCGGGCCGAGCCGCCTCTCCGGCGGCTCGGCTTCAAGGGGTAGGACATGGTCGCAGCTCACATCCTCGTTGCAGACGACGACGAGAACATCCGGCAAGCGTTGCACCTGCTGCTGAAGAAGGAAGGCTATTCCACAGAAGCGGCGAGCACCCCCGAGGAAGTCATCGCTGCGCTCAAGCGTCAGGGGCATTCATTGCTGCTGATCGACCTCAACTTCCAGCGCGACACCACTTCTGGAGCGGAGGGACTTTCCCTGCTTCCGAAGATCCGCGCCCTGGATCCCGACTTGCCCATCGTCGTCATGACCGGCTGGGCGAGCATTGAGCTGGCCGTGGAGGCAATCCGCAGAGGCGCCAGCGACTTCATCGAAAAGCCCTGGAACAACACCCGGCTGACCACCATCGTGAACAACCTCGTCGAGCTGCACCGGGGGCGCAAGACCACGGCGCGACTGCGCGAGGAGAACGCGGTGCTTCGGAAGCAGCATACGCACGACAGCTGGATTGCGTCGTCCCCGGCGATGCAGCAGGTCATGGAGATGGTCGACCAGGTCGCCGAAGCCAATATCAATATCCTGCTCACCGGCGAGAATGGCACCGGCAAGAGCCAGCTGGCCGCGCTGATCCATGACCGGTCGCTGCGGCGTACGAAGCCGTTCGTGACGGTGAACATGGGTTCGATTCCCGACGGGCTGTTCGAAAGCGAGCTCTACGGCCACACCAAGGGCGCCTTCACCGACGCCCGCAGCGACAGGATCGGACGATTCGAGGTCGCCGAGGGGGGCACGCTGTTCTTGGACGAGATCGGAAACCTCCCGCCTTCGCAGCAGGCCAAGCTGCTGCACGTGCTGGAAACGGGCCAGTTCGAGAAACTGGGATCGAGCCAGAGCCGCTTCGCCGATGTTCGCATCATCACCGCCACCAATGCCGACCTGCCGGCACTGATCAAGGACGGCAGTTTTCGACAGGACCTGCTCTATCGGCTGAACGGTATCGAGATCCGTCTCCCGCCGCTGCGGGAACGCAAAAGCGAGATCTTCTGCATTGCCGAGTCTTACCTCAAGCGTCATGCGGCGAAATACGGTCGCGCGGTGTCGGGCTTCTCCGCCGTTGCGAAGGCGGCCTTGCTTGAATACGGGTGGCCGGGCAACGTCCGCGAGCTCAATCACGTCGTGGAGCGCGCCACCCTTCTGGCACGCGGCGGTTGCCTGGATGTGACCGAACTCGGACTGCAGCCGCCCCTGGCGACGCGCATGCCGACGATGGAGAGGTGGGAAGACCTGACGCTGGAGGATGCCGAGAAGCAGCTGCTGCAGATCGCTCTGCGCAAGCACACCGGCAGCGTCGCGGCGGCTGCGAAGACCCTGGGTATTTCTCGCTCGGCCTTCTATCGCCGCTTGGACAAGCACGGATATTGACCGCCGATGTCGTTGGCCTTCGAAACTCGGTTGGGCCTGCTCGTACTGGCCGGGGGATTGCCATCGCTGACGGGCCTTGCGGTCGCGATGCTCTACCTGCCCCTGTCGCCCTACCCCAAGGGGCTGCTGCTGTTGTTGCTGGCGTCCATTCTGGTCGCATGCGCCGTCCTGGTTCGCAGCCGGGTGCGTTTCCACCTCTTGACGCTGCTCAACCTGGCCGAGGCAGTGCGCCTGGGCGAATACATGTTGCGCGGATCGCACGCCAACCGCCACGACGTCATGGGGACCCTGGTCACCAGCATCAACTCCATCGCAGGGGCTCTGCAGCGGCAGCGTCTGGAAACGCAGGAGACGCGACACCTCCTGAACAAGGTCCTGGCGGAAGTGGATGTGGCGATCTTCGCTTTCGACAAATCGCTCGAGTTGAGGCTCGCCAACAACATGGCGCTGCGGCTGCTCGCGCTGAAGGAGCATGAAGCCATCGGCAAGCCCAGCGACGTGCTGGGTATGGATTTTCTGCTTTCCGACGACGATGCACCCAGCGAGGCGTTCGAATACGACTTCCCGGGCGCAAGCGGCGCCTGGCGAGTCCAGCGCAGCCAGCACCTCGAACGCGGCAGCTCTTTCAGGCTTCTTTTCATCGTCGATCTTCGTGCCGCATTGCGTGCCGAAGAACTCAACGTCTGGAAGCGCCTGATCCAGGTGATCAGTCACGAAGTCAACAACTCGATAACGCCGATCATCTCGCTCAGCGCGACCGTGCAGTCGCTGCTGAGCGAGGTCGCGCTCGACGACGACGAACTGCGCGGGGAATTGAACGCGGCGCTCGAACTGATCGCGCGCCGCTCCCAGCACCTTCACTATTTCGTCCGTCGCTATGCGGAAATGGCCCGGCTGCCGGCTCCCAACAGGATCCTGGCCGACATCTCGCCGCTGCTGTCGAGGCTCCCGGCGCTGGTCCCCGACACGCGCGTGGTGCTGGATCTCCCGCCAGGCCCACTGCTCGCGTACTGCGATCCAGTACAACTGGACATCGTGCTGGTCAATCTGCTCAAGAATGCCCGCGAGGCGATGGTGGAGACCGGCGTCATCTCGGTGCGCTGCTGGCAGGAGAGGGGATTCTGGCAGCTGGAAATCCGCGACGAGGGCACTGGAGTGACCAATCGCGCCAATCTCTTCGTTCCGTTCTACTCGACCAAAAAGAACGGCAACGGAATCGGACTGGTCGTCTCGCGGCAGATCGTCGAATCGCACGGAGGCAGTCTGCGATTGCGCAATCGCGACGACCGGTCGGGCTGTGTCGCCGAACTCAGGTTACCCAAGCCCACCTTCATGCAATTGAGCGAACACGGCATGGATGCCCATTGACCGCAGGGTGGCGCCTTCAGAGGCATTGGCTCTGCGATCGCCTCGCCGCACTACCAAGGAAGAACCAGTGCACCACACCATTACCCTGCAACCCTCCGGCGAGCAGTTTGTCGCCACCGAAGGCGAGACCATTCTCGCTGCCGCAAGGCGCGTCGGTCTGGCGCTGGCGTGTCCATGCAGCTCCGCCGAATCCGGCAGTTGCATCGCGCACTTGATTTCCGGCGAGATAAGACCGGCCGCTCTCGAGCAGGCTGGCCAGCCGGCAAGCGGACAGCGCCATGCACCGATCACGGTGTGCAAGGCGGTCCCGGCGACCGACCTGAGCATGGCGATTGGCGGAACGGCGACAGCGGCAAGCATTCCCCGACGCAAGCTGTCGGTCGCCATTGCCGACAAGTCGCTTTTCACGCCCGACATCGTGCGGATCCGGCTGGCCCCCCTGGACGGGGAACGTCTCGAGCGGCTGCCGGGCCAGTACTTGAATGTGCTGATGCCGGAAGGAGAACGCAGGGCCTTTTCGATCGCCAATGCGCCCCATGAGGGAAATCACATCGAGCTGCATGTCCGCCGCATTGCCGGCGGCGGATTCACGCGTCAATTGTTCGAGGACTTCGCGCCCGGACATCGACTGCTGATCGAGGGGCCTTTGGGGTCCTTCGTTCCACGCGAGGACTCAAACAGGCCCTTGTTGTTCATCGCCGGAGGCACGGGGTTCGCTCCCATCCAGGCATTGCTGGAGCACTTCCTGCACCGTGGCTCGCGTCGCCCCATGACGCTCTATTGGGGCGCCCGCCACGCCGCAGACCTGTACCAGCACACGATGCTGCGTCGATGGACGCGTCGCTTTGAAAATTTTCGCTACGTGCCGGTGCTTTCAGGCCCCAACGGCCCGGTGGACTGGCGTCAGGCGTCGGTGCTCCAGGCGGTGATCCAGGATCTGCCCGCGCTGTCCGCGTACGACGTCTACTTCAGCGGCCCACCGACCATGATCGAGGCCTGCCGCATCGGCGCCATTGCGGCGGGGGCCATCCCCGAACGGCTCTTCCGCGATGCTGCGGATACGACGCTTGCGGTCGCGGCCAGTCCGGCGTGACTGCGCACTGCTGTCGGCGCCGCCAGGATGCTCGCGTTCGAAGCCTTTTTGCACGAGCACGGGTTCCCCCGGCCCTCGCTGATGGCGCCCTTGCCTGCATACCCGGCGTTCGCGAAGCAGGCGGAGGGCCCGAGCGTGCTTTCGGAGTTCGAACGACCTACAGGCGGATGATCGGGATCCAGGTATCGGCGCGACCATACCGCCGGCCCCCGCTGCAGGTAGGCTGCAGACGGCTGGTATGGCGACAGCGCTCGAGCAAACAGATCGGCCGGTGCGCAGTCGAATGCATGCCATTGCCCACCATCACTTGTCGGGAAAGCCATGAACATCGCTCGCATTGCGTTCCTGCCTTCCCTTCGGCTGTTTGATGACCTCGCGCTGCTGGCGATCAGGCTGGTCACCGGCGCGCTCCTCATCCACGGTGTCTGGGACAACATCGTCGACGCCGGCAGAATGCTCGAGTTCGAGGCCTTTCTACGCGTGCACGGGTTTGCGTGGCCCTCGGTGATGGCGCCACTGTCGGTCTGGGTCCAGTTCCTGGTCGGTGCGGGGTTGATTCTTGGATTGCTGACCCGCTGGTCGGGGCTGCTGTGCGTCGCCAACTTCATCGTGGCCCTGGTCATGGTCCATCTCGATCAGGACTTCAGGAACTGGTGGCCCGCGCTCGCCCTGATCCTGCTTGGCCTGATCTTCGCCACGCGCGGCGCTGGCCGCTACGCGTTGGACTGGCTGCTGCAGTCCCGGGGTGCGGGCAGCAGGCCCGGGTAGCGGGTTGGCGTTTGTCCCTGCACGCCCGCGACCTGCGCATGAGCACCATTCAGGGAGATCGCGCGGGACCTACGACCCGCCGGCGCATCCGCAGGCGGAGGGTCAGAGCGTGCCTGCGGAGTTCGAGAGACGTACCGGCGGGTTCGCAGGAACGGCCATCACGATGCAGAACACCGCGAGTGCCGCGACGACGTGCTTGATCGGATGTCCGGTCAGTATGCCGGTGACGAGGTAGACCTGCGCGTCGAAGTGCTCCAGTGCCTTGGCCAGCACGTAGAGGCCGAAGGCGTACAGCAGCCGGGTGCCATCGAGGTACCTGGCCGGATACAGCAGGAGGATCAGCGGCATCAGGATGATCGGCAGAAACTGCACGAGCGCGTAGGGACGTAGATCGCCTCGTCCGACGGACTCCGTCCACGACCAGTACAGCGCGGCGGCCAGACCCACGGCAACCAGCAGCCAGGTCAGGGCTCTCTTGTGGCGGGTGACGACACGCTCGCCGAGCAGCATGGAGAACAAGGCCATGAACGCCACCGTCATCGGCATCCTGTCCCAGAGCAGCGACGCGTTCGACGGGGCGAGGTGGTACCAGGACGAGCCGATCCCCACGAGGACGACGCCCGCGCACAGCAACACATATCCGGTGCGGCTCTCCGGCTCGACCAGGCGCGCAAAGCGGGTCAAGCCGAATAGCCCGACGGCGACGAACGGCAGGTTGGAGATCACGTTCCAGAAGTTGGCCACGCCCAGCAGGCGCCTGTCGTCGGCGAATGCGTGGTAGCTGGGGTCCTGCGGGATCGGCGCTGCCAACAACAGCGCGATGACACCGACGATCGAGATCGCCACCAGCACGGCAGCGCTGCGCCATCTGCGTGGCATTGCCTGGGTGCTTGCGAAGGGAGTCGGGGTCACGTGGTCGGGCACCGGGTATCGGACGACTATACCGCCCGCCAGCACCCGCACCGGCTGGCGGCCCGCCCTTGCCTCGCGCGTCTTTGGCTACTCTTCGCCCCGTGCGGTGGCGGGGGGCGCGGGTCTGAGTGGCGGCTGCGTTCCGACGGATTCGCCGGAACATCCTGCCCATGCGCTCGCTCCGGGACCGGAACGACCTGCTCGTCGAACGCCTGTCGCCGTTCGCGCACCGCGGTGTAGATCCGCTCAAAGATCTCGACCGCACGTGGGCGCAGCAGGCCGGACCTGCCGCGCCGAGCATGGGCCGCACTCAAGCCGACTCCCGCAAGCCCCCGTGATACGCCACCTTGTCCTCGTACATGCGCCGATCGGCGAGTTTCACCACGTCTTCGGGCGACGCGCACTCGCTGGAATCCGCGCAGCCGAGGCTGAAATACACCCTGGCGGTTTCCCTGTGCCCCTCGGTCGAGAGGATCTCCACGCTCTGCTGGAGCATGCGCCGGCGCAGGCGGTCGATCAGGTTCGCCGCGGTGTCGGTGGTGGTGGCGGGGCACAGCACCACGAACTCGTCGCCGCCGGAGCGCGCGACGATGTCGGTTTCGCGGCAGGACGAGCGCAACAGGCGCGCGGTGGCCATGATCAGGCGATCGCCGGCTTCGTGGCCCCGCGCATCGTTGAGCGCCTTGAGCCCGTCGATGTCGGCGACGATGACGCTGAAATCGGTGCCGTGGACGCGCCGCTTGCGGCTGATCGCCTCGGCCAGGCACTCGTCGAGCCTCGCGCGATTGGCAAGGCCGGTCAGCCGGTCGGTATTGGCCAGCTCGCGCAGCCGCATCGTCAGCGCGTGGTTCTCCAGCGAGGCCGCCAACTGCTGCAGGAAAATGTCGACCGCGCGCGATTCGGCCGGGTCGAGCTCGTCGCAACGGATCGCAAACAGCGACTCCAACTGGGTGTTGGGCGCACCGATGAACGACCATTGCGCATCGACGGTCACTTCGCCCCGGCTCCTGTGCGGCGTTGCGCTGCCGCGATCGATGCGCTGCGCCTGGTCCAGGAGCGATTTTTCGTCGCCCTGGGCGAAACCGCGAAACGCCGAGCAGTACACGACGTCGGTGCGGCTGCGGTCGCGGACCAGGATGCCGATGGCGCGGCCCGGCCTGAGGACCGTCTGCAGATGCTCCAGGCAGGTATCCAGCAATTGTTCCAGCGATTCCGCGCCCGAGGAGGCCAGGCCCGCGGAAGCGAGCGTCTCGAACAGCAGACGCTTGCTTTCGTTTTCCCTCAGCAGCGCGATCATGCGCAGGTTCTGCTGATGGAACAGCCTGGCCACGACCAGCATGTAGATCAACACGCCGAGCAGGCCGAGCATGGTGACGACCACGCTGGCGGTGGGCCGGAAGCCGAATCCGGTCAGCCATCCTGCCACCAGCGCGCCCAGCGCGAACGCCGCCACTGCACGCGCCAGCCGGCGGGCGCCGCCGATCATGGTGTTGTTCAAGGACACCGAGGCGAGCAGCGCGAAGCTGAGCCCGATGTTGAATTCCGAAGCGGCCGTCCATGCGCCCAGCAGCAGCGCGTCCACGATCAGGTGCTCCAGTTCCGCCTGCTTCTTGCGCTCGGCGAAGCAGGCGCGCAGGTAGATGACATGCGGGTACACCAGGAACAGCAGGGCCGCGAACGCGAGATGAATCGGCCCGAGAGAACCCTGGGCCACGAGCACCGCGCTGCAGACGAACGCAAGGGCGAAGCCCACGACCCTGGGCCCGTAGTACAAGCGCGCGATGCGGTGGGGCTCGGGCAGCTTCATCAGTGAACGGCCGATGGTAGAGGCGTCCATGCAACGAAGGGGTCGCGATTCGAGACTACTCCTGCCGTGGCGGCAACGGGGGGCGCGCAGGCCGAAACGCCACCTCGGCGACCGGCAATTGGCGAGTCGATGACGCGCGGCACGCTCGCGACTGGCATGCGTCACATTGCCGGCGCGGGAATCCCCGGCGCAGGAGCGCGCTGCCACCGCAGACCACGACCGCTACGCCCGCCGCACGGTGCAAGGCACTCGTTCGAACCGGCATCGGATGCCGCTGAACCTTTCGCTTCGGCGCGTCCCTGGCGGCAGGTGGAAGGCGCCCTGCCGATGACCGTCACCGTCGCCGCCGTTCCAGACGACGCGCCCATGGCGGCGCCTTCGCGGCTACCCGAACAGTCGCCTCACCTTGCCGAGCATGCGGCTGCTGAGACCCTCGGAGGCCCCTCCCGCGCTGACGGTCTTCGGCAGCGCCTCGGCGATCTGCTCCAGGCTTTGCGACGCCAGCTGCACGAGGTTCAGGCGAACGCCGCAGTCGCGGGTCACCCTGGCCGCCATCTCGACGCCGACCATCGAGTGGCCGCCGACCTCGAAGAAGTTGTCCTCCGGCGTGACCGGCACTCCGAGCACCTCGCCCCACAGGTCGAGCAGGTAGCGCACGCGCGGGTCCTCGATCTGCGATGGCGGACCCGGCAGTGCGGCCTTTGCGCTCGCTGCGCGTGCGGGCTGGTGCTCGGTGCCGATCAGCCTCGGTCGCCCGTCGTCGACCTGGCTAAGTGCCTCGACGGTCTGCCACGGGTCGGCCGCGATGGCCCGGAGCAGCGTCATGTAGCGCTCGCACAGCGTATGGGTGGTGTGCTGATGGAAGATGTCGGTGTTGTAGAGCATGCCGCCCAGCAGCCCGGAGTCGTCCTCGGCGAACCACTGACCGAGGTCCTCGGTTGCGCCGGGCTGGAAATACGCCATGCGCTGGTGCCGGACGTTGCCCCATCGCACCACGCGCTGGCGGATGTCCTGGAACGAGAACAGCGACTGGTAGAGCACGGCGCCGCCGGAGGTGTTGCGCAGGCTCAGGTCGCGCGCAAGATGTTCCAGGCGCACGTCGGGGTTGGCGAAACTGTCCAGCACCACGCCCTTGACCTGGCGCACGGCATCGGCGAACGGGCGCGACGGATCCAGGCGCAGGTACAGCGGCAGCAGGTTGGTGAAATAGCCCATGACGCCCTCGAACTCCTCGCGGTCGCGGCCGCGCACGGGCGTGCCGACGATGAGTTCGCGGTGGCCGGTCGACTGGTGCAGAAGCACGAAGTAGGCGGTCAGCAACACCATGAAAATGGTCGCGTCGATGCGCAGCCCGGCGGCGTGCAGGGCTTCGGTCAGGTCCTTCTCGACGGTGATTCCGTGCGACGCGCCGCGGCCTGACATGCCCGGGCGCCGCGGCTTGTCCGTCGGCAGCGGCTGCGGGCCACCGGAGCGGTTGTCCAGTTCCAGCCGCTCGCGCCAGACCGCCAGTTGCCGCATGTAGTCCGGGCCCTGCGCCCACTGGTTGTGCCACGCGGCGAAGTCGCCGTAGGACACCGGCAATTCCGGCAGCCGCGGTTCGCGCGATTCCAGCTGAGCGCTGTAGAGCTCGGCAAGATCGGTGTACAGAAGGTCGAACGACCAGCCATCCCAGATGATGTGGTGGGCCATGAAATAGCACCTGCGCCTGCCGCGTGCAGGCACGAGGCGAGCGTGTCGGCGCGACGATCGAGTTCGGCATAGCTCAACGGGATGTCGCCGTCGACGATCGCGATCGCGTCAGGCGCGGCTTCACGAATGGATGCGCATCGACGCACGATCGACGCATCGCGTGGACGCGCGACCGGTTCCGGGTTCCACTCCACCAGTTGCCGGTGGCGCTGAGCCGGATCGAGCACGTCGATCTTCCCGACGGGCGCGTCGGCCGCGACCGCCGCCAGGGCACGGGCGACGCATGCGGCGAGCAGCGCGATCGCCTCCGCCGTCATGGGTGCCCGGAACGCCACGTCGATCCGGGAGCCGTCGCCGGGGAGCGCCCACAACGACGCGAAGGGTGCCTGCCGATCGGGCCGATCGGGCAAATCGGCCGGAACGTCCTCGCACACCGCCCATGCCGCGCACCCGACATCGTCGTCCTCGACCGCTTCGTCTGTGGGAAGGGCATCGGAGATCAGCTGCGCCCAGGCGATGGCGGTCAGGTCCGGATCGACCGGAACGCTCGTCCGGTGCGCGCCGTCATCGGACCGTCGCGCGCATCCGACCTCGGCGGCACCGGTGAGGCGCGACTCCGCCACCGCCAGCGCGGCGAGCAGCAGGCTGGACGGACGCGCGCAGGCGCGCCGTGCCTCGTTCACGGCGGCCGCTACGTCGGGCGCAAGCACGAAGCCCTGGCGCTGCCAGCCCGGAGCGGTACCAACGCCCGACGGCAGTACGTCGAGCAATGACAAGGCGTCGCCGGTTCCCGTCTCGGTCATGTGCAGGTTCATCCAGTACCGGTCGCCAATGGGTGTGACATTTCGCCGTCGTCCGCGAATGTCTCCGGAACCAACGCATCGCCCAACATCCGCAGGCCAGCCGTCGGGCCATTCGACCGCGTCGTTCAGCTGGTGTGGGTGCGAGCGTGAAGTTCTGCGCATTCGGCTGCGCGAGCCGCCGCCCCAGCCGAAAAGACGACGCGTTCGCCCCGGCGAAAAGAGCCGCCGATCCAGCCGCGACGGGGCCGGAGAGGGCATTCACAGCACGCGCGACGCAAAGTCATTGACCGGGGCGTTGATGCCTTGTAGAAAGGCCGCGGATTTTCCTGCTCGATCCTTGACGCAACGACGCGCGCCCTCCGGGGCGGCGTGCGGACGATGAGCGGGTGCACGCCGGCGCAGTCACCACAACGGTGGCACCGGAAATGGACTTACCGGGACCGCCGCAATGACTTTCGAATGCACCTCGCGGACGCCGCGGGCCGCGTTGGCCCTGCTGGCGATCATCGTGTTCCTGATCGTCCTGCAGACCGGCGCGTTTGTCTCCGATTCGCTGGCCGACAGCGGGGGCGCAGCC
>JALYOG010000045.1 GCA_030856985.1 Pseudomonadota bacterium | reverse complement strand
CGCATTGAAACGCGCCAACGGCGCCGGCGCGAGTTCGATCGAAGTCGCCGCGGCGCTCACCCCGGCGCGGCCCTTACGGGCCCGTTGCCGCGGCGCCTTCGGCTGCTCGACCCGGAAGCTCAGCGTGCGCTCGCCGCGCAGCACCGCACCGCTCTGGGCGGTCAGGCACAGCGCGCCGTGCCGCTCCACGTCAGCCTCCAGCAATCCGCCGGCAACGAGCTGCCGGAACACGCTGCTCCACTGTTTCGCGTCCAGGTCGCTGCCGATGCCCCAGGTGCTGAGCTGATCGTGGCCGAAGCGCTGTACTTTCTCGGTGGCATTGCCGCGCAGGATGTCGATCACATGGGCGGCACCGAAGCGCTGGCCGCTGCGGTAGACGCAGGACATCGCCTTGCGCGCCGCTTCAGTGCCGTCCCAGCTCTGCGGCGGCTCCAGGCAGTTGTCGCAGTTGCCGCAGGCGCCGGCATGCGCCTCGCCGAACCAGCCCAGCAGCGACTGCCGGCGGCAGCCGGTCGATTCGCAGTAGCCCAGCAGCGCATCGAGCTTGCGCAGTTCCAATTGCTTGCGCTGCTCGCCGGCCTCGCCGAGGTTGATCAGCTGCCGCAGGTTGACCACGTCGCCCAGGCCATAGCTGAGCCAGGCCTCCGCGGGCTCTCCATCGCGGCCGGCGCGTCCGGTTTCCTGGTAATAGCCCTCGATCGACTTGGGCAGGTCGATGTGGGCGACGAAGCGCACGTCCGGTTTGTCGATGCCCATGCCGAACGCGATCGTGGCGACCATCACCACGCCGTCCTCGCGCAGGAACCGGCGCTGGTTGGCCGCGCGCTCGGCCGCGTTCATGCCGGCGTGGTAGGGCAGGGCGTCGAAGCCGGCGAGCTGCAGATGCTCGGCAGTGGCATCGACACGCTTGCGCGAGAACGCGTACACGATCCCGCTCTGCCCGCGGTGTGCAGCCAGGAAATCGGTGAGCTGCCGGCGTCCGTCGTCCTTGTGCACGATGCGGTAGGCGATGTTGGGGCGGTCGAACGAGCTGACGAATTCGCGCGCGTCTTCCAGCGACAGGCGCTCGGCGATCTCGCGCCGCGTCGGCGCGTCGGCGGTCGCGGTCAGCGCGATGCGCGGGATGTCGGGCCAGCGCTCGTGCAGCACGGTGAGCTCGCGGTACTCGCGGCGAAAGTCGTGGCCCCACTGCGAGACGCAGTGGGCCTCGTCGATCGCGAACAGCGAGACGCTGGCCCGGTCGAGCAGCGCCAGGCACCGCGGACTGAGCAGGCGCTCCGGTGCGACGTAGAGCAGGTCGAGCTCGCCGGCGAGCAGCGCCCGCTCGACCTCCGCCGCGGTGGCCGCATCGAGCGTGGAATTGAGATAGGCCGCGCGCACGCCGAGCTGGCGCATCGCCTCGACCTGGTCCTGCATCAGCGCGATCAGCGGCGATACGACGATGCCGCAGCCTTCGCGCAGCAGCGCGGGCAACTGGTAGCACAGCGACTTGCCGCCGCCGGTCGGCATCAGCACCAGTGCGTCGCCACCGGCGACGAGGTGCTCGACGATCTGCGCCTGTTCGCCGCGGAAAGCATCAAAACCAAAGACGGTGCGGAGCAGGGCGAGGGCGGAATCGGACATGCGGCTAGGGTAGCAAGCGGCGCGGTCGTGCCCTAAGGAAAATGGCTCGGAAGCGATCGGAAAAGCTCCGTCGCGGCGTGAGATGAATGCGTGGGGAAGCTTCGGTTGAGCAGGGCGCAGGTCTCTGCGTGAGATCGTGGTGCGATCGGGCGGGCATCAGCCAGTCGCCGCTGACGCGATGCTCCGGCCCCTCACCCCAGCCCTCTCCCGAAGGGAGAGGGAGCCAAGAGCGCGTCAGCGCGCCGGGCGCCTGGAATCGGGTTGTGCTGGACCGCCCAGACTCAAGCAACTGCGGCTGGAGGAACGACAAGCCGTTCCCACACGCCAGGTCCGCCCCAGAATCACTGCAGCAGCGAGCGCAACATCCAGGCGTACTTCTCGTGGGTCTGCAGGCGCTGGGTGAGCAGGTCGACGGTGGGGTCGTCGCCGGCGTCATCGGCGATTTCCAGGACCTTGCGTGCGGTCCGCGCCACGGCCTCGTTGCCGATCGTGAGCTGGCGCACCATCTCGCGCCAGTCCGGTGCCTCTGCCAGGCCGGGCTCTTCGGGCAGCGAGGTCAGGCGGATGAATTCGGCGTAGGAACCCGGTGCGTTGAAGCCCAGGGCACGGCTGCGCTCGGCGATATCGTCCAGCGCGCCCCACTGCTCGGTGTACTGCACCTCGAACATGTTGTGCAGAGCGTTGAACATCGGTCCGGTCACGTTCCAATGGAAGTTGTGCGTCTTCAGGTACAGGGTGAAGCTGTCGGCCAGGAACTTGCCCAGCCCCTCGGCGATCTTCCTGCGATCCCCCGCACCGATCCCGATATCTATCGCCGGCGCGCTGGAAACCATTCCCGGCGACGCGGCGGGGCTGCCGTTGCCGCCTGACTTGCCGGACTTCCTTTCGCCCGTGGCTGGTTCGGGTGCGACGGACCTGGACGTGGACTTGGCCATGAGGTTCTCCTTTTTTGTGGAAGCTGCGACGACAATATGGGCTGCCGGCCGCTACGGGAAATCGTTTGATCCTCTCGGATCGATCGACCATTTCAACCAATGAACACTAACCACGCACCTGCGAACGCCGCGTTACGCCAGGCCCGCCGCGAGATCGAGGGCGCACTGAGCCGCGACCGCGGTCGGCTGCATGGGCTCTGGTCGCGCTGGAGCGCCAAGCCCGGCGATGCGCGCGCGCAGGAGACGTTCCAGCAGGCGTTGGCGACGTCGGTCGCCCGCCGCGAGTCGCGGGCGTCGTCGTTGCCGCAGGCGCCGGTAGACCCGGCGCTGCCGATCGCGGCCGAGGGCGAGCGCATCGTCGGTCTGATCCGCGAGCATCAGGTGGTGGTGATCGCCGGCGAAACAGGCTCGGGCAAGACCACGCAGATTCCGAAGCTGTGCCTGGCCGCAGGGCGCGGTGCAGCCGGGATGATCGGCTGCACGCAGCCTCGGCGCATCGCCGCGCGCGCGGTCGCACGCCGGGTCGCGGAGGAGTTGCAGACGCCGCTGGGCGGGCTGGTCGGCTATCAGGTGCGTTTCACCGAGAACGTCGGCGAGAACACCGCGATCAAGTTCATGACCGACGGCATCCTGCTGGCCGAGATCCAGTCCGATCACTGGCTGTCGGCCTACGACACCATCCTGATCGACGAGGCGCACGAGCGCAGCCTCAACATCGATTTCCTGCTCGGCTATCTCAAGCAGCTGCTGAAGAAACGCCGCGACCTCAAGGTGATCGTGACCTCGGCGACGATCGACACCGCACGCTTCGCCGCGCATTTCGACGATGCGCCGGTGGTCAGCGTCGAGGGGCGCGGGTTCCCGGTGTCGGTGCGGTATCGGCCGCTGGGGGAAAAGAGAAAGGAAAAGGGGTCAGAGTCATTTTCCTGGGCAGGGCCAGCGAGACCGGGTTGGGTATTGAGGGAAAATGACTCTGACCCCTTTTCCTTTTCCGCCCTTTCGATCACCGACGGCATCGTCGCCGCCTGCGACGAAATCACCCGCGAAGACCCGCGCGGCGACGTGCTGGTGTTCCTGTCCGGAGAGCGCGAGATCCGCGATGCGCACCAGGCGCTGGAGCGGCGCAAGTACCGCGACACCGAAGTGCTCCCGCTGTACGCGCGGCTGTCGGTGCGCGACCAGGACCGGGTGTTCAACCCCGGCGTGAAGCGTCGCATCGTACTGGCCACGAACGTCGCGGAGACCTCGCTGACCGTGCCACGGATCCGCTATGTCGTCGATCCCGGACTGGCCCGCGTCAAACGCTACAGCCCGCGCGGCAAGCTCGACCGGTTGCACATCGAGCCGATCAGCCAGGCCAGCGCCGACCAGCGCAAGGGCCGCTGCGGGCGCATCTCCGAAGGCACCTGCTACCGGCTGTATTCGGAGGCCGATTTCGCCTCGCGACCGGCCTATACCGATCCGGAGATCCGCCGCGCGGCGCTCGCCGGCGTGATCCTGCGAATGCTGGCGCTCGGCCTGGGGAGGATCGAGGATTTTCCGTTCCTGGAGGCGCCCGACCCGCGCGCGATCGCCGACGGCTGGCAGCAGCTGGGCGAACTGGGCGCGGTGGGTGCAGCTCAAGCCGCGGTTCCCGCCGATGCGCAGCCAACGCCCGGCAACGATGCGCCGCCGTCGGCCAGCCGCACGGCAAGGCAGCGAACCCCGGCCCGCGACGAGCACGCGCTGACGTCGACCGGCAAGCTGATGGCGTGCATGCCGGTCGACGTGAAGCTCGCACGCATGCTGGTCGCGGCGCAGAGCCACGGCTGCCTGCGCGAGATGCTCGCGATCGCGGCCTTCCTGGGCATCCAGGACCCGCGCGAGCGGCCCAGCGACCAGCGCGCCGCGGCCGACAACGCGCACGCGCAGTTTGCCGACCCGAAATCCGAGTTCGTCGGCATCCTCAAGCTTTGGGACTCCTACCAGCAGGCGCACGAGGACCTCACCCAGTCGAAACTGCGCGGCTGGTGCGAGAAGCATTTCCTCGGCTTCCTGCGCATGCGCGAATGGCGCGAGCTGCACCGCCAGCTCAAGCTGATGGCCGACGACCTGGGCTGGCAACAGAACGCCGTCGCTTCCGAGATCGACCAACCCGCCTACGCAACCCTGCACCGGGCCCTGATCACCGGCCTGCCGGCGCAGATCGGCCACCGCGGCGACAAGTCGGTCTACGACGGCCCGCGCGGGCGCAAATTCACGCTGTTTCCCGGATCGCCCCTGGCGAAGAAACCGCCGCCGTGGGTGCTCGCCGCGACCGTGCTCGACACCGAGCGCGTGTGGTCGATGACCAATGCGGCGATCGAACCGGACTGGGCGATCCAGGAACTGCCACACCTGCTGGTCCGGCGCCACCACGATCCGCGCTGGGCGCGTTCGCAGGGACGCGTGGTCGGCAGCGAGCAGATCAGCCTGTTCGGGCTGGTGCTGGCGCCCAAGCGCCCGGTGCATTACGGCGCGCTGTATCCGCAGGAGAGTCGCGAAATTTTCGCCCGCGACGCGCTGGTCGCCGGCGAGATCAACACGCGCAGCGCATTCCTCGCGCGCAACCTGGCCACGCTGGCACGGGCGCGCGACGAGGAGGCCAAGCAGCGCCGCGTCGGCCTGGTCGTCGACGAGGAGTGGATGGCGCGCTGGTACCTGGACCGGCTGCCGCCACACGTGCACAACGCGCAGGCGCTGGACGCGTGGTACGCGAAGCTTCCTGCCGCGGGGAAAGCGGCTCTGGAGTGGTCGATTGACGAGCTGCTGGTCGCCGACGAAGCGGACGCGGCGCTGTTTCCGCCGGTCATGGCCCTGGGTAGCGCGCGGCTCGACGTGAGTTACCGATTCGACCCCGGCGCGCCCGACGACGGCATGACCGTCAGCGTTCCCCTGCACCTGCTCAACGCGCTGGATGCTCCGCAGCTTTCCTGGCTCGCACCGGGCTTCGTCGCCGACAAGGCCGCGGCGCTGATCAAATCGTTGCCCAAGGCGCAGCGGCGCAATTTCGTGCCCGCGCCGGACTTCGCCCGGGCGTTTTTCGAGGCCCACCCCGGGCCGGAGGCGGACGCGCTGACCGGTGCGCTCGCAAGATTCCTGCGCGGCGTGACCGGAACCGAAGTGGCGCCGACCGATTTCGACGAGGGCGCGCTGGAACCGCACCTGCGCGCGAACCTGCGCCTGCTAGACGAGGACGGCCGCCACGTGCTGGCCGAGTCGCGCGATCTGGAATCCCTGCGTGCGCGGTTCGGCGACCGCGCCGCGCGCGCGTTCGCCGCCAAGGCCGCCGACGGACTGGCGCGTCGCGGGCTGACGGAATTTCCCGACCGGTCGATCCCCGAAAGCGTCCTTGGCGCCGCCGGGGTGCCCGCGTACCCCGCGCTGCACGACGAAGGCGACAGCGCGTCGTTGCGCGTGCACGCCGAGCGCGAGACGGC
>JALYOG010000036.1 GCA_030856985.1 Pseudomonadota bacterium | reverse complement strand
GTCGGCGCCTGCTGCGCGACGGCCATCGTCGGAACCAGCGCGAGGAGCAGGCAGAACAGTGTGGCGCGCATCGGGTTCTCCGTCGTGGCTGGATCAGGCATCTCTTATACCGCACCGCCGGACGGGGAGCCTGAAGGCCCGCAGCCGATAGCGACATGTTCCGCGGGGACGGCCCGCGCAGCGAATCGTCCGCGGTCGCTTTCATCGGCCACCGGCCATCCCCATTACTACGTCAGACGGCGCGCGCTCGCCCGAATCGGCGCAAGCTGCCGGCGGGCGCGCCAGCGTGCTTCCACTCACCCGAACCACTTGGAACCCCTATGTCCGACTCGATCCAGACCGCAATCGCCGCTTTGCCGGTGCCGGAATGCGAGGTCGCGCTCGGAGACGCGCAGGTGCGCGTGCGCGCCGCCGAGGCAGGCACCGAAGTGGCGGTGTCGCTGTTGTGCGGTTTTCCGGTGGACGGGATGCGTTCCGCGCTCGAGTCGGCAGTAGCCGCGAAGCTGGTATCGCTGGGACGGTCGCTGCGCAGTTTGGAACTGACCCAGCGCATCACCAGCCACGCCGTGCAGCCCAAGCTCTCGCCGCTGCCGAACGTGCGCAACATCATCGCCGTGGGCTCCGGAAAAGGCGGCGTCGGCAAATCGACGACCGCGGTGAATCTCGCCCTGGCGCTGTCGGCGGACGGCGCGCGCGTGGGCGTCCTCGACGCAGACGTGTACGGACCCAGCGTGCCGATGATGCTGGGCCTGACCGGCAGGCCCGACAGCCCCGACGGCAAGACCATCGAGCCGATGCGCGCCCATGGCATCGAGGCGATGTCGATCGGGTTGCTCGTGGAGCAGGAGACGCCGATGATCTGGCGTGGGCCGATGGCGACCTCGGCACTGACCCAGTTACTCAACGAGACCCGCTGGGGCGGCGCGGAGGGCCTGGACTATCTGATCGTCGATCTGCCGCCCGGCACCGGCGACATCCAGCTCACGCTTGCGCAGAAGATCCCCGTCGCCGGCGCGATCATCGTCACCACCCCGCAGGACATCGCCACGCTGGACGCGCGCAAGGCGCTGAAGATGTTCGAGAAGGTCGAGGTTCCGGTGCTGGGGCTGGTCGAGAACATGGCGGTGTACGTGTGCTCCAACTGCGGCCATGCCGAGCACCTGTTCGGCGAAGGCGGCGGCCGCCGCATGTCGACCCAGTACGCGGTCGCGCTGCTTGGAAGCCTGCCGCTGGAAGCGGCGATCCGCGAACAGGGCGACGCGGGCGTACCGGTGGTCGCCTCGGCCCCGGGATCGGCCGCTGCCATGGCGTATCGGCAGGCCGCACGGAGATTGGCGGTCCAGCTGGCGATGCGTCCGCGCGTCACCCCGTCGATTGCAGCCTCGTTGCTGTAGTCCGGCCGCGGCTGCTTGCCCGCCAGTGCGTGTGACGCAGTTCACGCGAAAGCTGCGAGGCAGCGCTCATTCACTACGTTTTGGCTACCGTTTGTCGGTCAAGCGGCACCGTTTGTCTGCGCGAACATGCGCTCTGAAGGGCTTTGCAGAAGGCCGGTCCGCACCGTTGCTGGGTTTGTCCCGCTACCGTGCGCCGCGGCATTGACGCGCCGCAGAAACGGGTCTTCCGCGGTTATGCAACATTCAGCCGGTTGCGCATCCCGCGCAGCGTCTCACTCCGAGGATTTCTGCATGACGCATCGTTTCCGCACCGCCGCTCTCGCCGGTGCCGTGGTTGCAACGCTTGGCCTTTCGTCGACCGCCTTCGCCGGTGGCCGCCCGGATCTCGTGCTCGCTGGCCTCAAGGCTGGACGCGCGCACCAGTCCAACGAAGTGATCGTCAAATTCCGCGACGGCTCCAGCGCGGCCGAGCAGGCCGCCGTACGGCAGGGTTTGGGCGCCAGCAAGCTCGAGACGGTGCGCAGTGGCACTGGTAAGGACGCTGAAACCGCGCTGCTGCGCCTGCCGGCCGGTGTCGGCGTTGCGACCGCGGTGCGGGCACTGTCCCGCGACTCCGCAGTGGAGTACGTGGAGCCGAACTGGACCTATCAGCACAGCGCCGCATCCAATGACACGTATTACACCAATGGCACCCTGTGGGGCGTGTACGGCGACGCGACCAGCCCGGCCAACCAGTTCGGTTCGCAGGCAGGGGAAGCCTGGGCCGGCAACCACACGTCCTGCGGCGACGTCTGGGTCGGCATCATCGATGAAGGCTACATGTTCTCCCACGAGGACCTGGCAGCGAATGCGGGCAAGAACCCGGGCGAGATCGCCAATGACGGCGTCGACAACGACGGCAACGGCTATGTCGACGACGTCTACGGTTGGGACTTCGACGGTGGCAACAACACCGTGTTCGACGGCAGCGGCGACGACCACGGCACGCACGTTGCCGGGACCATCGGCGGCGTGGGCGGCAACAGCAAGGGCGTGGCAGGCGTGTGCTGGAGCGTCAAGCTGATCAATGCCAAATTCCTCGGCAGGAACGGCGGCACCACCGCCAATGCGATCAAGGCGGTCGACTACATGACCGACATGAAGACCCGCCACAATCTCAAGATGGTAGCCACCAACAACTCGTGGGGCGGCGGCGGATTCTCTCAGGGCCTGCAGGACGCGATCACCCGCGCCGGCAACGCCGACATCCTGTTCATTGCCGCGGCCGGCAACTCAGGTGCCGACAACGACGCCACCGCAAGCTATCCGTCGGGCTACCCGAACGCGAACATCATCGCGGTCGCAGCACTGGTGAAGGATGGCACCCTCGCCAGCTATTCGCAGTTCGGCAAGACCACCGTGGACATCTGCGCGCCGGGTTCGGCGATCATGTCAACCGTGCCCAAGAGCTCGAAGGGCAAGGTGATTTCCGGGTACGCAAGCTACAGCGGCACCTCGATGGCGACCCCGCACGTCGCGGGTGCCGCCGCGCTGTACAAGTCCAGCCACGCCGGTGCGACCGCTGCCGACGTCAAGGCCGGCATCATGGGTTCGTCGGTTGCGACGGCCTCATGCAATGGCAAGGTGGTGAGCAACGGACGCTTGAACGTCAGCGGATTCTGATCCGCAAGCGCTGAACGAAGGGACTCAGGGGCCCGGCTTGCGCCGGGCCCTTTTTTGTATCCGAAGTGCCCATAAGAGGCGAACTACGACCATTTTGGTATGACTTCGCTCAGCCCGGGCCCGGCACTTCGCGGCACCGGTGAAACAATGATTCCCATTGTTATTTCAAACGCGAAATCCATGACGTGCCCCGCAATTCGGGGCGATGACCCGTGCGAGATTCGCGAGGTTGCGCAACAGGGCGCAACCATTATCAAGGACTGAAACATGGAGCTTCATTCGTTTCGTACCACCGCGCTGGTCGGCGCCGTGATCGCTTCCCTCGGGCTGTCCTCCGCGGCATTCGCCGGCGGCCGTCCCGATCTGGCTCTCTCCGGACTGAACGCCGGCAAGGCGCACCAGGCGGGCGAGCTCATTGTCAAGTTCCGCGACGGCACCAGCGCAGCGCAGCAGGAAGCGGTGCGCCAGGGCCTGGCCGCAAGCAAGCTCGACACCGTCCGCGCCGGCGATTCCCAGCGTGGCGAAACCGCGCTGCTGAAACTGCCCTCAGGCGTGGCCGTGGCCACCGCGGTTCGCGCGTTGAGCAACGACCCGGCGGTGGAATACGTCGAGCCGAACTGGACCTACCAGCACGCCGACGCATCCAACGACACGTACTACACCAACGGTTCGCTGTGGGGCATGCACGGCGACGCGACCAGCCCGGCCAATCAGTACGGTTCGCAGGCCGGCGAGAAGTGGAATGCCGGCGCGACCAGCTGCGGCACGGTGTGGGTCGGCGTGATCGACGAAGGCTACATGTTCAACCATGAGGACCTGGCCGCCAACGCCGGCAAGAATCCGGGCGAGATCGCCGGCGACGGCGTCGACAACGACGGCAATGGCTATGTCGATGACGTCTACGGCTGGGATTTCGCCGGCGGCGACAACAGCGTGTTCGATGGCGTCGACGACGACCATGGCACGCACGTCTCCGGCACCATCGGCGGCGTCGGCGGCAACGCGAAGGGCGTGGCAGGCATCTGCTGGTCGGTCAAGTTGATCAACGCCAAGTTCCTGGGCAGCCAGGGCGGCACCACCGCCAACGCGATCAAGTCCGTCGACTACATGACCGACATGAAGACCCGCCACAACCTCAACATGGTGGCGACGAACAACTCCTGGGGCGGCGGCGGTTTCTCGCAGGGCCTGCAGGACGCGATCGAGCGCGCCAATCGCGCCGAGATCCTGTTCGTCGCGGCGGCGGGCAACTCCGGCGCCGACAACGACGCCACGCCGAGCTACCCGGCCAGCTACCCGAACGCCAACATCATCGCGGTCGCCGCGCTGGTGAAGGACGGCACGATGGCCAGCTGGTCGCAGTTCGGCAAGACCTCGGTGGATATCTGTGCCCCCGGCGCGGCGATCTGGTCGACGGTGCCGGCCCGTTCCAAGGGCAGTGTGGCTTCCAGCTACGCAAGCTTCAGCGGCACCTCGATGGCGTCCCCGCACGTGGCCGGCGCGGCGGCGTTGTACAAGTCGACCCGCCTGGGAGCCACCGCAGCCGACGTAAAGGCCGGCATCATGGGCTTGTCGGTTCCGACCGCCTCGTGCAACGGCAAGGTGGTCAGCAACGGGCGCCTGAACGTCAGCGGCTTCTGATTTTCGCCGACCCGACGCAACGACTCGAAGGCCCGGCGATGCCGGGCCTTCTTTTTGGCCAGTGCCGGCACGTCGGACCCGCGTGCCGCAGCACCACGGCGCGACCGGCCGGGCCGCGCCGCAGGACCGCGCCGCGACAAGCGGCTAGAATCGCAGCTCCCGTTTTCCAGGCCGCGCCGCCGCATGAGCATCAAGTCCGATCGCTGGATCCGCCAGATGGCCGAACGACACGGCATGATCGAACCGTTCGAGGCCGGCCAGGTGAAGCACACCGCCGGGGGCGAGCGCATCGTCAGCTACGGCACCTCCAGCTACGGCTACGACGTTCGCTGCTCGCGCGAGTTCAAGATATTCACCAACATCAACTCCACGATCGTCGACCCCAAGCACTTCGATCCGGGGAGCTTCGTCGACATCGAGAACGACGTGTGCATCATCCCGCCCAACTCGTTCGCGCTGGCGCGGACCGTCGAGTTCTTCCGTATCCCGCGCGACACGCTCGTGGTCTGCCTGGGCAAGAGCACTTACGCGCGCTGCGGCATCATCGTCAACGTGACCCCGCTGGAGCCCGAGTGGGAGGGGCACGTCACGCTGGAGTTCAGCAACACCACGCCGCTGCCGGCGCGCATCTACGCCAACGAAGGCGTGGCGCAGATGCTGTTCTTCCAGTCCGACGAAGTCTGCGAGACCTCCTACAAGGACCGCGGCGGCAAGTACCAGGGACAGACCGGGGTCACGCTGCCGCGGACCTGACCCGCCGACCCGCGGAGGCGGTCAGAACGGCGGTGCCGGGGCGGGCCGCTGGTAGGTGACGAAGAAGCCCTGCAGGTCGCCGTTCTCGATGTACGGGTCCACGCTGAGCACGCGGTAACCCTGCGCCGCGAATGCCTCGTGCGAGCGGTTGAGGGCAGTGGCGGCGCCCTGGGTGCGTAAGCCCCAGCTCGCGCCGACCCAGATGGTCACGGCCTGCATGTTCGACTGCGCCGCCTGTGCCGCGACGGTGTCGGGGTTCTTTTTGAGCAGGCCGGCCTGCACGGGAAGTGCGGCGGCGAGCGAGATGGTCAAGCTCAGCGCGCTGAGTCGTAGCCTGTTCAAGGCGATTCTCCGATGGCGGGACGAAGCGACGTGGAACGGTCGGACCTCAGTCGTCACCGGCCAGTGCGAGCTGCAGGCTCTTGATGTTCTGCACCAGTTGTTCGGGCGAGTAGGGCAGGGCCGTGGCCATGCCCCACACCGGACGCGGCCAGGCGATGTCGTGCTCGAAACGGGCGATCACGTGCACGTGCAACTGCGACACCATGTTGCCCAGCGCGGCGATGTTGAGCTTGTGCGGCTTGAATGCCGCCTGAAGTGCACGGCTGACCATGTCGATCTCGCGGGTCAGTTGTGCCTGCTGCGCTTCGTCCAGGTCGATCCACTCGATCGCGCCTGCGACCCGCGGCACCAGGATCAGCCAGGGGTGGTTGGCGTCGTCCATCAGGCACAGTTCGCTCAGGCCCAGGCGCGCCACCGGATGGGTATCTTCGGCCAGTTGCGGATGCAGGTGCCACTTGCTGTCGGAACCGCTCATTGCAGGCTTTCCTCAAGGAAGTCGATGGTGCGCTGCCATGCCAGCCCGGCGCTGGCAGGGTCGAAGTCCGCGCGTTGCCCGCAGTTGAACCCATGGCCTGCGGGGTAGACGTGAACGGTCGCGCCCGGATGCGCCTCCCGGTGCGCGGCGACGTGCTCCGGCGGGATGATCGGATCGTGTTCGCCGAAGTGGAACAGCATCGGTGCACGCAATCGCTCGCCCAGGAATGGCACGCTGCGGCCGCCGTAATAGCTCGCCGCCGGCAGGCCCAGGCGGGTATTGGCGAGCAGTGCCAGGGTGCCGCCCCAACAGAAACCGACCGCGCCGGTGCGCAGGCCCTCCGATTGCAGCACAAGGGCGGCGGCCCGGATCAGCTCGACGGCGCGGTCGAAGCCCAGCGAGGCGGTGAGCCCACGCCCCTCGTCGACGCCGCCCTGGTCGTATTCCAGTTCCACACCCGGCTGGACCGGGTCGAACAATGCCGGTGCCAGCGCCACGAAGCCGGCCGCCGCGAAGCGGTCCGTCACCTCGCGGATATGCGCGTTCACGCCGAAGATTTCCTGCAGGACGACCACGGCGCCGCGGGGGACACCCACCGGATCCGCGCGCCAGCCGCGCATCGGCGCGACCGGGTTTTCGATGTCGATCCAGCCGGGCATGCTCGGCTCCGTTCAGCTCGCCGCCATGCGGCCCGGGATTGGATTCTAGCGCCGACGCTATACTTTGCGAGCTGCGAGCGCCGCTGCCGCAGTTTCCCTCTTCGTGGTTTCCCATGTCCCTGCTCAACGCGCCGCCGTCCAGCGGCAAGATCGGTTTCGTCAGCCTCGGCTGCCCCAAGGCGCTGGTCGATTCCGAGCGCATCCTCACCCAGCTGCGCGTGGAGGGTTACGAGCTCGTGCCCACCTACGATGCCGCCGACGTCGTGGTGGTCAACACCTGCGGCTTCATCGATTCGGCGGTGGCCGAGTCGCTGGATGCGATTGGCGAGGCGATGGCGGAGAACGGCAAGGTCATCGTGACCGGATGCCTGGGCAAGCGCGAGGAAGTGATCCGGCAGGCGCATCCGGGCGTGCTGTCGATCAGCGGGCCGCAGGACTACCGCAGCGTCATGAGCGCGGTGCACGCGGCGCTGCCCTTGAAGCACGACCCGTTCACCAGCCTGGTGCCGCGGCGCATGCTCGACGACGAGTTCGACATCGGCATCAAGCTGACGCCGAAGCATTACGCCTACCTGAAGATTTCCGAAGGCTGCAATCATCGTTGCACCTTCTGCATCATTCCCTCGATGCGCGGCGACCTGGTCAGCCGCCCGGTCGACGAGGTGCTGCGCGAAGCCGAGAAGCTCGCGATGGGCGGCGTGCGCGAACTGCTGGTGGTGTCCCAGGACACCTCCGCCTACGGCGTCGACGTCAAGTACGCGCCGCGCGAATGGCGCGGCACGAGTTACGCCACGCGCATGAAGGCGCTTTGCGAAGGTCTGTCCGAACTGGGCATCTGGACGCGCCTGCACTACGTGTACCCGTATCCGCACGTGGACGACATCATCCCGCTGATGGCCGAGACCGGAAGCGACGGCATGCCGCGCCTGCTGCCCTACCTCGATATCCCGTTCCAGCACGCCAGTCCGCGGGTGTTGAAGCTGATGAAGCGGCCGGGGGCGGTCGACAAGACCCTCGAGCGGATCCAGCGCTGGCGCGTCATCGCGCCGGACATCACCATCCGCAGCACGTTCATCGTCGGGTTCCCCGGCGAAACCGGACAGGAGTTCGAGGAGCTGCTGGACTTCCTCGACGAGGCGCAGCTGGACCGCGTCGGAGCGTTCGCCTACTCGCCGGTGGAAGGCGCCAGGGCCAACGACCTGCCCGATCCGGTGCCCGAAGAGGTGAAGCAGGACCGGCTGGCGCGCTTCATGGAGCGCCAGGCCGCGATTTCCACGATGCGGCTGGAAGCCAAGGTCGGCACCGTGCAGCGTTGCCTGGTCGATGCGATCGATGGCGAACTGGCGATCGCGCGCTCGATGGCCGATGCGCCCGAAATCGACGGCCTGGTGCAGATCCAGAACGGCTTCGACGCGGGCCTCAAGCCGGGGGAGTTCGTCGACGTGGAGATCATGGGCAGCGACGAGCACGACCTGTACGGCGAGGTTTACTTCGACTGACGAGCGCCGGGCGCGCGATCAGCCGTCGTAGCCGACTTCGACGATCGCGAACCGCTGCGGCCCCGCCGGCAGCACCGCCTCGAACTCGTCGTCGCTGCGCTTTTTCAGCATTGCGCGCGCCAGCGGCGAATCGATGCTGATCCAGCCCCGCCTTGCGTCGGTCTCGTCGGGACCGACGATGCGATAGCGCTGCGTCTGGCCGGTATCGGCGTTTTCCACCTCGACGTGCGCGCCGAAGAACACCTGTTGCGGGTCGCTGGGCATGGTGTCGACCACCTTCAGCGAGGGCAGCCGCTTGCTGAGGTAGCGCACGCGCCGGTCGATCTCGCCCAGCTGCTTCTTGCGGTAGGTGTACTCGGCGTTCTCGCTGCGGTCGCCCTCGGCGGCCGCGGCCGCGAGCGCCTTGACCACTTCGGGCCGCCGCACCCGCCACAGCTCGTCGAGTTCCTCGCGCAGCCGCTCGTAGCCGGCGCGGGTGATGATCGCCGTCGACGACGGAGCCGGTGGACGCCACCGGCCCATGTCAGGGCACCGGCACCGCGGCCGGCACGGCGGGAATATACTCCAGCGGCGACGCGGGGCCGATCGGCCAGCCCATCGCCATCCAGATCGCGAACAACGCCGTCCATCCCACCAGGAACACCATCGAGTACGGCAGCATCACCGCGACCACGGTGCCGATGCCGGCCCTGGGCTCGTAACGTTGCAGGAACGCGATGATCAGCGCGAAGTAACTCATCATCGGCGAGATGATGTTGGTCACCGAATCGCCGATGCGATAGCCGATCTGCGTCAGTTCCGGCGAATATCCCATGAGCATGAACATCGGGATGAACACCGGCGCCATCAACGCCCATTTCGCCGACGCCGAGCCCATGAACAGGTTGGCGGTCGCGGTGAGCAGGATGAATCCCGCGAACAGCACGATGCCCGGCAGTTGCAGCTGGGTGAGCACCGCGGCGCCGTTGACGGCGAAGATCAGCCCCAGCTGCGTCCAGTTGAAGAAGGCGACGAACTGCGCGGCGAAGAACGTCAGCACCAGGTAGATCCCCAGCGTACTCATGCTCTGGCCCATGCCCTGGATCACGTCGGCATCGCTCTTGATGGTGCCCGCGCCTATGCCGTAGGCGACACCGGTCACCACGCCATAGATGAAGATCAGCGCGACGATGCCGCGCAGGAATGGGGAATTCAGCAGATCGCCGGTACCGGGCTCGCGCAGGAAACCGTCGCCCGGCACCGTGCCCCACAGCACCAGCGCGGTGACGGCAGCGGCGGCAACGAGCGCGAACAGCAGTCCACGCTTCTCGGCGCGCGTCATCGGCTCGATGTCGCCACCGCCTTCCTCTGCCGGCGCATCGGGGAAGCGGCGGGCGACGAAGCGCTCGGTCACCCACCAGCCAAGTCCGGTGACGAGGAAGGTGGACACGATCATGAAGTACCAGTTCGCCGCCGGACTCACCGTATAGGTCGGATCGATGATGCGTGCCGCTTCCTGCGACAGGCCGGCCAGCAAGGGATCGATCGTGCCCAGCAGCAGGTTCGCCGAATAGCCGCCGGATACGCCAGCGAACGCGGCGGCCATGCCCAGGATCGGATGACGCTTCGCGGCCAGGAACACCAGGCCCGCCAGCGGCACCAGCAACACGTAGCCGATTTCGCTGGCCATGTTCGACATCACGCCCGCGAACACCAGCACCGGCGTAAGCAGGTAGCGCGGCGCGGCGAGCACCAGTTGCCGCAGCGCGGCGCCGATCAACCCGGAATGCTCGGCCACGCCGATCCCGATCAGGCTCACCAGCACCGTGCCCAGCGGCGCGAAGCTGGTGAAGTTGGTGACCAGCCCGGTGAGAATCCGGTGCAGGCCTTCCACGCTCATGAGATTGACCGGCGTGATGGTTTCGCCGGTCGTGGGGTGCTGCACCGACATGCCGATCTGCGACGTCAGCCACGACAGCAGCACGACCAGCATCGCCAGCAGCGCGAACAGCGTCGCCGGGTGCGGCAGCGCGTTGCCGCCGCGCTCGACCACGATCAGGAAACGGTCGATCGCCGAGGTTCGGCCGGAGGCGGGAGGCGCAGGCGGGGCGGGGTTGTTCATCGCGCTGACGGTCCTGTCGAATGGCCATGGCAACGGCCGGGGCGGTGGGAGTCTAACCGCTTGCTTCCCGGCGACCGAAGCTCGGGCGGTTCAACGCCGGCCGATGCCGCCGAGCAATCCACGCAGGATGCGACGTCCGATCTGGCTGCCGACGGTGCGCGCGGTCTGCTTGGCCATGGTCTCCAGCATGCCCTGGCGCTTGCTGGTACCGAACACCGCATCCCTGACCGATTGCCCCACGCCGCGCTCGCCTGGAGTGGCGTCGTGCGGCGCGCCGCGTGCGGGCGGTGCCGAGGCCGCGGCGGTCGCAGCGGCGACCGTCCTGGCCAGCATCTCGGTGGCCGACTCGCGATCCACCGTGGTGTCGTACTTCGCGCCCACGGGACTGGCCGCGCGAACGCGCGCGCGCTCGGCTTCGGTGATCGCACCCATCCGGCAGCGTGGCGGCGCGATCAGGGTGCGCTCGACCGGCATCGGCACGCCCTTGTCCTGCAGCGTCGACACCAGTGCCTCGCCGGTGCCGAGGCGGGAGATCGCCTCGGCCACGTCGAGTTGCGGGTTCTGCACGAAGGTTTCCGCCGCCGTGCGCACCGCCTTCTGGTCTCGCGGCGTGTACGCGCGCAGCGCGTGCTGCACGCGGTTGCCGAGCTGGCCGAGGATGTTGTCGGGGACGTCGTCGGGAAACTGCGAGCAGAAATACACGCCCACACCCTTGGAACGGATGATGCGCACCACCTGCTCGACCCGCTGCCGCAGCGCCGGCGGCGCGTCCTGGAACAGCAGGTGCGCCTCGTCGAACACGAACACCAGGCGCGGCTGGTCGAGGTCGCCCACTTCGGGAAGACTCTCGAACAGCTCCGACAGCAGCCACAGCAGGAAGCTGGAGTACAGGCGCGGCTGCAGTATCAGCCGATCGGCCGCCAGGATACTGATGATCCCGCGCCCCTCCGGCGTGGTGCGCATCAGGTCCGACAGTTCCAGCGCCGGTTCGCCGAAGAATGTCTCGCCGCCCTCGGATTCCAGCCGCAGCAGCGCGCGCTGGATCGCGCCGATCGAAGGCGTGCTGACCAGTCCGTAGGACGTGGAGATCGCCTTGCGCTCGGCCGCCACCACGCCGAGCAGGGCGCGCAGGTCCTTGAGGTCCAGCAACAGCAGGCCGCGATCGTCGGCGAGCTTGAAGGCGATGTCGAGCACGCCGGACTGGGTGTCGTTGAGTTGCAGCATCCGCGCCAGCAGGGTCGGTCCGATCTGGCTCACGGTGGTCCGCACTGGATGCCCGAGCTCGCCGAACAGGTCCCAGAACACCGTCGGGTTGCCTTCGAACACGTGCCCCGGCATGCCGATCCGCTCGATCCGTGCCTGCAGTTTCTCGCTGTCGCTGCCGGGAACGGCTAGTCCGGCGACATCGCCCTTCACGTCGGCCAGGAACACCGGCACCCCGATGCGCGAGAAGCCTTCGGCGATCGTCATCAGGGTCACGGTCTTGCCGGTGCCGGTCGCGCCGGCCACCAGGCCGTGGCGGTTGCCCAAGCTGGCCTGGAGGTGGACGTGGCGGTCGGCCGCGCCCGGCGCGGCGGCGCTCGTGATCGCCGTGCCCAGCAGGATCGCGCCGGAGGCTCGCGCGGGTGCGGCGCTCGCGGGAGAAGCGGAGGCGTCGGAGGAGTCCATGCGCAGCGCCAGCAGGGTCGGTCCGATCTGGCTCACGGTGGT
>JALYOG010000025.1 GCA_030856985.1 Pseudomonadota bacterium | reverse complement strand
CGTTCTTGGCAACGGCGTCGGGCTTGATGATGGAAAGGGTGCGCTCCAGCGCCATGGAAGTTCTCCGGGTAGGCGGGCCGCTAAACCCTGTGAGGTCTTCGCGCCCGAGAATAACAGAAAAACCCGCGTGAAATCGCGGGTTTAGCCGGTACGGCTGCGCGAATTCTAGCGCATGGGCCGCATCGAATGCATCGTCGACGTGAACCGGCGGTTGACGGCCCGCGCGGCTGCGAATACGATCCAAACAAGCGTTTGATTCGGACACCGTGCATGGCCTCTTCCGCCCACTTCTCGACCAAGGACAGGATTCTCAGCGCCGCCGAGGAACTGTTCGCCCAATTCGGCTTCAGCGGGACCTCGCTGCGCCAGGTCACCAGCCGCGCCGACGTCAACATCGCGGCGGTCAACTACCACTTCGGCAGCAAGGAAAACCTGGTCAACGAGGTGTTCCGCCGCCGCATGGACGATATGAGCGCCCAGCGCGTGAGCGCGCTGAAGCTCGCTGTGCAGGAGCATCCCGGCGAGCTGGAGCCGATCCTCGCGGCCTTCATCGAGCCCGCCTTGGCGCTGGCGCAGGACCGGCACGGCGGCGGCGCGTTCGTGCGGGTGATCGCCCGGGCCTACGCCGAGAAGAACGACAGCCTGCGCAAATTCCTCTCCGATCATTACGGCCACGTGCTGCGCGAGTTCGCCAAGGCCATTGCCGCCGACATGCCAGGCCTGAGCAAGGAGGCGCTGTACTGGCGCCTGGACTTCCTCGCCGGAGCGTTGACCTACGCCATGGCGGACTTCGGGCTCATCAAGCGGCCCGCGGGCGTCAGTGAGGTGGCCCACCGCGAACGCGCGGCGCGCGAGCTGATCCGGTTCGCCGCGGCCGGGTTCAAGAGCTGAACCAGACATTTACTTCATCGACAAGGATCTGCACGACATGTCCAACAAACTACTCGTCCGCCGCGCCGCGGTGCTCGGCGCCGGAGTCATGGGTGCGCAGATTGCCGCCCAGCTCGTCAATGCAGGCGTGGACACGGTGCTGTTCGACCTGCCGGCCAGGGAAGGAGACCCGAACGGCATCGTGCAAAAGGCCATTGCCAGCCTTGCCAAGCTCAGCCCCGCTCCGCTCGCGTCCAAGTCGCTGTCCGATCGCCTGGTCGCCGCCAACTACGAAACCGGCCTCCATCAGCTGCGCGATTGCGACCTGATCATCGAGGCCATCGCCGAGCGCATGGACTGGAAGCAGGACCTGTACCGCAAGATCGCGCCCTTCGTCGCCGACCGTGCCGTACTGGCTAGCAACACCTCGGGCCTGGGCATCAACAAGCTCGCCGAAGTGCTGCCCGAGCAGCTGCGTCATCGCTTCTGCGGGGTGCATTTCTTCAACCCGCCGCGCTACATGCACCTGGCCGAACTGATCCCCGCCGGCAGCACCGATGCCGCGGTGCTGGAGAACCTCGAAACCTTCCTCACCACGACGCTCGGCAAGGGCGTGGTGATCGCCAAGGACACGCCCAACTTCATCGGCAACCGCGTCGGCGTGTTCTCGATGCTCGCCGCGATGCATCACACCCAAGCATGCGGGCTCGGCTTCGACACGGTGGACGCGCTGACCGGCCCGGCGATCGGCCGCCCGAAATCGGCGACCTACCGCACCGCCGACGTGGTGGGACTGGACACGATGGCGCACGTGATCAAGACCATGGCCGACACGCTGCCGGAAGATCCCTGGCACCGCCATTTCAAGGCGCCGCAGTGGCTGGCGGCGCTGGTCGAGAAAGGCGCACTCGGGCAGAAGACCGGCGCGGGCATCTACACCAAGCGCGGCAAGGACATCCTGGTGCTGGACCTTGAATCGGGCGACTACCGCCCGAGCGCCGGCGAGGTCGACGCGGACGTCGCCGCGATCCTCAAGGAGCGCGATCCGAGCCGCAAGTTCGCCGCGCTGCGCGCCAGCGAACACCCGCAGGCCAGGTTCCTGTGGGCCTGCTTCCGCGACACCTTCCATTACAGCGCGTTCCACCTGGCCGATATCGCCGACACCGCGCGCGACGTCGATCTGGCGATCCGCTGGGGTTACGGCTGGTCGCTGGGACCGTTCGAGACGTGGCAGGCGGCGGGATGGCAGCAGGTCGCCGGGTGGATCGCCGAGGACATCGCCGCCGGCAAGGCCATGAGCGACGCGCCCCTGCCCGGCTGGGCGACCGACGGCCGTGAGGGCGTGCACAGCGCCGACGGCAGCTACAGCCCCGGAAGCGGGGCGGGTGTCGCGCGTTCATCCAACCCGGTCTATGCACGCCAGCGCTTCCCCGATCCCCTGCTGGGCGAGTCGTTCGCGCCCGGCCGCACGATCCATGAAAACGACGGCATCCGGATGTGGGCCGACGAGGGCGACGACATCGCCGTGGTGAGCTTCAAGACCAAGCTGCACACGGTCAACGATCATGTACTCGACGGCCTGCAGGAAGCGATCGCGATCGCCGAGCGGGATTTCCGCGGGCTCGTGATCTGGCAGCCGAAGGAACCCTTCTCCGCCGGTGCGGATCTCGCCGGCGCGCTCAGCCTGCTGCAGGCAGGAGACGTGGACGGCTTCGAGGCCATGGTCGCCAACTTCCAGGCGACCAGCCAGCGCATCAAGTACGCGCTGGTGCCGGTGGTGTCGGCGGTTCGCGGACTGGCGCTGGGCGGCGGCTGCGAATTCCAGATGCATTCGGCGCACACGGTGTTTTCGCTGGAGAGTTATGTCGGGCTCGTGGAAGCCGGTGTGGGCCTGCTGCCCGCGGGCGGCGGCCTGAAGGAGCTCGCGGTCCGCGCGTCGGATGCCGCCGGTCCCGGTGGAGACGTCTTCGCCGAGCTCAAGGTCGCGTTCGAAAGTGTCGCGATGGGCAAGGTCTCCACGTCCGCCGTCGAGGCGCGCGAGTTGAAGCTGGCGCGGCCGACCGACCAGATCGTCTTCAACGCCTTCGAACTGCTGCACGTCGCCCGCCAGCAGGCGCGCGCCCTGGCCGAGGCCGGTTACCGTCCGCCGATGCCGGCGCGGCAGGTCAGGGTCGCCGGAGACGTGGGCATCGCCACCTTCAAGATGATGCTGGTGAACATGCTCGAGGGTAACTTCGTCTCGCCGCACGACTACGAGATCGCAACCCGCATCGCGACCGTGATGTGCGGCGGCGAGGTCGACCGCGGCGCGCTGGTCGACGAGGAATGGCTGCTCAGGCTGGAGCGTGAGCATTTCGTCGCGCTGGCGCAGATGCCCAAGACCCAGGAACGCATCGCGCACATGCTGAAGACCGGCAAGCCGCTGAGAAATTAGGGCGACGGCGGGAATGGGGAAATAAGGCAACCGCGGGAATAGGGAACTGTGAGTTGCCGCGATCGGGTGCCCTCCCGCTCTGCTGATAACAAGTAGAAGGAGCAGGAACTCAGGCGGAACGGGAATACCAGGTCGGCACGCATCCCCAACACCCGGCGACCCCACAGTTCCCCATTCCCCATTCCCGCCTTATGCATTCCCGCTTCAAGCCCCATTCCCGCTTCACCCAATCCGCTTTACCAAAGGAATAGCCATGACCCGCCAAATCCAGGACGCCTACATCGTCGCCGCCACCCGCACGCCGGTCGGCAAGGCGCCGCGCGGCGTGTTCCGTAATACGCGGCCCGACGAGATGCTCGCGCACGTGTTGCGCAGCGTCGTCGCCCAGGCGCCGGGCATCGACACCAGCCGCATCGACGACGCGATCATCGGATGCGCGATGCCGGAGGGCGAGCAAGGCATGAATGTCGCGCGCATCGGGCTGCTGCTGGCCGGGCTGCCGAACATGATCGCGGCGCAGACCATCAACCGGTTCTGTTCCTCGGGGCTGCAGGCGGTGGCGATGGCCGCCGACCAGATCCGGCTCGGCCAGGCCGACCTGATGCTCGCCGGCGGCACCGAATCGATGTCGATGGTGCCGATGATGGGCAACAAGGTCGCGATGAGCCCGACCGTGTTCGAGCGCGACGAGAACATCGCCATCGCCTACGGCATGGGCATCACCGCGGAAAAGGTCGCGGCGGAATGGAAGATTTCCCGCGAGGACCAGGATGCGTTCGCCCTGGCCTCGCACCGCAAGGCAACCGCCGCCACCGCGGCCGGCGAGTTCAAGGACGAGATCACACCGTATCGGGTGGTGTCACACCTGCCGGACCTGGAAGGCAATACGGTCCGCACCCACGAGGAGCTGGTGGATACCGACGAAGGCCCCCGGCCGGACTCCACGATCGAAGGCCTGGCGAAACTGCGCCCGGTGTTCCGCAACGGACAGTTCGGCGGCACCGTGACCGCGGGCAACAGCTCGCAGATGAGCGACGGCGCCGGCGCGGTGATGCTTGCATCCGAACAGGCGATCAAGGACTACGGCCTGACGCCGCTGGCGCGTTTCGTCAGCTACTCGGTGGCCGGCGTGCGCCCCGAAGTCATGGGCATCGGCCCGATAGCCGCGATCCCCAAGGCGCTGCGGCAGGCGGGCCTCACCGCGGACCAGCTCGACTGGATCGAACTCAACGAGGCGTTCGCGGCCCAGGCGCTGGCGGTAATCCGCGACTGCGGGCTCGACGAGTCCAAGCTCAACCCGCTGGGCGGTGCGATCGCGCTGGGTCACCCGCTTGGCGCCACCGGCGCGGTTCGCACCGCCACGATCGTGCACGGCATGCGGCGGCGACAGCACAAATACGGGATGGTGACCATGTGCATCGGCACCGGCATGGGCGCGGCGGGCGTGTTCGAGTCGCTCTGAGTTCGTCGCCCGCAACGAAAGGCACTGTCCGCGAAGCGCGCGAAAGACGCGAAGAGGGACCAGGACCGAAGAGAACCGCAAGCGCGGTGTTGCCGCGCCTGCAAACGCGAAAGTCCGACGTGCGGCGGAGGCCTACCCGCGCGCCTCGCGTGCGGCTTTCCAGCTGTCGCGCGCCTGCGCCCACCAGTAACCGAGCTGCGCGCCCACGAAGCCGGCGGGCTTGAACGTGGAGACCACCGGGTATCTCGCCAGCGCCCGCCAGCCGTCGTCGCCTTCGGCGATGGCCGCGGCGATCAGCTCGCCGCCGAAGGTGGTCGGAGCGACGCCGTGCCCGCCGAAAGCCTGCGCGAGCCACAGCCCGGGCTCCACCTGGCCGATCTGCGGCATCTGGTGGCGTGCATAGCTCATCAGGCCGGACCACGCGTAATCGATGCCTACGCCCTCCAGTTGCGGGAACACCTTCATGAGGTCGTGGTAAAGCAGGCGTTGCACCTCCCGCGGCGACCGGTCCCTGACCGATATCCGCCCGCCCCACAGCAGGCGCGTATCCGGCAGCGGGCGGTAGTAGTCGAAAGCGAAGCGGGTGTCGTACACGGCGGCGGGGGTCCTGAGGATGTCGCGCATCCGGTCCTGCAACGGCTCGGTCACCATTGCGTAGGTCGCGATCGGCATCACCGCGGCATCGACGCTCGCGCGCAGGCCGGCCAGATAGCCTCCGCAGGCGAGCACCAACTGCCCGGCCTCGATCTCGCCGTCGGGCGTGCCCACCCGCCATCCGCCGCCGCTGCGCCGCAACGAGGTCGCGGGGCTGTGTTCGTGGATAGCCGCGCCTGCGTCGACCACGGCTTGTGCAAGCCCGTCGACGTATTTCAGCGGGTGGAAGTGGAACGCCCGAGGCTCGAACAGGCCATCGTGGTAGCGCTCGGTGAGTATCTGGCGCCGCAGTTCGGCCTCGGGCAGCCATTGCCAGTCCACGCCGAAGTGGCGGGCCAGCAGCCGCTGGCGACCGAGCAGCACCTCGGGATCGCGAAACCAGTTGGCCCAGATCACGCCCGACTCGCAGCGATCGCAGTCGATCGCGTACCGGTCGACGCGGCTGCGGATCAGCTCGACGGCGGCCGTGGTGCCGGCATACAAGGCGCGCGCGCTGGCTTCGCCCAGTTCCCCGAGCAGCGCGGCCTCCCCGCGGGAAAAACCGCCGAATACGAAGCCGCCGTTGCGACCCGACGCGCCCTGCCCGATTTGGGCGGACTCTAGCAGCACGACGTCCCGCACCCCGCGCTCCACGAGGCCCAGGGCGGTGTTCACGCCGGCAAAGCCCCCGCCGATCACGCAGACACGGGCCTGCGATCGCCCACGCAGCGGCGCATGGACGATGCGCCGCTGCGGCATGGTGGCGCGGTAATAGCTTTCCGCTGGTGCGGAGGTGTGCATCGTCTCGGGCTCCCGCCGGCCTGCAGCTGCAGACTATGGCGGGCAAGCGGGTCGCCGCGCTACTCCAGCTCGCGCACGCCCATTTCGCGAAGGGCGCTCTGCATCAGTTGCTGCGCCGCCTCGCTGAGCTTCTCGTGGTCGAGGGCGTAGCGGATGGTCGCCTCGATCAGGCCGATGTGGGTCCCGCAGTCGAAGCGCGTGCCCTGGAAGCGATACGCGTCGACCGCTTCCTCGGACAGCAGCGTGGCGATCGCATCGGTCAACTGGATCTCACCGCCCGCACCGGGCCGCGTGGTCTCCAGCAGATGGAAGATCCGCGGACTGAGCACGTAGCGGCCGACCACGGCCAGGGTGCTGGGAGCATCGTCGGGCTGGGGCTTCTCGACGATCGCGCTGATGCGCCCATGGCGTCGCTCGAATGTATCGGTGGCGACGATGCCGTAACTGGCGGTATTCTCGCGCGGCACATCCTGCACGGCGATCATGCTGGCGCCCGTGGACTCGGCCGCGTCGGCCATCTGTGTCAGGGCACCCTTGCCGCGATTCCATATCAGGTCGTCCGGCAGCAGCACCGCAAACGGCTCATCCCCGATCACCGGCCTCGCGCACAGCACCGCGTGCCCCAGCCCCAGCGCCTCGGCCTGGGTCACGAACACCGCGCGGACATTCTTGGGCAGCACGTTGCGGATCAGCTCCAGCTGCTCGATCTTGCCTGCCTGCTCCAGCTTCTGCTCCAGCTCGTAGGCCTTGTCGAAGTAATCGGCGACGGCATGCTTGTAGCGATTGGTCACGAATACCAGCGTGTCGCAACCGGCTTCAACAGCTTCATCGACGGCGTACTGGATCAACGGCTTGTCGATGATCGGGAGCATTTCCTTGGGGACGGTCTTGGTGGCGGGAAGAAACCGCGTACCCAGCCCCGCGACCGGAAAAACCGCCTTCCTGATCCGTTTCGACGCGTGGGGCCGTGCTGACATCAAATTCTCCTGGCGCTTCTTGAAGGAAAAGCGACCACCGTCGCCGAACTCTGCATTACTGCCGCGTGCTCGCCCACGGGCTGGAACTCGGGGACGATCTCGCGCAGCATCAGTTTCAGAGCCTCCTGGTCGTACCGCCGTGAGGCTTCGCGCAGGTTCTGCAGCGAAGTCTCGAAATTGGACGCCGAGATGACCCTGGGCTCCGCGAGCAGGATCTTCGGGTGCGACGTGGCGCGGTAGCGCTCGTCGGCGTGGAACAGGGTTTCGTGCAGCTTTTCTCCGGGTCGCAGGCCGGTGTAGATGATCGCGATGTCCCGTCCCGGCTGCTTTCCCGCCAACCGGATCATCTGCTCGGCGAGCACACGGATCGGAACGGCCTCGCCCATGTCGAGGGTGTAGATCGCCTCGTGCGATCCGATCGCCGAAGCCTGCAGGATCAGCTGGCATGCCTCGGGAATGGTCATGAAGAAACGGGTGACCTCCGGATCGGTCACGGTCACCGGCCCGCCGTTGCGGATCTGTTCGCGAAACAGCGGAACGACACTGCCTGCCGAATCGAGCACGTTGCCGAAGCGGACCGTGACGAAGCGCGTGGACCTCTGGTCGGCCAGGGACTGGCAGGTCATCTCCGCCAGGCGCTTGGTCGCGCCCAGCACGTTGACCGGATCGACCGCCTTGTCGGTCGAAATCAGCACGAACGTGCCGACGCCCGAGTCGCGGCAGGCACGGGCCACGGTCTCGGTCGCGAGCACGTTGTTGCGCACCGCCTCGCGAAGCTGCGCTTCCAGCAACGGCACCTGCTTGTAGGCGGCGGCGTGAAATACAGCGTCGGGCTGGGCCAGGCGCAGCGCGTAGTCGATCACCGCCGGATCGCCGCAATCGCCGAGGATCTGCACGTACTCCAGGTTCGGGAAGTCGCGGCGCAGCGATGCTTCGGTCGTGGTCAGCGCCAGTTCGTCGATCTCCACCAGCGCGATGCGGCGCGCGCCATGACGCGCGCACTGCCGGCACAACTCCGAGCCGATGGATCCGCCGGCGCCGGTGACCAGCACCGAGCGGGCTCCGAGCCATCCGCGAATCGATTTCCAGTCGGGCAGTACGGGTTGGCGGCCGAGGAGATCCTCGATCGCGACCTCCTTCAGTTCGCCCGGGAGCGAGCGACCTTCCAGCACATCCCGCAACCTGGGGACCATGCGGAACGGCAGGCCGGAACGCTCGCAGATGCCGACGACCTTCTGCATCTCATCGGCATTGGCCGACGGCATCGCGATGACCAGCAGCCTGGCGGCCGTTTCGCGGGCAATGTCGGCCACGTTGTCGACCTTGCCCAGCACCGGAACGCCCTGCACCTTGCTGCCGCGCATGCGCGAGGCATCATCAAGGAAGCCCACCGGCTGGTAAGTCCCGAACCGGCGCAGGTCGCGCACCAGCGCTTCGCCGGCATGGCCGGCGCCGAGGATCAGGATGCGGACCGAGGTTTCCTTGCTCCCCCGGTCGATGCTGCTGTCCTTCCATGATCGGTACAGCAGCCGCGGCGCACCGAGCAGTCCCATCAGCACCAGCGGATAGAGCAGCAGCACCATGCGCGACACCATGTCGAGCCGGTTGTAGAGGAACAGGCCCAGCACGATCGCGAACAGGCCGACGATGCAGGCCTTGAGGATGTTCCATAGATCCGGGACGCTGGCAAATCGCCAAAGACCGCGATACAGCCCCGCCTGCCAGAAGACGAGCCCCTGCGCGATGAGCACCACGGCGACTTCCGTGGACCACAAGGGAAGGTCGGGCGCGTTGGGGACGATGGCAAAGCGCAGCCGCTGCAGGCCCTGCCATACCAACCACACCATCAGCAGGTCGTGGGATATCACGGCCAGACGCGGCACGCCCCGGGACCAGCGTTCTCGAATCGAACCCATCAGGTTTCCCTGCCATCGAGGCGCGGGTTGGTTTTTGGTTCCATACGCTGCAAAGACCACCAGACGAAAGCGGCGGATGTATACCACGCAAGCCCGATGCACAGCATGAAATGAACCGGGAGCCGGAAGCCGCCCCAGGCCAGCAACGCACCGGCCAAAGTCCACCCGGCGTAGGCCAGCGTGACCCTCGCGTGCCCGGCCCTGCGGGCCCAAACCTGATACGCATGCTGGGTATGCGGCGTCCACCAGGCCTCGCGGCGAAGCATCCGGCGCAGCAGGGTCAGCCCGGAATCGACCAGGAATGCCGACAGCGGGAACATCACCAACCAAGACAAATTCTTGGTTTCCCCGGGCGACAGGACCGCCAGCGCAGCGACCGCAAACCCGATAGAGCCGCTGCCGACATCCCCCAGGAAGATCCGGGCGCGGGGAAAGTTGTATGGCAGGAACCCCACGCACGCGGCGGCCAGCGCCGCCGACATCCAGATCCAGAGGCCGCCGCTTCCGCCAGTCCAGCCGAGCCCCGCGATCGCCAGTGCAGAGGCCACCATGGCCGCCTGGGTCGCGGCCAGGCCGTTGATGCCGTCCATGAAGTTCCAGACGTTGGTCAGCACCATGGCCGCGACGAACGCCACCGCCGCCGGGAGCCACTGGCCGGTCTCGTACAGCAGCGCCAGGGACAGCCCCAGAGCCGCCACGGCATGGACCGCCAGCCGCAACCACGGGGACAGGGGCCGGTGGTCGTCGACCAGCCCCACGGCCGCGACCAGGAACAGGCCCACGGCAAAAGCGCCGAGAAGCAGGGCCTGGTCGGGGTGTCGTTGCGCCAGGACGATGGCGGCAATCAGCATCGCCAGCACGACCGCGGCGCCGCCGCCGCGCGGCGTGGCGACCTGATGGCTGCGTCGCTCACCCGGATGGTCCAGGAGGTCGCGCCACAGCGCGTAGCGCAGCGCGAGCCAGGTGCCGAGGCCGCCGAGGAACAGATGCACAACGAGCCACCGCGCCATGCGCTCAGTTCACGGCGTAGTTGAGCAGTGGCTTGACCGTGCCCCATTCCTTGCAACTGGGGCATTGCCAATGATGACTACGTGCGCCAAAACCGCAGCTTTTGCAGCGGTAGCTGGGGTTGCGCACCAGCAACTGATCGGTGATGTGCTTCAGGTCCTGCAACGTGGCCATCGGGTCCGCGGGATCGGCCAGGGTGAGGTCGATCAGCGCCGCCTCGCCCCGCACGGACGGACGGTCCTTGAGCTGCTGGGCGAGGTAACTGCGCGCCGCAGAGACCCCCTCCTCCGCCTCGACCATCCGTGTCAGCGCCAGCACTGGCGATATCCCGCGGTAGTGCTCGCACATTTCGGTCAGGAATGCGCGCGCTCCCGGGATCTCGCCGACCCGGTCGTAACTGGACAGCAGCGCCGGCAGCACCTCGGGCAGATAGTCGGGATCGTGCCGCGCGACCCGCTCGAACGCGCGTATCGCGGCGGCGTTGTTTCCGGCCTCCACTTCGATGCGTCCCTCGAGCATGCCCGCACGCACCGACTTCGCGTCGGCCTGATAGGCACGCGCAACCGACGCCTGGGCCGCGTCGGTGTCGCCGCTCGCCCGGTGCCGATCGGCGAGTTCGCATTCGAACTGCGCTATCAGCTTGCCCATCGGCTCGCCGGTGGCGGCTTCGTAGCGCCGCGCGTTTTCGATGGCCTTGTCCCAGTCGCGCTCGGACTGGTAGATGTGGATGAGGTGGCGCAAGGCCAGTGGTGCGCGCATGTCGAGCGCCACCAGGTCGCTGAATACCGTCTCAGCGCGATCGAGCAGCCCCGAGCGCATGTAGTCCTCGCCGAGCGCCAGCAGCGCCTGCACCTTCTGCTGGTCGTTGAGCCCGGGACGTTGCACCAGCGCCTGATGCAGCCGGATCGCGCGGTCGACCTCGCCGCGACGGCGGAAAAGATGCCCCAGCGCCACCTGCGTCTCGAACGTTTCCTTGTCGAGCTCGGCTATGTGCAGGAACAGCTCGATGGCCTTGTCGGGCTGCTCGTTGAGCAGATAGTTCAGCCCACGGAAATAAGTCGTCGAGAGGCGGCTGACCTGGCTGTCGCTGTGCCGCTCGCCGCCGCGCCGGCCGATGACCCAACCGCTGATCGCGGCGATGGGCAGGAGCAGGAAAAACCAGAACCATTCGCTGATGAAGGCCACCGGTCAGCCTCCATCGGCCGGAATCGGTGCGCGTGCCTGGCGTTCGAGCCGGGAGAGCCTGCGCTTCAATGGCAGCACCACGCTGGCGCTGACCACGAGACCGGCGATCAGCACACCCATAAGCAGGGCCGTCAGCAAGGCCACGCCGGTGGACGTCGCGATGGCGACGATGCCAAGGTCGATGGACACGGGATCGCGATTGAGCGCGCCGAGCGCGGCACCGGCCAGGAGGCAAGCCAATGCGACCAGAAAACGGATGAAACGCATTACCTACTCCGATGGCTCGCGCCGTGACCGTCAGCTTATCCGAGGCCAGCGTGGGGCCGAAGGGCTGTAGTCAATCGGTCGCTTCGAGCGGAATGACATCGCTGACGCGTTCCCGCAATTCCTTGCCGGGTTTGAAATGGGGCACGTACTTGCCCGGCAGCGCGACCGACTCGCCGGTCTTGGGATTGCGCCCCAGGCGCGGCGGACGATAGTGCAGGGAAAAACTGCCGAAGCCACGGATCTCGATCCGCTCCCCGACCGACAGCGATGCTCCCATCATGTCGAGCAGGGCTTTTACCGCCAGATCCACGTCCTCGCCCTTCAGGTGTGCCTGACGTTGGGAGAGGATTTCTATCAGCTCGGACTTGGTCATGGGCGTAGCGGGCACTCTGGCGGACGATCCGACGCAGGCAATGGGCGCCCCGGCAGACCGCCGGGACGCCCATCGCTTTGTTACGGCCTGCTTTTGTTACGGCCTGGTTGCAACACCGCCTGGAACAGGCACGCGCTGTTACTCCGACTTGTTGCTGTTCAACTGCTCGCGCAGCAGCGCTCCCAGCTTGGTGGTGCCGCTGGAGGCATCGGCTGCCGCACGGTTGTAGTCCGACAGGGTTTCCTGGACCTCGGCTTCGTCCTTGGCCTTGATCGAGAGCTGCATGGTGCGGCCCTTGCGATCCATGCCGATGAACTTGGCTTCGACTTCGTCGCCCACTTTCAGGTGCTGGGTCGCGTCGTCGACGCGCTCCTTGGCGATGTCGCGTGCGGCCAGGTAGCCCTCGATGCCGTCGGCCAGTTCGATGGTCGCACCCTTCGCGTCCACTTCCTTGACCTTGCCGGTGACGATCGAGCCGCGGGTGTTGGACGCCATGTACTGGCCGAACGGGTCCTGCTCCATCTGCTTGACGCCCAGGCTGATGCGCTCGCGCTCTGGATCGACGGCCAGCACGACGGCTTCGAGCGTGTCGCCCTTCTTGAAGTTGCGCGCGACGTCTTCGCCGGTGGAGTTCCAGCTGATGTCCGACAGGTGGATGAGGCCGTCGATGCCGCCGTCCAGGCCGATGAAGATGCCGAAGTCGGTGATCGACTTGATCTGGCCTTCGACCTTGTCGCCCTTCTTGTGCAGGACCGCGAAGGTCTCCCACGGGTTGGACGACACCTGCTTCATGCCCAGCGAGATGCGGCGACGCTCCTCGTCCACGTCCAGGACCATGACCTGGACCTCGTCGCCGACCTGCACGATCTTGGACGGGTTGACGTTCTTGTTGGTCCAGTCCATCTCGGACACGTGCACCAGGCCTTCCACGCCCGGCTCGATCTCGACGAACGCGCCGTAGTCGGTGACGTTGGAGACCTTGCCGAACACGCGGGTGTCGGCCGGGTAGCGGCGCGCGATGTTGTCCCACGGATCCTCGCCCAGCTGCTTGAGGCCGAGGCTGACGCGGTTGCGCTCGCGGTCGTACTTGAGCACGCGCACGTCGAGCTCCTGGCCCACTTCCACCACTTCGGACGGATGGCGCACGCGCTTCCAGGCCATGTCGGTGATGTGCAGCAGGCCGTCGATGCCGCCCAGGTCCACGAACGCGCCGTAGTCGGTGAGGTTCTTGACCACCCCCTTGAGGATCGCGCCCTCGACCAGCTTCTCCATCAGCTGCTCGCGCTCTTCCGAATGCTCGCTCTCGACCACCGCACGGCGGGAGACGACGATGTTGTTGCGCTTGCGATCCAGCTTGATCAGCTTGAACTCGAGTTCCTTGCCTTCCAGGTAGGTCGAGTCGCGCACCGGGCGCACGTCGACCAGCGACCCGGGCAGGAAGCCGCGGACATCCTTGATGTCGACGGTGAAGCCGCCCTTGACCTTGCCGCTGATGCGACCGGTGATGGTGGCGTTGGCCTCCAGGGCTTCTTCGAGCTCGTCCCACACCATCGAGCGCTTGGCCTTCTCGCGCGACAGTACGGTTTCGCCAAAGCCATTCTCGATCGTGTCGAGCGCGACCTTCACCTGGTCGCCCACGCCCACGTCGATCTCGC
>JALYOG010000004.1 GCA_030856985.1 Pseudomonadota bacterium | reverse complement strand
CTCGTCTTGTGTCAGCACAATCTCGGGGGCAACTCGCACTGGCGATCTCCGCTCTGCTTGGTAGTAAAGCATTGGAGTTCGAAGAGCGGTATAAGTTCCATCAAGAACGCGACACTACACTAGCGTGACGAGGCGCGCGCCGACAGGCGGGAACGACGCGGGCGCGGCGGTACGGTGTTTGCGGCGCCGCAAGGCACCGGCGGCGGGCCCGCGAACCGCGCAGGATTTCACCCGCACGGGCGGCTGCGCCACCGGGCGGTCCTGCTCGCGACCGCCGTGTCGCCGCTGCTGTTCGGGCTGGCGCTGCAACGGGAGGTGCCGATGACGCTGCTGGCGTCTGCGCTCAGCGCATACGTGGTCGTGGTTCCGTGGCTTGCCGGAAGATGGCTGCCCCGCAAGCCCTAGGCATCGGGCTTGTACGCAGGCCTTGCGCGGACTTCGCGCCTGTCGCGGCCGGTGTTCTACGGAGCGAACACCCCGGCGTTGTTCAGCACGGCGGACGAGGCAGCGGTTGCCGCGCTTCGGCAGCGATTTGTTGCGCGCTCTTGAAGTACATCCCGCAGTAGCGATCGATGCGGCATTGGGGCTCGAAGGGAACCTGGATTTCCCTGTCCAGGATGTCCCATCGGTCGATCAGGCTGTAGCCCAGCGCGGCCATCGCGTCGACGAATTCGGGCGATGCCATCACCCGATACGGGCAGATGGCGAAACCCATGTTCTGCAGGGTGAAGTAGCCACGGCTCGGATGCATCGGAACCAGGTTCACCAGCACGTGCGCCGGCGGCCGCTGGAACGATCCGAGCAACTCGGGCAGCGTGTAGTCCAGGTACTGGAGCGCGCCGCTGGTGAACAGCACAACCTTGCCATCGGCGCCGTCCGCGGCGGTTGCGAACTCGAGCTGGCGGTGCTCGTCGTGTTCTGCCGCCCATTTCCTCCCCGCCTCGATGACGCTGGGAACGTCATGGACCGTCCAGCGAAACTGCGCCGGATAGTAGAGGTATCTGCGGAATGCGTAGTACACGATGCCGACGTGGCCACCAAGGTCGAACACCTCGATGGGCGCGCCCGCTGGAATGCCGGAGAACAGCTGCGACAGCCAGTGCAGGGCCGGGTAGTCGCACAGACGCAGATCGTCCAGAAGTCCGCGATACATGCGACCGGCCGCCTTGGTGTCGTAAGTGTGCGGTGCGCTCGGCGGGGCCGCGGCCAGGGCCGCTTCGCAAGGACCCGAAGCCTCCGTGGTACTGATTGCCCTCGCGGTAAAGCCTCGCGAATCGTCTTCGGTACAGGGGCCGCGTCACGGGAGCGAGCACTGGCAGCTGGGCTGCTTCGTGCGCGATCCGGGCAAGCCTGTCCCTCACTCCGCCCACTGCTGTCGAACCCATGTCTGCCTGCTCTTTGCATTTGCGTCTCGTGCAGGAATGAACGTCGATCCCTTGGCGGGGGGGACAAGGGCCGGGCGCACATCCTTCAACGGTTCAGTCGAAGCAGGGCGACATTGCGGCAGGGAATCTCGCACTGCGCGCCGTGCTGCCGCGCCAGCCAGTGAAAGGTCTCCGGCGCATAGAACACCACGTGCGTTGGGTCGCGGCGATAGTGCCAGCCCGCCAACGCCGCGGCCTGCGGTGGAAAGCCGGTCATCACCGCCAGGCTGCCGCGCGGGCGCAGCAGTTCGAACAGGCGCGCGAACGATGTCGCGGGCGCATGGAAATGCTCGGAGACTTCGCTGCAGGTGACGAAGTCGTAGCGCGACGCCAGTGCGGTATCGTCGGGGAAGAACATCGGGTCGTACACGGCCATCGAGTGCCCCGCATCGCGCAGCATGCACGCCAGCGCCGGCCCCGGCCCGCATCCGAAGTCGAGCCCCGACCGGGCCGGCGGCAGGCGCTGCAGCAGCGGCGTGGCGAGTGTCGACAGGAACCGGCGATAGCCCGCGTCGTCGATGCGGTTCTGATGCAGCCGGTAGTGCGCGGCTTCCTGCTCCGGATCCGGATAGTGCTCGGGCCCGAGGCCGATCGCGTGGCAATCGGGACACCTGCGATACTCCAGCCCCGCTACCGAGACGAAGGGCTCGACGCGGACGGATCGGCAAACGGGGCACTCGGCGCGAGTCATCAGGGTCGTACTCTAGCGCCGTCGGCACGATGGGATGCCGCCTGCTCCCCTCTCCCTTGGGAGAGGGGCCGGGGTGAGGGTTCGGTTTCGCGCTGATCGCCACGGTCCGTAAGTACGCAGTGCGCATGATCGAGACGCAGCGATTTCCCCGTTGGCGCGATGCTCCGGGCCCTCGCCCCAACCCTCTCCCGAAGGGAGAGGGAGCCAAGAGCCGCTTCGCCGATCCGGTTCCCGGTAGCCCACGAGACTTTCCGCAGCCCAAAGAAAAAGCGGGCCGAAGCCCGCTTTTTTCGTCTGCAGCAGTGAGGTCGGCGGACTTACTCCCCGGTCACGCCCTCGCCTTCTTCGACGGCCTTGATCGACAGGCGGATGCGGCCCTGCTTGTCGACCTCCAGCACCTTGACCTTGACCATGTCGCCTTCCTTGAGCTTGTCGCTGACCTTCTCCACGCGCTCGCTCGAGATCTGCGAGACGTGCACCAGGCCGTCCTTGCCCGGCAGGATGGTCACGAACGCGCCGAAGTCCATGATCTTGGCGACCTTGCCCTCGTAGATGCGGCCGGGCTCGACATCGGAGGTGATCTGCTCGATCCGCTCCTTGGCCGCCTGCGCCGCCGCGGCATTGACCGACGCGATGACGATGGTGCCGTCGTCCTGGATGTCGATCTGGGTGCCGGTTTCCTTGGTGATCGCCTGGATGGTCGAGCCGCCCTTGCCGATCACTTCGCGGATCTTGTCCGGGTGCACCTTCATCGTCAGCAGGCGCGGCGCGTAGTCGGAAAGCTCGGTACGCGGGACAGTCAGCGCGTTGGCCATTTCGCCGAGGATGTACAGCCGCCCCTGCTTGGCCTGCGCCAGCGCGATCTTCATGATCTCTTCGGTGATGCCCTGGATCTTGATGTCCATCTGCAGCGCCGAGATGCCCTCGGCGGTGCCAGCGACCTTGAAGTCCATGTCGCCCAGGTGATCCTCGTCGCCGAGGATGTCCGACAGGACCACGAACTCGTCGCCTTCCTTGACCAGGCCCATCGCGATGCCCGCGACCGGCGCCTTGATCGGCACGCCGGCATCCATCAGCGCCAGCGAGCTGCCGCAGACCGAGGCCATCGAGGACGAGCCGTTGGATTCGGTGATCTCCGAGACGATGCGGATCGTGTACGGGAACGCCTCCATCGTCGGCATCACCGCGAGCACGCCGCGCTTGGCAAGGCGACCGTGGCCGATCTCGCGGCGCTTGGGACCCATCATGCGGCCCGCTTCACCGACCGAGTAGGGAGGGAAGTTGTAGTGGAACAGGAAGTGTTCCTTGTACTCGCCGGTGACGGCGTCGACGACCTGGCCGTCGCGCGCGGTGCCCAGCGTGGCGACCACGATCGCCTGGGTCTCGCCGCGGGTGAACAGCGCCGAGCCGTGGGTGCGCGGCAGGATCCCGACGCGCGAGCTGATCGCACGCACGTCGTCGAGCTTGCGGCCGTCGATGCGCACCTTGCTGCTGAGCACCGCGCCACGCATGGTCTCGTACTCGAGCTCGCCGAACTCCTTGGAGACCTCGGCGGACTTCCAGTCGTTGGCCTCGCACTGCGGCGCCAGCGTCGCCATCACGTCCTTCTTCAGCGAGGACAGCGATTCGCGGCGTTCGGCCTTGTTGCGGATCTGGAACGCCTCGGTCATGCGGCCGCCGATGGCGTTCTTCAGCGCCGACACGATCTCGTCGCTGCGGGCCGGCGCGGTCCAGTCCCACTTCGGCTTGCCGGCTTCGGCGACCAGTTCGTTGATCGCGTTGATCGCAGCCTGCATCTGCTGGTGGCCGAACATCACCGCGCCCAGCATGACGTCCTCGGAGAGTTCCTGCGCCTCGGACTCGACCATCAGCACCGCGTCGGCGGTGCCGGCGACCACGAGCTCGAGCTTGGATTCCAGCAACTCGGTCTTGGTCGGGTTGAGCAGGTACTGGCCGTCCTTGTAACCGACCTTGGCGGCACCGATCGGACCGTCGAACGGCGCGCCCGACAGCGCCAGCGCGGCCGATGCGCCCAGCAGTGCGGGGATGTCGGTGTCGATTTCCGGATTCATCGACATCACGGTGGCGACGATCTGGACTTCGTTGCGGAAGCCTTCCGGGAACAGCGGGCGGATCGGGCGGTCGATCAGCCGCGAAATCAGGGTTTCCTTCTCCGTCAGGCGGCCTTCGCGCTTGAAGAACCCGCCCGGGATGCGGCCGCCGGCGTAGAACTTCTCCTGGAAGTCCACGGTGAGGGGGAAGAAGTCCTGGCCTTCGCGCGCGGATTTGGCGGCAACGGCGGTGACGAGCAGCACCGTGTCCTCGAAGCTCACAATGACGGCACCGCCGGCCTGGCGTGCGATCTCACCGGTCTCGAGCGTGACTTGCTGGTTGCCGTACTGGAAGGTCTTGGTAATTTTTGCCACGGTGGGATTTCCTTCGATTCGAATGCGTTCCGATCCGGGCCCCTGCCCGACGCGGTCGGCTGCGGGATGGCAGCCTTGTGGCCGTCGGGTTCACGACGGCCAAAAAAAACCGCGGCGCATCACTGCGCCGCGGTGGGTGTTCTCTTAACGACGCAGGCCGAGCTTTTCGATCAGGGCCTTGTAGCGCGTGTTGTCCTTGCGCTTGAGGTAGTCCAGCAGGCTGCGCCGGCTGTTGACCATCATGAGCAGGCCGCGGCGACTGTGGTGATCCTGCTTGTGCGTCTTGAAGTGGCCGGTCAGGTGTTCGATGCGGGCCGTGAGCAGGGCGACCTGCACTTCGGGGGAGCCGGTGTCGTTTTCGGCGCGCTTGTTTTCTTCGATGATCTTGCTGGTGTCGATGGGCATGCTGCTGTTACTCCTGATGCAAGGTCCGCAGAACGCGACCGGCGACGGAAACAACTTCGCCGGCAGCACCGCTTGGCCCGCCGTTTGCTGAAAGGTCTTGTGGGTGTTTTGAAGCCCGCAAATTGTAGCCGCCGCGCCGCGGCGGAACAAGGCGCAAGATCCAGCGCCTCAGGACCGCTGGGCGGATGCCCAGGTGAACAGGCGCTGCGGGCGCAGCATGCCGTCCTCGCCGAGCGCCGCGATGCCGAGCGCGCGGCCGTCGAAGTCGTTCACCACCAGCGCTTCCGACGCGCCCGGGGCCGGCTCCAGGTCGATCCGCTGCGGCTGGCCCAGGCCCAGCCTGCGCGCGGCTTCCGGCGCCAGCACGATCTGCGGGAACGCGACCAGCCCGGCCTCGATCGGCAGCAGGCAGGCGTCGAGCGCCGCGTCCCCGGCCGCTGCGAGTTCGCGCAGCTCGTCGAGGCAGAACATGCGCGGCGAGCGGAACGGATCCACCCACAGGCGCCGCAGCGTGCCCACATGCGCGCCGCAGCCCAGGCGCGCGCCCAAGTCGCGCACGAGGCTGCGCACGTAGGTTCCCGAGCCGCATTCGACGTGCAGCCGCAGCCGGGTGTCGCCGCGCTCGAGCACTTCCAGTGCATGCACCACCACGTCGCGTTCTGGGGCTTGGATCGCTTCACCCCGCCGGGCCTTGGCGTACAGCGGCTCGCCGCCCTGCTTGAGTGCGGAATAGATCGGCGCGCGCTGCAGGATCGGCCCGCGCAGCGGGGCGAGCGCGGCTTCGATGATGGCCGCGTCCAGCGTCGGGACCGGACGCTCCAGCAGCGGCAGGCCGTCGGCGTCGTCGGTATCGGTGGTGATGCCAAGAACCGCGGTCGCCTCGTAGGCTTTCTTCGCGCCCAGCAGCAATCCGGCGATCTTGGTCGCCTCGCCGAAGCATAACGGCAGCAAGCCGGTGGCAAGCGGATCGAGGCTGCCGGTGTGGCCGCCCTTGCTCGCACGGAAAATGTGCCGTGCCTGCTGCAGCGCCTGGTTGGAGCTCAGGCCCGCCGGCTTGTCGAGCAGCAGCAGGCCATCGAGGGGGCGGAACACGGTGCGTGGGCGTCGGGTCATCAGTTGGGTGGTGCCTTGCTCCGCTCTCCCGACCCGGGAGGGCCGCTTTGCTCCCCTCTCCCAACGGGAGAGGGGCCGGGGGTGAGGGGTCGGGGGCGCGCCGATCTCCAGACCAGAGTTCGAGAGCCGCGCCGTCAGATGCTGGCGGACGGCTTTCATTGTCGCGATGCTCCGCCCTCACCCCAACCCTCTCCCGAAGGGAGAGGGAGCTGAAGCGATCACGACTCGCGGTCGCCGCTTCCAGTGTCGCCTGCATCACCAGAGTCTTCGTCGTCATGAACCGGCGGATTGTCGCGCAGCAGGTTGTCGATGCGTTCGCCGCGATCGACCGAATCGTCGTAATGAAAATGCAGCTCCGGCACGTGCCGAAGTTTCATCGCGCGGCCGAGCTGGTAGCGCATCTCCGGCGTCAGCGCCTTCAATGCCTTGACCGCCTCCGCCGAGCGCTCCTGCTGCAAGGCCGTCACGAAGACCTTGGCATGCGCCAGGTCGCGGGTGACCTCGACGTCGGACACGCTGACCGATGGCAGCGAGTGCTCGCGCACGGCCTGATGCACGATCGTGCCCAATTCGCGACGGAGCTGGGCCGAGACGCGATCGCTGCGGTAGAAGCTTTTCTGTGCCATGACGAATCCTTCGGTGGGGGCCGGGGACCACGGGCCAGGGATCGGGGAAGAGCAAAAGCAGCTTCTGCCCTTCCCCGGCCTCCGGCCCCCGATGCCCGGCCCGCGCTTACAGCGTGCGCTGCACTTCGATGCGCTCGAAGCACTCGATCTGGTCGCCCGGCTTGACGTCGTTGTACTGCTTCACGCCGATGCCGCACTCGGTGTTGACGCGCACCTCGTCGACGTTCTCCTTGAAGCGGCGCAGCGATTCGAGCTCGCCTTCGAAGATCACCGCGTTCTCGCGCAGCACGCGGATCGGCTTGTTCCGCTTGACCACGCCCTCCACCACCATGCAGCCGGCAACCGCACCGAACTTGGAGCTGCGGAACACGTCGCGCACTTCGGCGGTACCGATGATTTCCTCGCGGATCTCGATGCCCAGCACGCCGGAGGCGACCTGCTTCACCTGGTCGATGACGTCGTAGATGATCGAGAAATAACGCAGGTCGACGCCGTTGGTCTCGATCACCTTGCGCGCCGACGCGTCGGCGCGGACGTTGAAGCCGATGATCGTGGCCTTGGACGTGGAGGCCAGGGTCGCGTCGGATTCGGTGATGCCGCCCACGCCGCCGCCGATCACGTTGATGCGGATGGCCGGCGTCGACAGTGCGGTCAGCGCTTCGCGCAGCGCCTGCACCGAACCCTGCACATCGGCCTTGACCACCAGGTTCAGGCTCAACTGGCCCTCGCCCTGGCCCATCTGCGAAATGATGTCTTCCATGCGGTTGCCGGCGGCGGCGACCAGGCGCGATTCGCGACGCTTGGACTCACGCTGCTGCGCCACGTCCTTGGCCAGGCGCTCGTCCTCGACCACGACGAAGTCGTCGCCCGCGTCCGGCACGCCGGACAGGCCGACCACCTGCACCGGAATCGACGGACCGGCCTCGTCCACCTGCTTGCCGTTCTCGTCGAACAGCGCACGTACGCGGCCGTACTGCACGCCGCAGACGAGGTAATCGCCCTTTTTCAGGCTGCCCTGCTGGACCAGCACCGTCGCGACCGGGCCGCGGCCCTTGTCGAGCGCGGACTCGATGACCACGCCGCTGGCGCGCCCCTCGTGCACGGCGGTGAGCTGCAGCACTTCGGCCTGCAGGGTGATCGCGTCAAGCAGCGCATCGATGCCCTGGCCGGTCTTGGCCGAGAGTTCGACGAACTGGGTGTCGCCGCCGAATTCCTCGGCGACCACGTCGTGGGCAAGCAGCTCGTTCTTGGCGCGCGAGGGATCGGCGCCGGAGATGTCCATCTTGTTGATCGCCACGATCAGCGGCACCTTCGCCGCTTTCGCATGCTGGACCGCCTCGACCGTCTGTGGCTTGACGCCGTCGTCGGCCGCAATCACCAGCACCACGATGTCGGTAAGCCTGGCGCCGCGTGCGCGCATCGACGAGAACGCCGCGTGCCCGGGGGTGTCCAGGAAGCTGATGACGCCATTGTCGGTTTCGACGTGGTACGCGCCGATGTGCTGGGTGATGCCACCGGCCTCGCCCGTGGCGACCTTGGTGCGGCGGATGTAGTCCAGCAGCGAGGTCTTGCCGTGATCGACGTGGCCCATGATCGTGACCACCGGCGGACGCGGCGCGGCCACACCTTCGAGGTCTTCGACATGCGCGAGCAGTTCGTTCTCGACGTCCGAGGCATCGGCGTGCACGACGGTGTGGCCGAGTTCCTCGGTCACCAGCGCGGCCGTGTCGTGGTCGATCGACTGGGTGATCGTCGCCATGACGCCCATCTTGAACAACGCCTTGACCACCTCGCCGCCCTTCAGCGCGAGCTTCTGCGCGAGGTCGGCAACGGTGATCGTGTCGCCGATGGAGAC
>JALYOG010000021.1 GCA_030856985.1 Pseudomonadota bacterium | reverse complement strand
GCTGTCGACTGGCGCGGCGAGGCCTACGACGCGGAAAAGCGCCCTGCCGCCCATCCCAACTCGCGTTTCACGGTCTCGGCGAAGCAGTGCCCCTGCTACTCGCCCGAAGCGGAGAACCCGGCCGGCGTGCCGATCTCCGCCATCGTGTTTGGCGGACGCCGCGCCTCGCTGGTGCCGCTGGTCTTCCAGGCGCGCGACTGGACCCACGGCGTACTGATCGGCGCGGCCATGGGTTCGGAAACCACCGCCGCCGCGACCGGCGCGGTCGGCGTGATGCGCCGGGATCCGATGGCGATGAAGCCGTTCTGCGGCTACAACTTTGCCGACTACTTCGCGCATTGGCTCTCGTTCGACAATGGGCGCAACCGCTTGCCGGCAGTGTTCCATGTCAACTGGTTCCGCAAGGGCGACGACGGCAGGTTCCTGTGGCCGGGCTTCGGCGACAACCTGCGTGTTCTGGAGTGGATGATCGGCCGCGTGCAGGGCCAGGCCGATGCGATCGAGACCCCGATCGGCTTCCTGCCGACGGATGCGGACCTCAACCTGGAAGGACTCGCCCTGTCGCAGGAGGCCCGCGCGAGGCTGTTCGGGTTCGATCCTGACGGCTGGCGGGACGAAATGGCCAGCATCGGCGGGTATCTCGACGAGTACGGTCCGCGCATGCCGACCGCGCTCAAGGACGAGCAGCAGCGGATCGGCCAGGCGCTCGACCGGCACTAGTCCGGTGTGGACTCGCGCGGACGTGTTCTCCGGTTCGCAGCGCGCGGCCCCGATCCTGCCAGGGATGCGGGGCCAGGCCAGGCTACGACGATGACGCCGCCTGCCGCAGCCGGGTGCGAGGCGAAACAGCAGCAACGGCACCAGTCGCTATGGCGGTCGGGCGCGGAGATGATCCGCGCCGGACGCGTGCACGAGGCGACGGAATTGTTCCTGCGCATCATTGAACTCGCGCCCACCGACGCGGCGGCCATGGTGCAGGCCGCTTATCTGCTCTCGCGCCAGGACCGCTACCGCCAGTCCCACGCGCTGGCTCTCAGGGCGACGAACGTCGGCATCGCCGCGTCCGTCGCATGCGACGGCGCGCTGCAGATCGGCAAATTGCTGCGGATGTTCGAGGAACCCGAGCAACTGCAGCGGCTGTTCTCGGCCACCGACTGGTCGCGCTGTGGCTCGGCGCAGCTGCTTGCGGAGGCATCGGGTCTGCTGATCAACAGCGGCCTGCATGCCGAGGCGCTGGCTATGATCGAGCGCACCGTCGCGGTCGACCCACGGTACGCGCACGGGCACTACCTGCGTGGCTCCATCCTTGCCGCCGGCGGGGAACAGGAGAAGGCCAGGGACGCACTGAGGCGCGCCATCGCGTTGGCGCCCGGTGCCGCGCACGCGCACTGGATGCTCTCCTGGCAGCGGCCGTCGCCGGGCGAGGCAGGGGAGGACGAAGAAGCGATCGCCCAGCTACGGGACCTGATCGGCAAGTCAGCGCCCGGAACCGACGCCCGCGCCTATCTTGGGTACGCGCTGCACAACCGACTCCATCGGCTGCGGCGCTTCGACGAGTCCTGGGAGGCGCTGCAGTGCGCCATGGAGGCCAAGCGCGAGGCGACGCCGTACAGGCCCGACGACCAGCAGCGGTTGTTCGAGGCGCTGCGTGCCATTCAAGCGCCGCCGCGGCCGGCCGCCGACCCGACGCCGGGCGATCCAAGGCCGATCTTCATCGTCGGCATGCATCGCTCCGGCACCACCCTGCTGGAGCACCTGCTGGCCGGTCACTCGACGGTGGTCGACGGCGGAGAAACCTACGCGTTCACAGCGGCCCTGAGCGAAGCATCGGACCACCAGTGCCGGGGCGTGGTCGATACTGCGGTGCTCGAACGGCTGGAGAGCCTGGACTGGGAAGCGGTCGGCGAGCAGTGGCGTGCCCGTGCGCGCTGGCGTGCCGCAGGCCGTGCGGCAATGACGGAGAAGCTGCCTTCGAACTTCCTCAACCTCGGCCTGATTGCGCGCGCGCTGCCGGAAGCAAGATTTCTGCACATGCGGCGCGACCCGCTGGACGTGTGTTTTTCCAATCTCAGGACCTTCTTCGGCCAGGCGGCCGGGTACTCCTGCGACCAGGAGCAACTGGCGGCGTACTACCTGGAATACCTGCGCCTGATGGCGCACTGGCGTGCGCAGTTGCCCGATCGAATACTGGATATCGACTATGCCGCGCTGGTGCAGGACCCGGCTGCGCGGATGCGGGGGGTCATGGAGTTCTGCGGCCTGCGCTTTGAGCCTGACTCCCTCCTGGCGTCACGCCGCGGCGGCAGCATTGCCACAGCCAGCCAGCCAGCCTGGCTGACGTGCGTGCCGGGATCAACAAGGACCGTGGCGGCGCATGGAAACCCTACGAATCGCATCTGCAGGCGCTCGTCAAGGGGCTGAAGCCGGCGTATGAGGCATGGCCGGAGAAAGGTTGACCGGTCGACCGGCGTCGGTCCTGCGGCGCGTGTCAGGCCTCTTTCATCCCGAACCAGCAGTTGAACGCGATGGTGATGCGTTCGTCGTTGCCGTAGAACGGCATGACTTCGTGCTGCAGCCATGACGGAAACAGCACAAGTTGCCCCGGCTGCAGGCGCAGGTTCCAGGTGCCGTGATGGTAAGGCGACTTGAGCCACAGGTTGCCCGCGTCGAGGAAGTAGTTGCTGTAGTGGTGCGGATTGTGGAAGCGAAGGACACCGGACTCGGGACGGTCGGCCGGCGTTTCGCCGGGGGTGACGCAGTAGACGCCGGACCATGAGGCCATCGGGTGCGTGTGCAGGATGGTGAAGCCGCCGTTGCGGGTCACGTGGAACCAGGTGTGCGAGAAGATCTGCAACCGCTGCATCTCCTGGGCGCTGTAGTCGTTGAGTTCCTGGATCGTGCGGCCGAGCGTCGCCCAGCAGAACGTCCGCAACTGCTGGATGCAGGCTTCGGGCCACGAGAACAGTTCTAAATCGCTTTCGAACACGCCCGGCTGCTGCTGCAGCGATGGATTCGGGTTGGCATAACGCTCGCCTTGGGCCTCGCGCGACAGCAGCAGGGTCCTGAGTTGCTCGTTGAGCGTGGCGTCGGACAGGAAATCCTGCGCGAAGGGCACCGCAAAGGCAGGCGTGATCTGGTGGGGCATCGGGATGGATCCTGCGGCAGGGCTACGACGCGATTGTCGCATCCACCGGCGCGGCAGCGCATCGCAGAAAAAACTACGGCCCCTTTCGGGGCCGTAGCAGTGGAGCTTCCGTGGAACTGGTGGATCAGAAGCTCTGAGCGTACCTCATATAGTAGAAACGGCCCGGGATTTCATACTGCGGGTCGAAGCTGTTGGCGAACGTATCGACCGAACGCGGTGGGTCGCGGTCGAGGATATTGTTCGCGCCCAGCGTGATCCGGGCGTTCCACGGTGCCTTCCAGTAGACGCTGGCATCGTTGTACGTAACCGACGGGATGTAGTTCTGCGGCGAACGCTGCGGAAGGCCGGTGATGGAGTTGTCCGTGAAGCGGTCCGGATCGGAGCAGATCGCCGCGCGCTGGGCCAGAGGGACACTGCATTCTTCGTCCTGGCCCGAGAAGTAGCGGACGTTCCAGGTAGCACCGAAGTCGCCCATCTCCCAGCGCGTGGCCAGGTTGGAGCGGATGCGCCAGTTGTTGAAGCGGTCGAAGTATTCGCCGACCAGGTTGTTGCCGTCGTCGTTGAACTCGTTCAGGGTCATGTACGTGCTGTCCCAGACGAACGAGAACCTGCCCCAGTTGTTTTCCGGCAGGCGGTAGCCGACGGTCAGGTCGTAACCCTCGGTCTCACGGCTGTCGCGGTTGATACCGGATGACAGCAGGTCCGCGATCGAACCGTCCGGGTTACGCGTGATCAGAGCGCAGGCAGCCTGGACGCCCTCGCGGTAGCACTGCGAGAGGATCTCGCTCGCACTGATGCCCGAGATGGTGTTCTCGAGGCGAATGTTCCACCAGTCCAACGCAAAGTCCAGGCCCTCGACGTAGTTGGGGCTGTAGACCAGGCCCAGGGTCTTGGAGATCGCGGTTTCCGGCTGCAGGTCGGGATTGCCACCGACGGTGATGCGGATCTGCGTGTTGGGCTGGTTGTACTGCGGAATGCCAGCACAGCCGGCCGGGATCTCGGCACTCCTGTCCACGCCCTGCACGGAGCCGGCGCACAGATCGGTCAGGTTCGGGAACGAATCGGCCTGTCCGGAGAACAGCTCGCCGATGGACGGCGCGCGGAAGCCCTCGGCCCAGTTGCCGCGGACCAGCAGGTCCTCGATCGGCTTCCAGCGGAAACCGAACTTGCTGTTGAGCGTGTCGCCGAAGGTGCTGTAGTCCGAATAGCGGGTGGCGACGCTGAAGTCCAGGAGCTGGGCAAACGGCAGATCGGCCAGCACCGGGATCGACAGCTCAAGAAAAGCCTCGTCGACGTCGAATCCACCGCGGGTGGCGGTGCGTGCATTGCCGCTGGTATCGCCGCTGTTGATCAGCGCATCGGGGGCGTCGAAGCCGAATTCCTCACGCTGCTCCACACCGAACGAGAACGCCAGGGCGCCAGCCGGCAGGTCGAACAGCTCGCCGCCGATGTTGGCGTAGTGGGTCTTCTGCTCGTAGCCGAAGTTGTCGTGGGCCTCGAAAGTGACGCCGTCGGCCATTTCCTGGGTGATCGTGCCGGCACCGCCGAGGAAATTCAGCGGGACGCAGCCGTCGATCACTGCTTCCGGGGTGCCGCAACGCGGTGTGCCGGTGGCGTCGCGGAACGACGGGCCAATGGCCGCATCGAGCCGGCTCAGCTGGACCAGGCCGTTGGTGGTGTCGGACTGGTCGTTGCGACCGTAGAACATGCCGGCTTCCCAGTCGAAGAAGCGCTCGCCGACCTCGAAGCTGCCTTCGAAGTTGCCGTTGAACACCCAGGTGTTCACATCCTGGGTGAAGACGCGGAAACCGGCTTCGTTGAAGCGGCGGCCGATCGCGTTGACGTCGCGTCCGAACGGATTGAAGATGCTGTCGGCGCTGATTCCCGGGCGCTCCCCGAAGATGAAGATCGGCGAAGCTGCGAGCAGCTGCTCGGAGCGGCGCTCGTTGTACTGCGCGGTCGCGACGAAACGGATGTTGTCGGTGATGTCCACGCTGCCGTTGGCGAACAGCGAGGTGCGCTCCTGCGGGGTGATCAGGTAGTTGTCGGGCGCGAAGTTGAAGCGGTCCGGTCCACCGAGGAACGGGCGGAAGCCGGCCGGGTTGCTCGGATCGGGCACGAAGAAGCCTGGCGTGCCGTCGGGCTTCTGAAACTGGCCGGTATCCGGATCGATGATCGCGAAGTTGCCGTTCGGGCTGCCGAAACTGCCGCCAAAGCCTGGCGAGGCGCCGAACACGGGCACCGCGGAGATCTCGCGGTCGCCGGCCATGACCGGATCTTCCTCGACGTAGCCGACGCCGAACATCGCGGACCAGCGGTCGCCGCTGGAGCCGACGGTGAAGTCGACTGCGGTGCGCTGGCCGTCGCCCTGGTCGTACTGACCGATGTAGGCGTTGGCTTCGGCGCCGTCGAAGTTCTGGCGCAGGATCACGTTGACCACGCCGGCGATTGCGTCGGAACCGTAGATGGCGGACGCGCCATCCTTCAGCACTTCGATGCGCTCGACCGCTGCGGTCGGAATGGTGTTGAGGTCGACCGCGCCGCCCAGACCGGTGCCACCGACCCAGCGACGGCCGTTGACCAGCACCAGGGTGCGGTTGGAGCCGAGGTTGCGCAGGCTGATGCGGGTCTCGCCGTTGCCGCCGTTGTTGTACGTGCTGTTGAGCGTGGAGCCGCTGGCGGTGATGTTCTGGATCACGTCGCCGACGGAGGTCAGGCCTTGGGCCGTGATGTCCTCACGCGAAAGCGTGAACACCGGCTGCGAGGTCTCGATGTCGGTGCGGCGGATGCGCGAACCGGTCACCTGGATGCGGTCGAGGGTGGTGGCTTCCTGTTCGGCAGGAGCAGGAGTTGCATCCTGGGCGAACGCTACGCCGGTGCCCACGGCAGCGGTGGCGCCCACTGCGAGCGCGAACTTGATCGCGTCGCGGAGCATGTTGGTCTTCGTTGTCATGTCTCTCTCTCTCCAAGTCACTCTTGGTTGAACCCCATGGGAACCCGGCCGGTGGAGTCAAGCGAAACGCCAAGACCGGCAAGGCCGAGCCGATAGTACCCACGTTCGACGAATAATTAAAGTGTTGTTAAGTAACCATCGCCAAGACCGACCGCAGGCTTTGCTCGGGTGAATACTTAACGAGTCAGGCTCGCGCGCACCGACGGCGAGTGATAGCCGGCCCGGCAGCGGGATCGGCGGGGTCCCGGACCGGGCGCCTTCGAGCGAAACCGCCCCGCCAGATCGTCGCCACGCGAGCCCAGACAGAGCGGAGGGGCTCGGCCGGACGGGCTCAGAGCAAGCGACCACGGGGGGGAAGTATCACCGCCGCAACGGGTGAAGGGCCGGCGAGTCCCGCAAAGGCCTCTTTCAGCAGGCCAGGGCGCAGCAGCGGACACCCCCTTGCCGCCGGATTACAGGTCCTGCTCGTACCTGACATAGGGCACCGTGCCCTCGTCGTCTTCCACGTCGCCGGGGGCAAAGGGGTTCTTGCCGCGCGTGACGACGTTCTCGGCGCCCACGGTGAGCTGGCCGCTCCAAGGGGTGCGCCAGGTGAGGCCGACGCCCAGTCCTTCCCATTTGCCGGGCTGGTTCTGGGTGTCCACCACGCGGCCGACGATGTTGGCGCTGAAGTCGCCGACGCCGGCGCCCACGGTGATGCTCCGGCTGTTCCAGCGATCCGCGAGCGCCGGCAGCTCACCGGCGGGGATCAGCCTTGCGCGAGCCCAGGTGCCGCCGATCGATACGGTGCCTTCGCTGCCGATGTTCTTCTCGCCGTGCACGGTGAGCGAGTTCTGCCGGACCTCGCTGGTGCGGGCACCGGGAGTGAGCCAGGACGGCAGCCGGTCGCGCCCGCGGCCGAGGGCGGCACTCAGGCGGCCGCCAGGGCGGCTGAGGCTGGCGCCCGCCGTCGCCTGCCTGCTGCGGGAGATCGCGCGATCCTGTTCCAGCGACGCGAGCATGCAGTGGTTGGCGAGATTGCCGATACCGCTGGCCAACCCCGTGCGGCGATCGCAGACCAGTCCAAGGGTGTTTCCCGCATCCAGCCCGAACGCCGCATCAAGGGAGTTCCTGCCGGCGCGCCACCGCGCGCCTGCGCTGGAGGTGCCGGTGGGTTCGAGCAGGAGGATGGCCTCGAGCTTGCCGCTGGTGTTGTTCCAGACCGGCAGCATTTCCGAGTCGCCGCGTAGGTCGCCGGATTGGGCATGCGCCGTAGATGCCGCGCCGAAGGCGAGCATCAAGGCTAAAGACAGTCGCATCAGCTGTGTTTGCATGGTCGTCCTACGACCGGGTCGAGCCGGTGGAGTTCCCCGTACGAGAGCGAATTATACTGCTTTATGATTCTTTAACAATCAAGGCAACGTGAATATCCGGCGCTTTCATTGCAGGCGTTCGGGGGCGTCGACCCCGCCGTGCGGCGCCAAGAGGGCTTCGATCTGTGAACGGGTGAACGAATATTGCTCCCCGCAGAACTCGCAGCGCACCTCGGCCCGGTCGTCGGAGAGCGCCGCGAGTGCTTCCTCATCCCCCAGGGCGACCAGCATCGCCTCGACCCGCCCGCGCGAACACGAGCAGGCGAAGGCGAGCGGCCGCTGCCCAAGCATCCGCACCTGATCCTCGTGGAACAGCCGGACCAGCAGCGTCTCGGCGGGCCAGTCGAGCAGCTCGGCGGCGCTGAGCGTATCGAACAGCGCGCAGGCGCGGGTCCATCCGTCCAGGTCGCCGACATCGTCGCCGGGCAGTTTCTGCAGCATCAGCCCGGCAGCACGTGTTCGGTCCGCCGCGAGCAGCAGCCTGGTCGGCAGTTGCTCGGATCGATGGAAGTAATCCTCGAAGGCGGCCGCCAGCGTTCCCGCATCCAGCGAGACCAGCCCCTGGTAGCGGCTGGGGTCGCTGCCATGAAGCGAGGGATTCTCGATCGTGATCGCAAGCACGGCGCTCTCGCCCAGTGCGCGCAGGTCGGGCGAAACCGCGGTGTCGCCTCCGGCGCCATCCTCGTCGCTGCGCAGTTGCACGATGCCGCGCAGGGTGCCTGCCGCGGTACATTCGGCAAAAAGGGTTCGCAGCCGTGCGTTGCTTCGCAACTGGACCGAAAGACGGCCGTCGATCTTCGCGTGACCGGTGAATAATGCGGCAGCCGCGCTGGCTTGTCCCAGCAGATCGACCGCCGCGGGAGCAACGTCGGCCACATCGCCCACGCGCTGGCGAATCTGCTGCCAGGTATCGTGAAGGTGCACGCGCACCCCTCGCACGCCCGCTCGGTCGATCAGGAAGCGGGTGAGGCGGTCGAGGTCGGAATCATCGGCGGGTCGGTTCATGGGCGTCCGGAAGCTGGGCATCGCGGCCTGCGACCCGGCGGTCGGGTCGAGGCGCCCGCCCGTGTGGCGGGCAGGGAATCAGGATGGGGTCGGAGAATCGATGGTGCAAGACGAGACGAAGAAAACGCAGGGACGACCGCGACGGCGCACGCGCAAGGCCAGGTGGCTCCGACGGCTGGTGGCGCTGCCGTTGCTGTTCGTCCTGGTCACCAGCTTGCAGGTGATCTCGCTTCGTTTCGTCGATCCGCCATTCACCGCCTTCATGATCGCGCGGCAATCGTCGGCGTGGGCGGCGGGGGACTGGAATTTCCGCCTCACCTACGACTGGCAGGATCTCGACCGCATCGCGCCGCACCTGCCGCTGGCGCTGGTGGCCGCCGAGGACCAGAACTTCCCCGGCCATCATGGCTTCGACATCAAGGCCATCGAACGCGCACGACAGAACAATGCCCGCGGCCGCAAGGTGCGAGGCGGCAGCACCATCAGCCAGCAGACCGCCAAGAACCTGTTTCTCTGGAGTGGACGCAGTTGGCTGCGCAAAGGGCTCGAGGCCTGGTACACGGTGCTGATCGAGGTGCTCTGGCCGAAGTCGCGGATCCTGGAGGTGTATGCGAACGTCGCCGAATTCGGCGATGGCGTCTACGGCGCGCAGGCGGCGGCGCGCACATACTTCGGCAGGGATGCCTCGCAACTGCGTCCGTCGGAGGCGGCGCGGCTGGCCGCCGTGCTTCCCAATCCCAAGCGCTACAGCGCCGCGCGCCCGGGTCCCTACGTGCAGCGCCGGTCGCGCGCGATCGAGCGCCAGATGCGCCAGCTGGGCGGGACGGGATACCTGCAGCAGATCCAGTGAGTACCATCACCCCATGGCCCATGACCAGATCACCGTCGTAGTCGCGGCTTTCAACGAGGCCGACAGTCTTCCGCTGCTGCAGCCGCGCATCGCCGCCGCCCTGGATGCCCTTGCCGCGGAACAGGGTGTCGCCGGCCGCGTGCTGTACGTGGACGACGGCAGCAGCGATGACACCTGGCCGGTGATGCAGGCGCTTGCCGCCGTGGATCCGCGCATAGCGCTGCTGCGCCTGTCGCGGAACTTCGGCAAGGAACTGGCCTTGACCGCAGGGCTTGACCACGTGGATGCCGGCGCGGCGCTGATCCTGGACGCCGACGGGCAGGACCCGCCGGAGCTGATCGAGCAGTTCGTGGCGCTGTGGCGGGAAGGCTACGACGATGTCCACGGCACCCGGATCGAGCGCGATGGCGAGGGCTGGCTCAAGCGCGGCACCGCGCACGCGTTCTATCGGGTGATGGGCAAGTTGTCGAAGACGCCGATCCCCGCCGACACCGGCGATTTCCGCCTGCTCTCGCCGCGCGCCCTGGCTGCGCTCAGCCAGATGCGCGAGCGCCACCGGTTCATGAAGGGATTGTTCGGCTGGGTCGGGTTCAACCGCATCGCGCTGCCCTACCACCGCGAGGCGCGATCGGCCGGCGCCAGCAAGTTCAACCTGTGGCGCCTGTGGAACCTCGCGCTGGAAGGCATCACCAGTTTCTCGACGGCGCCACTGCGGCTGGCGACCTATCTCGGCCTGGCCACGGCGCTGGTGGCGTTCGTCTATGGCATGTGGGTGATCGTAAAGGCGCTGCTGTGGGCCGACCCGGTTGCAGGCTGGCCGACGATGATGGCAGTCATCCTGTTCCTGGGCGGCGTGCAACTGATCGCACTGGGCCTGATCGGTGAATACCTCGGTCGCCTGTACGAGGAATCCAAGCAGCGGCCGCTGTACCTCGTCGACCGCTGGCAGCCGGCTCCGGGGGTATCCTTGGTTCCTGTCCAACTCGTCGAGGAAGACGGCCATGCGCAACGTGCGACATCTGCTGGAGGCAAAGGCGCCTGAAATCTTCGCCATCGGTCCCGATACGCCGGTGATCGATGCGGTGCGGATGATGGCCGAGAAGCATATCGGCGCGCTGCTGGTGATGGACGGCGGGCGCCTCGTCGGAATCCTTTCCGAGCGCGACTACGCGCGCAAGATCGTGCTGCAGGGGCGCTCGTCGGCGAGTACGGCGGTGCGCGAGATCATGACCGCCGACGTCATCACCGTGAGCCCCGACGACACCTGCGACCACTGCATGCAGCTGGTGACCAACCGCCGCATCCGCCATCTGCCGGTCGTGGTCGGGACCCGGGTGATCGGTGTGCTCTCGATCGGCGACCTGGTCAAGGCCGTGATCGAGGACCAGCAACTCGAACTGGACCAGCTGCAGCGCTACATCGCGAGCTAGGCTCGTCGCGATTTTCCCGCTGCGCCGTGCGGAAGCCGTCGCGATCCGCCGCGCCGCGCGCTACTTCGAGTACTTGCCACCGCACTGGGCGTCTTCGCCCGGGCCCAGTTCCAGGGTCGCGAGCAATGCCGCCGGCGGCGCGATGCTGCCCAGGGTCAGGGCGATGGCCGCGCGCAGGCCGACGCGCTTGTAGTCGGGGCGTATCTCCGGAGATTTGAACGTGCCGCTCACCAGCAGCGGCGCGCGCAGCGCCAGCAGGCTGCGGTCCTTGGGGCGTGGACGGATCGTGAGATCCAGCACCTCGTCGCGCAGGCTGATCGCGCCTTCGCCGATCAGGATCGTGTCGGAGGTGTCGAATGCGAGCGATTGCGCGCGCATGACGCCGTCGTCGACCTCGAACTCGCCGAACGCGCAGCGGATCGGGATCTGCCGGTCGCCCTGCAGCTTGAACTTGATGATCTCGGCCAGGTCGATCCCCGCCATCTCCATCAGCAGGTTGCTGATGCTTCCCTTGCCGATGCCCAGCGTCACGTCGCCATCGCTGGTGGCGAGCATCTGCGCCACCGAGTTGCCGTGCCCGGCGAGCTTGATGTTGCCGCCGAGCTTGCCGATCGCGCCCTTGGAAAGCTCGACTTCCGGCATCAGCTTCGACAGGTCCAGCCCACGCGCGTCGATATCGGCCCGGGTGCGGATCGGGCTTTCGCGCGCATCCATGCGGATCGTGGAGCGGATGTCTCCGCCGGCGACGCCGAAGTTGAGCGGTTGCAGCCGCAGCAGCCCGTTCTCGAGCAGCAGATGCGCATCCATGTCGTCCAGCGGCAGCGATGGCGCCTCGATCCGCGCGGCCTTCCAGCGCACGTCCGCGTCCATCGAGCGCAGCTTTTGCAGGTTGTAGGCGGTGTGCGGAAGGATCCGGCCCGGTGCGCTGGCGGCCTTGGCTTCCAGCTCGGGGCTGCCGGTCTCGCCCTGGCCGGACTGCGGCGCCGCGCCCACGAAACCGGCCAGATCGTCGAAATCGAGCACCCTGGAAGTCAGGTTCGCACGCAGATACGGGCGCTCCCCGCCGGTATCGACGCTGGCATTGCCGCGCAGGTCGCTGTCGCCGACGGTGCCGGTGAAATCCCGGTAGTGCCAGCGCGTGCCCTCGCGGTTGAAACGCCCGTCGAGTTTGTAAGCCGGCGTGGGTGGCAGTGCGAGGCCGATCAGCGGGTAGAGATCCTCGAGGTTCTTTCCGGAGAGGGCCAGTTGCAGATCGAAGTCGCGCATCCGCAGCGGGTCCAGCAGGGTGCCGCGGGCATGGGCGCGGGTGTCTCCCGCCTGCGCCCGGGCGTCGATGCGGTAGGGGCTGTCGCGATCGCGTAGCTCCAGCGGCGACTCGGCGCGGCCCTCGACGGTGAACCGGCTGCCTTTCCACTTGCCGCCACCGTTCACCACGACGGGCGCAGGCGCGCCGGGTTCTTCGGCCCGCTCGGTGGCGACCTGCACCTCGATGTTGGTCTTATCGGCGGCATCGAGGAACTGCATTTGCCCGTCTTCGATCCAGATGCGGCGGAACGACGGCCCTTCGCCGTCGCCGTCGCCGAACTCCCAGTTGCCGCGCCGATCCGGGCCGCGCTCGAGATTCACGCGTGGCGCCGACAGGCGCAGCATCGGGATGCGTACGTCGCCGCGCAGCAGCGACGGCAGGTGGATCGCGAACTCCAGTTTGTCGGCTTCGGCCATGGTGGGTTTCCTGGCCCACGGCGCGTTCCCGAAGCGCAAACCCGAGGCGCTGATCGTCGGCGTCCAGCCCAGGTCCACGTCGAGATCGCCGCCGATATCGAACTGGCGGCCGGTGCGCGCTTCCACCTGGCGTTCGACCGGTCCCTTGAACCAGTTCCAGTCCCATACGAGCACCAGCACGACCAGCGCGGCGGCGATCAGGCCCAGAGCGAGCAGGACCGGGTGCTGCATGAGCGCATGCAGCGGCCTGGCGCCGGCGCCATTGCCCGCGCGGCCCGGCGGCTCGGAAGGGGTGGATTCCTGGTCGTTCATCGTGGTCTCGCTGATTCGCAATCCTGGCGGAAAGACGCGCGCCGCGGGCGGCTCAGTCGCCTTCGCGGCACGGCAGCAGGCCGCCGCCGTCCTGGTTCAGTACGGCGCCGTCGCTTTCGACCGCAAACTCCATGGCCTCGCCCGAGAATACCGGCGGCGCGCTGCCGGCAACACGCTGCAGCTGGATCTCGTACCCGCCGGGCGAGGACACCTGTGCCGCGTCTCCCATGATCACCACGCCATAGCCGCCATCGCATGCATAGCGCATGCCGGGACTGTCGCCGCGCGGCTCGGATGGCGCATCGACGGCGCCCGCGGGGTGGGGATCGGAATCGCAGGCCGCCAGGCCCGACAGCCCCAGGCAGGAGCTCAACGCGAGGAGGAACGGTAGTCGGCGCACGGGCAACTCCAACAGCGGGGTGGCTCCACAATCGGCGCGAGCCGGTCATGCCGGAGTGAAGCACGCACGGGCGTCCGTCGCCAGCGGGAGGCCGATCGCCGTCGCTCGCCGCCGGTTTTCAGGCGCCGTACATCACCTGCGCGAGCACGGCCACGTAGTGGCAGACACTCCCCGCGATCACGAACAGGTGCCAGATCGCGTGCGAATAGGGCAGCGCCGGGCGATGGTAAAAAATCGTTCCCAGCGTGTAGAACAAGCCCCCGGCCAGCAGCCACCCGAACGTCCAGGTGTCGAGCGTGGCGAGCAGCGGCCTGATCGCGACGACGATCAGCCAGCCCATCGCGATGTAGATCAAGGTCGAAAGGCGCTTGAACCGGCCGGTGAAGAACAGCTTGAACACCACGCCCGCCAGCGCCAGCGACCAGATCGCGGCGAACAATCCCCACCCCCACGGCCCGCGCAGGCCGATGAGGGTGAAAGGCGTGTAGGTGCCCGCGATCAGCACGTAGATCGCGCAGTGGTCGAACACTTTCAGCCGGCCCTTGGCGGCAGGGTGCTGGATCGCGTGGTAGAGCGTCGATGCCAGGTACAGCAGCAACAGCGACGCGCCGAACACGATCGCTCCGATCAGTTGCCATCCGTCGCCATGGACCGCGGCCAGCGTGACCAGCACGGCACCACCGGCCAGCGCGGCGGTGGCGCCCAGTCCGTGGGTCAGCGCGCTGGCGATTTCCTCGCGGACGCCGGCGGCAGTGGACGGGGTCCGGGTGGAGGTGGTTCGTGCAGGATCGGTGTGGTCCATGCGATTGCGCGCTGCGTTCAATAGTTGCGGGGTCGAGGCACTATCATGCCCTGATCCCCGAGCCGCTCCCTTCACGATGATCATCTCGCACCAGCACCGTTTCGTGTTCGCCGCGATTCCCAAGACCGGGACCCATTCGGTGCGCCAGGCGCTGCGTCTGCACATGCATGCCGAAGACCTCGAGCAGGTCGGATTGTTCGTCAACAAGCGCTTTCCGTTCCAGGAACTCTCGGAGATCCGCCACGGCCACATCACCCTGCAGCAGATCCGGCCGCTGATGGGCGAGGAGGACTTTGGCGCGTACCTGAAATTCGCGTTCGTGCGCAACCCGTTCGATCGATTCGTCTCCTACTGCGCGTTCATGACCCGCGCGAACGGAGCGTTCCTGAAGGATCCCGGGAGCGTGATGCGGCAGGTACTGTTCGACGCCCCTCCGGTCGATCACATCCTGTTCCAGCCGCAGCACACGTTCCTGGTGGACGCGGACGGCGCGCTGCTCGCCGACGAGATCGGCCGCGTCGAGCAGATGCAGGCGTCCTACGATGCGATCTGCGCGCGGATCGGCATCGCCTCGGCGCCGCTGGCACAGGTCAACAGCTCCGCGCGCGGCAGCTACCGCGACTACTACGACCAGGCTTTGATCGACGGGGTCGCGCAGCGCTATGGTCGCGACCTGGAACTCTTCGGCTACCAGTTCTGAGGCCACCTGCCATGCAGCCCCGCCAACCCGCTGCCGCGCCGCCGGCGAATCCGCGCAAGACCACGTCGGTGCGACGGCTCGGCCCGGTGGCTATCCCCGGGTTGCGGGCGGCCGTGCTCGACATTCCCGACTCCATCTGGGAGGCGGAGAACGCCGAGAAGCCCAACCGCTTCGAAGCGCTGGACCGGACCGCGCACATCGTGTTCCGATTCGTATCGAGCTTCAACGACTGGCGCCAGGCCCACGATCGTCCGCTGTGGCCGCAATGGCGCGAGTTGCTGCAGCCGGTCCTGGCCCAGGCGGTCGCGCCGTACGGCTACGCGCGCGGGAGCTTTCCCCGGGTGATGCTGGCGCGCATGGGTCCCGGTGGAGTCATCAAGCCGCACCGGGACGCCAATGCAGCGGCGAAGTGGCCGCACAAGATCCACGTGCCGCTGCTGACCAACGAGCGGGTGACCTTTTACGTCGACGGCGTCGGCCATCATTTTGCCGAGGGCGAAGCGGTGGAGGTCAACAACATGGGCGTGCACGCGGTCGCCAACGAAGGCGGCAGCGACCGGATCCACCTGATCTTCGAGTACTACGATCTCGACCAGCCCGATCCGGACTGGATCGGGCCGCCGCCTTCGCAAAGCCGGGGCTGAGCGGCCGCCGCGCAATGCGGCGCAAAGCAGCCTCGATCCGGCTGCGTTTAATCCAGCGCCACCGCGTGCGCGTGTTCGCGCGTGGCGAGGAACTGCACGTCGGGCGCGCGTTCCTGCGCCAGTTGCAGGTTCACGCGGGTCGGGGCCAGATACACGAGGTGACCGGCCGCATCGATCGCCAGGTTCATCGCGTTCTTGTCGCGGAACTCCTCGAGCTTCTTCGGATTGTCGCAGCGGATCCAGCGCGCCGTGGCGACGTTCACCTGCTCGAAGCTCGAGTCGACGCTGTACTCGTCCTTGAGCCGGTAGGCCACCACCTCGAACTGCAGCACGCCGACCGCACCGAGGATCAGGTCGTTGCTCATCAGCGGACGGAAGAACTGCGTCGCGCCTTCCTCGGAAAGCTGCGCGAGGCCTTTTTGCAACTGCTTGAGCTTGAGCGGATCGCGCAGCCGGGCGCGGCGGAATAGTTCGGGGGCGAAGTTGGGGATGCCGGTGAACGACAGCGGCTCGCCCTCGCTGAAGCTGTCGCCGATGGAGATGGTGCCGTGGTTGTGGATGCCGATGACGTCGCCGGAATACGCGCTCTCGGCGATCTCGC
>JALYOG010000155.1 GCA_030856985.1 Pseudomonadota bacterium | reverse complement strand
AGCAGGCACTGCGCGCGCTCGGTGTCGACGCACGCGCCCTACGCGCCGACGGGCAGGCCAAGCGCGCGCTGTGGCCCAGGCTGCGCGCGCTGCGCCGGGGAACGCCGGGGTGAGTGCGCGCGCCGCGGATGCCGCGTGGCCGGAAGGGGCGTTGCGACCCATGCGCGAGGACGACCTGGAAGCGGTCATGGAAATCGAGCTTCGGGCCTACCCGTTTCCGTGGTCGCCCGGCATTTTCCGCGACTGCCTTCGCGCGGGGTATCCGTGCTGGGTGTTGCACCTGGACGAGCGCACCGTCGGCTATTTCCTGATCAGCATCGGCGCTGCCGAAGCGCACGTGCTCAACGTCTGCGTCGACCCTACGCACCACGGACGCGGTTACGGCCGCAAGCTCCTGTGCGCGATCCAGCGGGTGGCGCGCGCGCGCGGTGCCACGCGCCTGTTCCTGGAGGTGCGCCCGAGCAACCGCGGCGCGATCGCGCTTTACTTCAACACCGGCTTCAACGAAATCGGGCGCCGCCCGCGCTACTACCCCGGACGCGACGGCCGCGAGGACGCGCTGGTCATGGCGATGGAACTGCTGCCGCCGGAGTAAAAAGCGCGAGCGACCTAGAGCTTCGCCCGCTGGGTGGCCAATGCCTCGCGTTGCGCGTTCCAGTCGCTCAGTCGTTTGCGTTCCTGCTCGACCACGGCCGCAGGCGCGTTGGCGACAAACGTTTGGCTGGCGAGCTTGCCCTGGCTTTTGCCGATCTCCACGTCCACGCGCCTGATTTCCTTGTCCAGGCGCGCGCGCTCGGCGTCCAGATCGACCAGGCCCTCCAGCGGCACCAGCAGCTTGAGCTCTCCGACCACCGCGGTGGCGCTGGCCGGCGCCTGGGCCGCATCCGCGAGGGTGTCGATGCGCTCCAGGCGCAGGAGGAAGCGCAGCTCGCTGTCGAACTGCGTTGCGCGCGTCGCATCGCTGGCGCTGCCGCCGGCAAGCAGCAGGTCGATGCGTTTGGCGGGCGCGACGTTCAACTCGCTGCGCACGCGGCGCAGCGCCGAGACCATGGACTTGAGCCATTCGATGTCGGCCTCGGCGCGCGCGCCATCGGCGCCGACCGGGCTGAAATCGCCCGGCACAGGGTAGGGCCGCAGCATGATCGTCGCCTCGCCCACGCCGAGCCGCGGCGCGACCGCCCGCCACAGTTCCTCGGTCACGAACGGGATCAGCGGGTGCAGCAGGCATAAAAGCCGTTCGAGCACGTAAAGCAGGGTGTGACGGGTGCTGTCGGCGGTCGCCGCGTCGTCGCCGTTGAGCGCGGGCTTGGCGAGCTCGACGAACCAGTCGCAGAAATCCGCCCACGCGAATTCGTAGAGCGACTGTGCCAGCAGGTCGAAGCGATAGCTGGCGAAATGTGCCTCGGCCTCGGCGGTGGTTTTCGCCAGTTGCGCGAGGATCCAGCGCTCGGCGTCGGTCTTGGGCTGCGGCACGCCGCTGAAGCTTGCGGTCCGGCCCGCCGGCGCAGCCGTCGGGCGTTCGTCGGGGCGCGGGCCAGTGGCTCGCGAGCGCCCCTCCTCACCCTCGGTGTTCATCAGCACGAAGCGCGTCGCGTTCCACAGCTTGTTGCAGAAATTCTTGTAGCCCTCGGCGCGACCCATGTCGAAGCGGATGTCGCGGCCGTGGGTAGCCAGAGCGGCGATCGTGAAGCGCAGCGCGTCGGCACCGAACGCGGGGATGCCGTCGGGAAATTCGCGCCGCGTGGCCTTGGCGATCTTCTCGGCCATCTTCGGCTGCATCAGCCCGGTGGTGCGCTTGGCGAGCAGGTCGTCGAGGCTGATGCCGTCGATCAGGTCCAGCGGGTCCAGGATGTTGCCCTTGGACTTGGACATCTTCTGGCCGTCCTTGTCGCGGACCAGGCCGGTGATGTAGACGTCCTTGAACGGAATCCGGCCGGTGAGGTGGTCCGTCGCCATGATCATGCGCGCGACCCAGAAGAAGATGATGTCGAAGCCGGTCACCAGCACGCTCGACGGCACGAAGCGATCGAAGCCGCGTTCCTGCATCAGCTCCGGGTTCGGCCAGCCCATCGTGCTGATCGGCCAGAGCTGGGATGAGAACCAGGTTTCGAGCACGTCGTGGTCGCGGTCGTTCTCGGTCAGCTCGCCGGTGTAGCCCGATGCAGCTGCGCTCGCGCGGGCTTCGGCCAGGTTGCGGCCGACGTAGGGCTTGCCGTTGGTCCCATACCACGCCGGGATCCGGTGGCCCCACCAGAGCTGTCGGCTGATGCACCAGTCCTGGATGTTCTCCATCCAGTGGCGGTAGGTGTTGATCCAGTTGGATGGGACGAACTTCACGTCGCCGCTCGCCACCAGTTCCATTCCGCGTTCGGCCATGGCGTCCATTTTCACGAACCACTGGTCCGTCAGGTAGGGCTCGATCGCCTGGCCGCTGCGGTCGCCGCGCGGCACCTGCAGCTTGTGCGGCTTGATCTCCACCAGCAGCCCGGCGGCTTCCAGGTCGGCCACGACGAGCTTGCGCGCTTCGTAGCGGTCCAGGCCGCGATATCGCTCCGGCACCGCGTCGTTGATCGAAGCTCCGGGCGTGAAGATGTTGATCAGCGGCAGCTTGTGGCGCAGCCCGACCGCGTAGTCGTTGAAGTCGTGCGCGGGCGTCACCTTGACGATGCCGGTGCCGAACTCGCGGTCGACGTAGTCGTCGGCGATGACCGGGATCAGGCGCTCGCTCAGCGGCAGCGTCACGGTCTTTCCGATCAGGTGCATGTAGCGCTCGTCGTCCGGGTGCACCATCACCGCGGTGTCGCCGAGCATCGTCTCCGGCCGCGTCGTCGCCACGACCACGCTGCCGCTACCGCCGCTTAGCGGATAGGCGATCGACCACAGGAAGCCGTCTTCTTCCTCGTTGACCACTTCCAGGTCGGAGATGGCGGTCTTCAACACCGGATCCCAGTTGACCAGGCGCTGGCCGCGGTAGATCAGGCCCTGCTCGTGCAGGGTCACGAACGATTCCACGACGGCCTCGGCGGCCATCGGGTCCATCGTGAACACGCTGCGGCTCCAGTCGCCCGAGGTGCCGAGCCGGCGCATCTGGCGCTCGATCGTGTCGCCGGAGTGCTGCTTCCACTCCCAGACCTTTTCGATGAAGCCCTCGCGTCCGAGCTGGTCGCGGGTGATGCCCTCGGCCGCGAGCTTGCGCGTGACCAGCATCTCGGTGGCGATGCCGGCGTGGTCGGTGCCCATCTGCCACAGGGTGTCGAAGCCGAGCATGCGGTGGTAGCGGATCAGCGCGTCCTGCAGGGTGTGCTGGAACGCATGGCCCATGTGCAGCGTGCCGGTCACGTTCGGAGGCGGCAGCAATATGGAGTAGGGCTGTCCCTGGCCGCTGGGCTTGAACACGCCGCTGCTTTCCCACTGCTCGTAGAGGCGGGTCTCGAACTCGGTGGGGTCGTAGCCGGGGGAAAGATTCGTGGTCATCGTCGCCGTTGCTTGTGTTGCCGCGGTCCCGGGCACGCCGGGTCCATTCTGATCCCGGGCGTCGATCCGGCTTGCGCTGAAGCGACGGCGAGGTGGCGTTCGCGCGCAGAAGCCGGGCGAACTACATGTCGTGCTTTTTCATCTCGAAACCGCGCGCCTGGTACTGCTTCCAGCGCTCTCGCAGGGGGCCGCGCGCGGACGCGTCGGCCGGGACCACTTCCAGAACCCGCTGGAAGTCGCCGTCGGCCGGCGCATCGCGCAGGTTGATTACCAGCGGACGCATCGCCGCATCGAAACCGGGCGCGGCGATCAGCACATCGGCTTCCTCCTCGTCGTCGCTGTCGGCACCGGCGATCTGGTGCGGAATGAATGCATCCGGATCGAAGGACCACAGCAGATCATCGAGCTGCTCGGCCTGGGCGGCATCGCGCGCGAAGATCAACGTCGGCAGCCCCGCGACGTGCGCCTTGCGCGCCAACTCGCACACCAGCAGCAACGGCTCCTCGCGGAACCGCGGTTTCTGGATCAGGTAGAAATCGGCCTGGGGCACTGGTATGGAGCGGGGGTCAGGAGCGGGGAAAAAAAGCGGGAACGGGGAACTGGAGGGC
>JALYOG010000152.1 GCA_030856985.1 Pseudomonadota bacterium | reverse complement strand
GCGTCGCCCTCCTCGTCCGAGGTCAGCAGCAGCGCGAGCCGGCCCGGATGGTCGGGATGGGCGGCTGCGAAGCGCTCGGCGGCAATGACAAACGCCGCCACGCTGCCCTTCATGTCGGCGGCGCCGCGGCCGTACAGATTGCCGTTGCGCACTTCCGGCACGAACGGATCGCTGCTCCAGGCCTCGCGCGGCCCCGGCGGCACGACATCGGTATGGCCCAGTAGCACCAGCGTCGGCCCCGCATCGGCCGCGCCGTGCGTCGCCCAGAGGTTGTCGACCGCTCCGAATCGCAGACGCTCGCAGCGGTAGCCGGCACGCCCGAGTCGATCGGCGATCAGGTCCTGGCAGCCCGCGTCATCGGGGGTGACCGAGGCGCGACCGATCAGGTCGCAGGCAAGATCCAGAACTTCGCTTGCCGCACCGCGCGTGTCGATCGACATCAGCTTCCCGCGATCCCGAAGCGTTGCTTGAAGCCGTTGTCGCTGAAGCCCTGGGTGATGGTGCCGTTGTCGGTGACCACCAGCGGCCGACGGATCAGTTGCGGGTATTCGCGCAGCAGTATCTTCCACTCCGCATCGGTGCCGGGAGTCTTGCGATGCGGCGCGAGATTCCGCCAGGTCGTCGACGACTTGTTGATCATCAGGTCCCAGCCGCCCAGATGTTCCTTCCATTCCAGCAGCGTTTCGGGCGTCTGCCGCTGCTCGCGATAATCCACGAACGCATGCGCCACGCCGAAACGGTCCAGCCACTTGCGCGCCTTGGCGCAGGTGTCGCAGTTCGAAAGTCCGTAGAGGATGGTGGCCATGGGTATCCTTACTCCGCCAGGCCGCGGAGCAGCTCGTTGATGCTGGTCTTGGCGCGGGTCCTGGCGTCGACCTGCTTGACGATCACCGCGCAATACAGCGAATGGCTGCCATCGGCCGCCGGCAGCGAGCCCGATACGACGACGCTCCCCGGCGGCACCCGGCCGTAGCTTATCTCGCCGGTGGCGCGGTGGTAGATGCGGGTGCTCTGCCCCAGGAACACGCCCATGCCGATCACGCTGTGATGACCGACGGTGACGCCCTCGACCACCTCGGAGCGCGCGCCGATGAAGCAGTGGTCCTCGATGATCGTCGGCGCAGCCTGCAGCGGCTCCAGCACACCACCGATGCCGGCCCCGCCGGACAGGTGGCAGTTGCGACCGATCTGCGCGCACGATCCGACCGTCGCCCAGGTATCGACCATCGTGCCGCGGCCGACATGCGCGCCGATGTTGATGAAGCTCGGCATCAGCACCACGTCGCGGCCGATGAAGGCGCCGCGGCGCACGATCGCGCCGGGCACCACGCGCGCGCCGAGCCTGCGGAAGCCGGCTTCGTCGAAACCGGCGAAGCGCGCCGGGATCTTGTCCCAGAACGGCGCCGGATCGGCCTCGACCAGTTCCATCTCCTGCGTGCGGAAATACAGCAGCACGGCTTTCTTGAGCCACTCGTTGACGCGCCAGCCGCCGCCACCGTCGGGTTCGGCGACGCGAAACTCGCCCGCTTCCATGCCGTCGATCACGCGCTCCACGGTTGGCTTGGTCGAGCCCTCCAGTTCCTCCGGCGTGAGCATCGTGCGGCGCTCGAAGGCGCTCTCGATCAGGAAACGCAGCTCCTCGGCCGCCTCGGAGGGTTGCGGCTGCAGCTCTCCGGCGGCCTCGTCCGCGGTCCTGCCGGTCTTTTTGGCTGCGGTCTTGCTGGCGGTCTTCGCCGTGGATTTGCGTGGCGTCTTCTTGGCAGGGCTCATTGCTGGTTTCCTTCCAGGCTTGCGAGCAACGCAGCTCGCAGCACCTGCTGTTGGGCGTCGTCGAGCGGCCGCGGCTGGCCGCTGTCGTCGGCGCTGGTGATCTGGAACACGTCCTCGGCGCGCTCGCCGAAAGTGGCGATGCGGGCATCGTGCACGCGCAAGGATTGCATGCGCAGGGTCTGGGCGACGTCGGCGAGCAGTCCCGGTCGATCGGTGCAGACCAGGCTCAGCACGGTGCGCGCGCGGGCACCGTTCGCCGGCTGCGCTTCGCCGAAGCCGATCTGCGGGGCAATGCGGAAATGCTTCAGATGCCGCGGTTGCGTGCGGCGAGCGGGCCGGATGTCGTCGAGCGACTCGGCCAGGGTCGTGGCGAGGCGCCGTTCCACGTTCTCGGCCGTGGGTGCATGGCGGTCGGACGGCAGCACCTCGAAGGTATCGAAGATCGTGCCCTGCGGCCCGTCGAGCACGCGCGCATGCTGGATCGCCAACCCGCAGCGGTCGAGCGTCGCCACGATCGCGGCGAACAGGCCGTCGCGATCCGGCGAGTGCACGAACACCTCCATCGCGCCGGCGTGCGCGGCCACCGGACGCACCCTGACGCAGGTCTCGCCCACGCTGCGCCCGCGCAAGGATGCGGCCTGCCACGCGAGCTGGTCCGCGCGCCCACGCTGGAAGCCGATCTCGGGCATGCGGTCGAACAGCGCGGCGATCTCCTCATCGGGACTGCCGAACGCGGCGAGCATCGCACGCGCCGCCTGCCGGGTTTCGGCGGCGTGTTCGGCCGCCGCGAACGGGTGCTCCAGGCCGCGCCGCAACGCCAGCCGCGTGGCGGTATACAGATCGGCCATCAACCGGTCCTTCCATGCGTTCCACAGCTTCGGCGAGGTGCCGGCGATGTCGGCGCAGGTCAGCAGGTAGAGGTGATCGAGCCGCTCGCGGTCGCCGACCTCGGTGGCGAAACGGTGGATCACGTCGGGATCGGCGATGTCCTGCTTCTGCGCGGTGATGGACATCAACAGGTGCCTGCGCACCAGCCATTCCACCAGATCGGTATCGGCTTCCGACAGGCCCATCTCGCGGCAGAAGTCGCGCGCGTCCTCGCCGCCAAGCGCGGAGTGATCGCCGCCGCGACCCTTGGCGATGTCGTGGAACAGGCCGGCGAGCAGCAGCAGTTCCGGCTTGCGCAGGCGCGGCCAGATCTCGTGGGCGAGCGCGAAACGCTCATCGGGACGGCCGGAGGCGAACGACGCGATGTTCTGCAGCACGGCCAGCGTGTGCTGGTCGACGGTGTAGACGTGGAAGAGGTCGAACTGCATGCGACCGGAGACTTTCGAGAACGCCGGTATCCAGCGTCCGAGCACACCCAGCCGCGCCATGCGCGTCAGGGTGGCGACCGGACCCGGCCCGCGCAGCAGTTGCAGGAACGAAGTGCGCAGCGCCCGGCTCGCGCTGGCGAAGTCCGGCAGCTCGGGCAAGGACTCGGCCAGCGCGCGCGCGGTGCGCGAATGCAGGCCGCGGGCCTGCGGGTTCGCCGCCCATGCCGCGAACAGGGAAAAGATGTCGCCTGGGGCGCCCGGCCACTCGCCGTCGGCGGCGGCAATGTAACCGCGGCGCAGCTCGAACATGGTGTCGATCGGTTCCGGCGCGGCCTCGCCCTCGATCTGCTCCTCGAAACGCTGCAGCAGGCGTTCGCCGATGCGCAGCACCAGCGAGGCGCTGCGATAGAAGCCCTGCATCATCTGCTCGACGCCCAGCGCGTCGGCGCTGTCCTGGTACCCCAGGTGCGCGGCGAGGAGCTTCTGGTAATCGAAGCGCAGGCGCTCCTCGCGCTTGCCGGCGACGAGGTGCAGCCCGAACCTCAGCCGCGACAGCGTGCGGCGCTGTGCCTCCAGCGTCGCCAGCTCGTCCGCGCCGAGCTGGCCGACCGACACGAGCGATTCCAGATCGCTGGTACCGATGATGCGCAGCGCCATCCAGTGCAGGGTCTGCACGTCGCGCAGCCCGCCGGGGCCTTCCTTGAGGTTGGGTTCGAGGTTGTCGGCGGTGTCGCCGTAGCGGGCGTGGCGGGCACGGAATTCCTCGCGCTTGGCGATGAAGAACTCGCGCGCCGGCCACACCGCCGGCAGCGAAATCACCTCGCGCAAGGCAGTTTGCGCCGCCTCGTCGGCCACCAGCGGGCGCGCTTCGAGCATCGAGGTCAGCACGGTGATGTCGTCGGTCGCCGCTTCCACGCATTGCGCGGCCGAGCGCACCGAATGCCCGACCGGCAGCCCCGCGTCCCACAACAACGCGAGAAAGCGCGCGAGCGACTCGGCATGCGCGGCCTGCGTCTGCGGATCGGCCAGCACCAGCACATCGATGTCCGACTGCGGGAACAGTTCGCCGCGGCCGTATCCACCGACCGCGAACAGGCCGAGCAGCGATCCGTCCGGAATGCATCGGCGCCAGGCGGCGATCACCTGCTCGTCGGCTGCGGCCGCGCGCGCGCGCAGCAGGCGGTCGATGTCGACGCCTGCGTCGCCGTCGAAGCGCAGCGCCAGCGCCGCATCGCCCTTGGCCAGCGCATCCTTCGCCGCGGCTACCCACTGGGCGTCATCGTCCGCCGAAGTGTCGACGGAGGACGACGTGCTCATAGGTCGTTGTCGTCGCCCGGGATGCGGGTGAGAATTTCCACGCCATCGTCGGTCACCAGGATGGTGTGCTCCCACTGCGCCGAGAGCTTGCGATCCTTGGTGACGACGGTCCAGCCATCGGGCAGCACCTTGGTGTGGCGTGCGCCTTCGTTGATCATCGGTTCGATCGTGAAGGTCATGCCCGGCTTGAGCACCAGGCCCTCGCCGGCGCGGCCGTAATGCAGCACCTGGGGCTCCTCGTGATAGACGCGGCCGATGCCATGGCCGCAGTACTCGCGGACCACGCTGAAGCGCTCGGACTCGGCGTAGGACTGGATCGCGGCACCGATATCGCCCAGCGTCGCGCCGGGCCTGACCGCGCGGATGCCGCGGAACATCGCCTCGCGCGTCACATCGACCAGCCGCCGCGCCATGACCGACGGATTGCCGGCGATGTACATTCGGCTGGTGTCGCCGTGCCAGCCATCCTTGATGACCGTGACATCGATGTTGACGATGTCGCCGTCCTTGAGCACCTTGGCCTCGCTCGGGATCCCGTGGCAGATGACGTTGTTGACCGACGTGCAGACGGCCTTGGGAAATCCCTTGTAGCCGACATTGGCCGGAATCGCCTGCTGCACGTCGACGATGTAGTCATGGCACAGCTTGTCCAGCGCCTCGGTGGTGACACCGGGCTTTACGTGCGGGGTGATCATCTGCAGCACTTCGGCAGCCAGGCGGCCGGCGACGCGCATCTTCTCGATGTCTTCCGGGATCTTGATGGTGATGGGCATTCGCGCATTATCGCCGATTCAGCCGCCGAGCTGCCCCGTCGGCTGCCGGCCTCGACCCGGCGACACCGCCCAGCTTGCGCCGGACCCGCGCCACGCCTACACTTACGGGCTGCGAGAGGGGTTTTGGAACCTTACCTCGCCGCCCACGCCGGGCGCAGTGTCGGGTCCTGATCCCGCCACCGGCGAATTCACACCTGCTGCCATAAACCGTGCCGGGGTGCCGCAACGCCAGGAGCCAAGCTCCCGGAACAGCGGTTCGGTCACGGAGCAGCGGGGAGGCCCAACCCCGGAACCTTTTGCCCTGGCTCGCGCTGGGGCAGCCGCCCCTACCTCTGGCGGTTGGTTCCCCTGCCTGGAGTCAGATTCGATGCCACAGATCACCATGCGCCAGATGCTGGAAGCCGGCGTTCACTTCGGCCATCAAACGCGCTACTGGAATCCCAAGATGGGCCCGTACATCTTCGGTGCCCGCGGCAAGATCCACATCATCAACCTCGAGAAAACGGTTCCGCTGTTCAACGACGCGATGAACTTCCTCTCGGGCATCGCCCAGCGCCGGGGCATGATCCTGTTCCTGGGTACCAAGCGTTCCGCGCGCGACACCGTGAAGGAAGAAGCCGAGCGTTGCGGCATGCCCTACATGAACCAGCGCTGGCTCGGCGGCACCCTCACCAACTTCGCCACGGTGAAGAAGTCGGTGCAGCGCCTGAAGGAGCTGGAAGCCGCCGAGACCGACGGCACCTTCGAGAAGCTGGTGAAGCACGAAGTGCTCGGCCTGCGCCGCGAGCGCGACAAGAAGCTGGCATCGCTGGGTGGTATCAAGGAGATGAACCGCCTGCCCGACGCGCTGTTCGTGATCGACATCGGCCATGAGGACATCGCGATCAAGGAAGCCAAGAAGCTCGGCATCCCGGTCGTGGCCGTGGTCGACACCAACTACGACCCGGCGCTGGTCGATTACCCGATCCCGGGCAACGACGATGCGATCCGCGCCGTGCAGCTGTACGCGCGTGCCGCCGCCGACGCGGTGCTGGAAGGCAAGGCCGCAGCGCCGGCCGCCGGCGTGCGCGACGAGGACATGGTCGAGCTCGACGCCGAGGGCAACCCGGTGCCGAAGGAAGACCGGAAGGGCGGTCGTGGCCGCGCTCCGACAAAGAAGGGCCCGGCAGCCGGCGCCAAGGCCGACTCGCTGGCCAGCGGCGACGACGGCGCGGTTCCGGCCCAGGGCGCAGCCCAGGAAGCCACTGCCCCGTCGGCCGACGGCAGCGAAGCGGCGCCGGTGGTTCCCGACGAAGTCGCCGAGTCCGTTCCCGGCACGCGCTAAGCCGCATCGGCGGCCGCGCGCATCCCGCGCGACCGCTGCTTCGGCACCCGGCTTTCCAGTCCGTTGTCGCCTGTGCGGCAGGCACCGGGTCCGCATTGCGGACACCGCTCCCCGCCACCGCGGGCGATGACGTATTTCACCGAACAACTCAGGAGTCCCCATGGAAATCACTGCTTCCCTGGTCAAGGAACTGCGCGAGCGCACCGGCGCCGGCATGATGGAATGCAAGAAGGCGCTGGTCGAGAACAATGGCGACGTCGAAGCCGCCGCCGACTGGCTGCGCAAGACCGGGCTGGCCAAGGCCGACAAGAAGGCCAGCCGCGTCGCCGCCGAAGGCCGCATCGTCGCAGCCCAGGGCGAGGGCAAGGTCGTGCTGGTCGAGATCAACTCGGAAACCGACTTCGTCGCCAAGGACGAGAACTTCATCGCCTTCACCGAAGCCGTCGGTGAAGCCGCGCTCGGTGCCGCGGATGTCGAAGCGCTGCGCGCGACCAGGCTGCCGTCCGGCGAGACCGTCGAGGAAACCCGCGCGATGGTCATCGCCAAGGTCGGCGAGAACGTGCAGGTCCGCCGCATGGCGCGCATCGACAGCGGCAACACCCTGGGCGCGTACGTCCACGGCGGCCGCATCGGCGTACTGGTCGAACTCAAGGGCGGCAACGCCAGCTCTGATATGGAAAGCCTCGCACGCGGCCTGGCGATGCACATCGCCGCGATGAATCCTCCGTACATCTCCCCGGCGCATGTCCCGGCCGATTTCGTCGAGCGCGAGAAGGAAATCGCCCTGGCGCAGGTCAAGGACACCGGCAAGCCGGCCGAGATCCTCGAGAAGATGATCTCCGGCAAGGTCGCCAAGACCGTCAACGAGCTGTGCCTGACCGGACAGTCGTACGTGCTGGACACCAACCAGTCCGTCGAGTCGGTGCTCAAGTCGGCCAATGCCGAAGTGGTCGGCTTCGTGCGGCTCGCGGTCGGCGAAGGCATCGAGAAGAGCAGCGACGACTTCCACGCTGAAGTCATGAAGCAGGCCGGCCTGGCCTGAGCTTCGCTTCACCGCTGAGACAAAAACCCGCGAGTGATCGCGGGTTTTTTTGGCCGGCGATCGGCGCTCTCCGCAGGTTCCCGCATCCCGATGCACTCAGTAGACGTCGCTTACGTTGTCGCGCATCAGCTTCGGAATCACCGCGAACACGACCAGTGCCAGCACCGCCGTCAGCAGCGCCGCGATCTCCAGCCCCATGCCGGCGGCCATGCCGATCGCCGAGGTCATCCAGATGCCCGCGGCCGTGGTCAGCCCCTCCACGCGCTCGCCCTTGTCGAGCTTGATGATCGCGCCGGCGCCGAGGAACCCGATGCCCGACACGATGCCCTGCATCACCCGCGTCACCTCGGCCGGATCCACGCCCGCCTGCAACGGCGCGAGCACGAACAGCGCCGAACCCATTGACACCAGGATGTGCGTCTTGAGCCCCGCCGCCCTGCCCCGCTTCTCGCGCTCCAGCCCCAGCAGCCCGCCGAGCAACGCCGCCGTCAGCAGGCGCACGACGATCACGGTCAACTCGCCCGCGTCGGGAAGGGCGAATTCGGTCGTGAGTGCTGCGCCGATCTGGGCGGGGATGCTCATGCTTGGGTTTCCGGATGTGCGCTGTGGACCTGGAGCGACGTCGAGGATCGTAGGCGCATGTCGCCGGCGCCCACGATCTTACTCAGCGTCGGGGTGAAGCCGCGTCGGTGTTGCGAAAGGGTCCGTCCGACGCTTGCGGCAGCGGCGGCTCTCGGCATAACATTCGTTATAACAGCCCGGAACCATACCCATGAAACTCAAGATCACCACCATCGGCAACTCGGCCGGCGTCATCCTGCCCAAGGAGCTGATGGCCCGCCTGCGCCTGGAAAAGGGCGACGAACTGTTCGCGCTGGAGACACCCGACGGCCTCAAGCTGACCGTGTTCGATCCGGAGCTGGCGGCGCAGATGGAGGTGGCCGAGAAGATCATGCGTGAGCGGCGTGCCCTTCTGCACAAGCTCGCACAGTAGGGGCCGCCATGATCGTCTGGATCGGAAAACCGCTCGTCATTGCCATCCACGACCGCCAACTCTCCGAACACGGCGGAATTCCCGGCGTGCGCGATGAAGGCTTGCTCGATTCCGCGCTCGCCCGGCCCCAGCAACTGCATGCCTACGCCGATCCCGCGCCCGATCTTGCCGCTCTGGCGGCCAGCCTCGCCTTCGGTCTGGCGCGCAATCATCCGTTTGGGGACGGCAACAAACGCACGGCGGCAGTGGCATGCGAAGTTTTTCTCGCACTCAACAACGCCGTGCTGCTGGCAGACGATCTCGCGCTGTATCCGCAATACGTCGCGCTCGCCGAGGGTTCCCTGCCCGAGTCCGATTTTGCCAGTTGGCTACGCCAGCACGTCTGCCTCGGACCGGGCAACGAAGTGCACGAACAGCAAGCTCCCTACGAAATCTGACTGGCGCGCAGATCCCAGCTCCCTCCCCCGCTTCCGGGGAGGGAGCTGGGGCGCGCGAAGATTGTTGCTCGCAACCCGCGACTTGCGAGACGGCAACCACCAAATCTAATGACGAGGCGCATCGCCCTCCTGCGATCGCGCGGACGAAGCGAGGCCAATCCGGCCAGCCCGATCCGCGTCGCCCAGCTCAACGATCGGCTCGAACCCGCCGAAGATCATCCGCTTTCCGTCGAACGGCATCGGATTGGTTTCCGGGTCCATGCGCGGGTCCTTCATCATCTTTTCCATGCCCGCGTCGCGCGTGGCCTTGTCCGGCCATTCGATCCACGAGAACACCACCGCCTCGTCGTCGGTCGCCTGCACGGCGCGACGGAAATCGGTCTGCTTGCCGACCGGCACATCGTCGCCCCAGCACTCGAGCACGCGCGTGGCGCCGCACTCGATGAACACCGAATCGCCCTGCCTGGCGTGGTCGATGAACTTCTGCTTGTTGGCTATGGGCACCGCAATCACGAAACCATCGATGTACGCCATCTTGCATCTCCTGTTGGCGACCGGGGTGGTCCCGGCCGAAGTGCAGAAGGTGCGCGCGATCAGGTTAAGCGCGCATCAGGAACGGGGGAAGCCGCGGCATATCGCCGCTCGGCGCGCCCCGGCCTGTTCCTGATTGTCTGTTGCAGGATCAGTCCGCGCCGGGCGGCCTTCCACCCGGACCCGGTCCCCGGCAGCGGACGCCGGCGCCACCCGTCGATCCGAATAGCCACCACGCGCGCCCACAACCCCATCGGCTAGAATGCCTCCGTTTGCCCGCCCACTTCCGAGGTCTTCATGCCACAGCTCGCCTATCGCCGCATCCTGTTGAAGTTGTCCGGCGAGGCGTTGATGGGGGCGGAGGACTACGGGATCGATCCGTTGATCATCAACCGGTTGGCGAAGGAAGTGATCGAGGCGCAGCAGGCCGGTGCCGAAGTCGCGCTGGTGGTCGGCGGGGGCAACATCTTTCGCGGCGCGGGGCTCGCCGCTGGCGGCATGGACCGGGTGACCGGCGACCAGATGGGGATGCTGGCGACGGTGATCAACGCCCTGGCGATGCAGGACGCGCTGGAGAAGCTCGGCGCCAAGGCGCGGGTCATGAGCGCGATCAAGATCAACGACGTCTGCGAGGACTACATCCGCCGCCGCGCGATCCGGCACCTGGAAAAAGGCCGGCTGGTGATCTTCGCCGCCGGCACCGGCAATCCGTTCTTCACCACCGACTCGGGCGCCGCGCTGCGCGCGATCGAGATCGGCGCCGACCTGCTGCTCAAGGCGACCAAGGTCGACGGGGTGTACGACAAGGACCCGATGAAGCACGCCGATGCGGTGCGCTTCGACACGCTCAGCTACGACGAGGTGCTCGCGCGCGACCTGCAGGTGATGGACACCGCGGCGTTTGCGCTGTGCCGCGACAGCAAGCTCCCGCTGCGCATCTTCGACATGACCCAGCCGGGCGAACTGCTGAAGATCCTGCATGGGCAGGAGATCGGAACCCTGGTCACTTCGGATTAGGCCGCCCTGCGCATGACCTCCGCGGATTTGACCGCGGACCACGCCTTGGGGTCCTGAGCCGAACCGGAACCCGACCGGCCCGTTCGCGGCATTTCAGAACGCTAGCCTGTGTGGCGACTGCGCCGCGGCGGGCGTAATAGTGTCCGCCCCGCCGCCGCTGGCAGGATCGGCCGATGCCGCACGGCCATCACCATCATCATCACGATCATGGCGCGCACGCCTCCCCGGCCACGCGCGGGTTCGCGATCGTCCTGCTGATCAACCTCGCCTACACGGTGCTGGAGGCGGGCTACGGTTTCGCGATCAACTCGCTGGCGCTGCTGTCGGACGCCCTGCACAACCTGGGCGACGTACTCGGGCTGGGCCTGGCGTGGGGCGCGGCGGCGATGGCCCGGCGCCCGCCGACGCTTCGCCATACCTATGGCTGGCGCCGCGCGACCCTGCTGTCGCCGCTGGCGAACGCCTTGTTGCTGGTAGGGTTCGCCGGCGCATTGGGCTGGGAGGCGGTACAGCGCATCGGTGCGCCGCCGCAGATCGCCGCGATGCCGGTGATCGTGGTCGCCGCGGTGGGCATCGCGGTCAACCTGCTGGGCGCTTTCCTGGTGCGCGAGCGCCATGGCGCGCACGACCTGAACCGGCGCGGCGCGTTCCTGCACCTGCTCGCCGATGCGGCCGTCTCGCTGGCGGCGGTGTTGGCGGGCGTGGGTATGTGGTGGCTGGGCTGGGCCTGGCTGGATCCGGCCGTATCGCTGCTGATCGGCGCGGTGGTCGCGCTCAGCGCCTTCGGGCTGCTGCGCGAGAGTTTCAACGCAGTCATGGATGCGGTGCCCGGTTCGGTCGACGAGACGGCGGTGCGGGATTTCCTCGGGCAGCAGCCGGGTGTCGCGATGGTCCATCACCTGCATATCTGGTCGCTGGGAACCGGGGAAATCGCCATGACGGCGCATCTGGTGCGCTCGGGTGATGGCGACAACGATGCTTTTCTGCGACAGGTCAATCGGGAGCTGGACCGGCGGTTCGGGATCAACCACGCGACTTTGCAGATCGAGCATGGGGATGGTTGCGGGCCTGGCCGCGAGGATTGCGGGCCACGGCGGTGAGGTCAGCGGTGGTTGTTGCGGCAGGAGGCGCGTGGGCATCCGTTGCGTCGGCAGCAAGCGTGTTTCGCTTACCCCCACCCCAGCCCTCCCCGCAGG
>JALYOG010000121.1 GCA_030856985.1 Pseudomonadota bacterium | reverse complement strand
GTGTTGGCGGCGGCGGACTTCGCGGCGGCACCCGGGTCTGCATCGAGCACCACCACCCGCGAGCCGACATCGTCGCGAACGTGCGCCGCCCGCAGGCGCGCGGCCTCGGCCTCCGGCTCCAGGGCATAGGGTCCCACCCGGACCCGGTACAGCGTGCGCCCGTCGCTGCCCGGCACTGCTTCGTGGTAACCCGGAAGTTGCGAGGCGCGCAACGCCCCGACCACCCGGTCCGCGTCGACCGCGCTGGCGTAGCTGCCGAAACTCACGGCGTAGTCTCCACCGGCAGTCGGCGGCGGCATCATCGGGCTGTCCAGGCCGGGGTCGGCGTTCGAAGCCGCGTCCCGGGCGGTGTCGACGGTCGGCAGGGCGGCGCCAGGGGCCACGGGCGCATCCATTCCCAGCGCTCCGCCGCGCGGCGTGCCGCCGGGCGTCACCAGTGGCAGCTCGCGGGTCTCGTATTCGCCGCCGGGACTGGGTGGCATGTCCAGGGACACGTCCGACACGCCGCTCTCGGGGGCCGGGCCCTTGATCAGCATCGGCAGGAAGATCACGGCCAGCGCGACGAGCACGGCCGCTCCGATCAGTCGCTGTTTCAGGGCGGGTTCCATCGAATCGGCGGGCCTGGGTGGAAGGTGCCGTGAAATTATACCGCGCCGCGACAATGCCTTCCGTCGCGAAGGACTTCGACGCGCCGCAGGGCGTCAGGACGTTCAGGCGCGCGCTGGCACTGGCGGATCGCGCCGGCGCGGGTCAATCGGCAGCGAGCAACCCCAGTGCCGCCGCGGCCGTGTGGAACGAGCCGAAAACCAGAATCCGGTCCCCGGCGCGGGCCGCTTCGCGCGCGGCCTGGAGCGCGTGGTCGACGGTCTCGTGCAAGGTCCCGCCGCCGGCGGCCGTACCCTGCAGTCGACCGCGCAGCGCGCTCGCATCGGTACCCCGCGGGCCTGCATCTTCCAGCCCGGCCAGGTGCCAGTGCGCGACGATGCCGGCCAGCGGTGCGACCACGCCCGCCACGTCCTTGTCCGCCAATGCGGCGAACACCGCCCGTGTCGCGCCGTTTGCGGGGCAGGCGCGCATCCAGTCGGCAACCGCCGTCGCGGCCTGCGGGTTGTGCGCGACGTCGACCACGATCTCGACGCCGTCGCGCTCCACGCGCTGCAGCCGGGCGCTGATCCGCGCTTCGGCGATGCCACGGCGCAGCGCATCGTCGGACGGAGGATCGCCTTGGAGCGCGCGCAGCGCGGCGATGGCGATGGCCGCGTTGCGCAACTGCACGGGCGCGGCCAGTTGCGGCATCGGAAGATCGATGCAGTAGCCGACTTCGCGCCAGTGCCACGCCGGTTCGGCGCGACCTTCAAGGCTGGAAGCCCTCCTCGATGAAGCCGCCGCAGGCGAGACGGCCGAAGCGGGAACCTCACCAGCCGCGCCGCCCGGCACATGGTCGAAGAAGAAGTCGCAGCCGATCCGCACCGCCGAGGCGCCGATCGCATAGGCGTGACGGAGCACGCTCGATGGCGGATCGTCGTCGCCGATCACCAGGGGCTTCCAGCCTCGGGCGATGCCGGCCTTCTCTCGACCGATCGACTCGCGGTCATCGCCAAGGTAGTCCTGGTGATCGAGATCGACGGTGGTGATCACCGCGACGTCCGGGTCCAAGATGTTGGTGGCGTCCAGCCTTCCACCGAGGCCGACTTCCAGGATCGCAAGGTCGAGCCGGGCCCGCTCGAACAGCCACAGCGCGGCGAGCGTGGCGTACTCGAAGTAGGTCAACGTCGTCCCGCCGCGCGCGGCTTCCACCGCCTCCAGCGCAGCGACCAGGTCCTGGTCCTCGGCATCGGCCCCATCGATCCGTACCCGCTCGTTGAAACGCAGCAGGTGCGGCGACGTGTAGGCGCCGACCCGGCTGCCGCCCGCGCGCGCGATCGACTCGATGAAGGCGACCGTGGAGCCCTTTCCGTTGGTCCCTGCGACGGTGATCACCCTCGGCGCGGGACGCGTCAGACCCAGCCTCGCGGCGACCTCGCGCACGCGCTCCAGGCCCATGTCGATCGACCTGGGGTGCTGGCCTTCGATCCAGGCCAGCCACTCGGCCAGCGTTCGCGCGGATGTCATTGGCACAGTGTCATAGGGCCCGGTGCACCGCTTCGCCGAACAGCGCGGTGTGGTGGCTGCAGTCGTTGAGCCGCACCACTTCGAGGTGATCCACGTCCTGGCCCTCCAGCAGGTTGATCGTGGTCGGCGCCTGGCGGAAACCCCAGAGCTTGGCCAGCGGAATGTCGAGCATCCGGCACAGCAGCACGCGATTGACCGCGTCGTGGGCGACCACCAGCAGGGTGTCGTCGTCGCCCAGCCCTTCGGCGGCGCGCGCCAGCGCCGGCCAGGCACGGTCGAACACGTGCTGCAGCGATTCGCCTTCGGGCATCAGCACCTCGTGCGGGGTGTCGCGCCACGCCCGCAGGCGCTCGGGATCTCGCTCGCGGATCTCGCTGGCCAGCAATCCTTCCCAGGTGCCGTGTGCGATTTCCATCAGGCCCGGATCGAGCGTCAGCGGCAGGTCGCGCTCGCCCAGGGCGAACTCGGCGGTTTGCCGTGCGCGCGACAGCGGCGAGGCGACCGCGCGGGTGATCGGCACGTCGCGCAGGCGCTCGCCGAGCGCACGCGCCTGCGCCAGCCCGACGGGCGACAGCACGATGTCTTCCTGGCCCTGGTAGCGGCCTTCGGCGTTCCAGGCGGTTTCGCCGTGGCGTGCAAGCACAATTCGCATGATCAGACCTGCTGCAGGGAGAGGATGCCGGGCGTCGCGCGCAACGCGATAAGCTGGTCGTCGGTGACTTCTCGGTCGACGGTGATCGCCGCGCGCGCCTGGCCGTCGCCGGCCGCGCCGAGCGCGAAATTGACGATGTTGACGCCGGCGGTTCCCAGTTGCGAACCGACGGTGCCGATCATGCCCGGACGATCCTCGTTGCGCAGCAGCAGCACATGCGCCTGCGGGTCGAATTCGATTTCCACGCCGTCGAGCCGGACCACGCGCGGGCCGCGATGCAGGGTCGCCTCGATCTCGCGCACGCGCCCGCCGCCTTCCACGCGCAGCCGCAGCAGCCGGTCGAAACCGTCGCCGTCGCCGCCTAGCGTTTCGGCCACGGTGAGCCCACGCTGGGCGGCTTCATGCAAGGCATTCACCGGCGTCACCCGGCCCGAGGCCGAGCCAAGCAGGGCCGCGACCAGCAGTCTTGTGAGCGGTCGCGCGTCGAGGCCCTCGGTGCGCCCGGCATACGTGATGTGCAGTCGCGTCGGCGCCGGCACCAGCCGCGCGGCCAGTCGCCCGAGCGCCGACATCAGCGGCATCCACGGCCCGACCTCCACCGCGGCCTCGGCCGTCAGCGGCGGCAGGTTGACGCAGCCGGCGACCGCGCCGGTGTTGATGAAGTCGAGGATCTGCCGCGCCAGGATGGTGCTGACCGCCTGCTGCGCCTCGCTCGTCGACGCGCCCAGGTGCGGGGTGAGGATCAGCTTCGGGTGCGCGCGCAACGCCGAGTCCGCGGGCAACGGTTCGGTCACGAACGTGTCCAGCGCCGCGCCCGCGAGGTGGCCTTCGTCGAGCAGGCGCAACAGCGCGGCTTCGTCGAGCAGGCCACCGCGTGCGGCGTTGATGACATAGCTTCCCGGCTTGAGCGCGCGCATGCGCGCCTCCGACAGCAGGTTGGTCGTCTCCTTGGTGCGCGGGATGTGCAGGGTGACGATGTCGGCCCAGGCCAGCAGCTCGTCGAGCGATTTCAGCGGCACGCTACCCTTGCCGGCAGCCGAGGCCGGCAGGAACGGGTCGAACGCCGCCACCTCCATGCCGATGCCCTGCGCCTTGCGCGCCACCGTGCCGCCGATGCGGCCCAGTCCGATCACGCCCAGGCGCTTGCCTTCCAGCTCGAAGCCGGTGAGGCCGGCCTTCGGCCACTGGCCGGCCTTCATTCCGGCGTCGGCGCGCGGGATGTGCCGGGCGAGCGCGAACAGCAGCGAGATGGCGTGTTCGGCCGCCGCCAGGGTGTTGCCGTCGGGCGCATTCATGACCGCGATGCCGCGGCCGGTGGCGGCTTCCACGTCGATCGTGTCCACCCCGGCGCCGGCACGGCCGATGACGCGCAGTTGTGCCGCCTGCGAGATCGCCTCGGCAGTGACGGGCGTCGCCGAGCGCACCAGCAGCGCGTCGACGCCGGTCAGCGCCTCGGCCAGGGCCGCGGGATCCTTGATCGGATCGGACACGAGCACTTCCCAGCCCGCGTCGCGGAACAGGGCAAGACCGTCTTCATGAATTCCATCGCAAGCCAGCACTTTCATCGCACGCTCCTGAAGTTAGGGGAGCGCGGAAACCTGGAAGCCGGCCTTGCGGAAACGAGCGCCGGGCGTTGGGCCGCATCGCGGCGTGGAGCCCGGTGAAGCACTGCTTTGGAAGCACATTCGGAAGACGGGGCCGGCTGGCATGGGAATCCGCGAACACCGCAAGACTAGCAGACGCCGGGATCGACGCAAGCTGGCGTCGCGGGCGAATGCGGGCGAGCATGGCGCCGGGTTCATGCATGGTGGTTCGCGATGGCACAGCAGGCGAAAGGCGATTTCGAAGTCGACCGCAGCATCGAACCGTCCTGCGACATGGGCGAGGACGCGGTGGCGGGACACTACCGCATCGACAAGCAGTTCCGCGGCGAGCTGGAGGCCAGCAGCGTCGTGCACATGCTCGCAGTCGGGACCGACACGCCCGGCTCGGCTGCCTACGTGGCAATCGAGCGCGTCTCGGGGACGCTGGGCGGGCGCGCTGGCACGTTCTTCCTGCAGCACAAAGGCATCATGGATCGCGGCGCGGCGACGCTGTCGCTGACGGTGGTTCCCGACTCGGGCACCGGCGAACTGATCGGCCTGGCCGGGGCGATGTCGATCGAGATAACCGGGGGCAGGCACTTCTACGCGTTCGACTACGCCTTCCGAGCGCTTCCCGACGCCGTCCAGGCCTGAAGCCTGGCAGGAGTAGTTCGAGGTTCGCTCCTGCATCGCAGGAGCGAACCGGTCAGCCGATCAGCCTTGGGCGCGACGTCCAGCTCCCGCAACAACTGCGGCGCCGGGAACGCCTCCTGCATGATCCAGCGCATGTAACGCTGGTCCACGGAGATCATGCGGGTCATGGCCGGATCGAACACCCAGTTCGAACTGACGCTCTCCCAGTTCATGTCGAACGCCAGGCCGACCAGCCTGCCGCGCGCGTCGAGCACCGGCGATCCGGAATTGCCGCCGGTGATGTCCAGATCCGAGAGGAAATTCACCGGCACCGTGCCGAGTTCCTCGCTGCCCAGGCCGGCGTAGTTGCGTGCCGCGATCGCATCCAGCAGCGGCTTGGGGGCATCGAACGGCGCCTCGCCGGTGGCCTTGGCCGCGACTTCTTCCAGTCGCGTAAACGGCTGATGCCGGGTGCCGGCGGTGCCGGTGTAGCCGGTAACGTTGCCGAAGGTGATCCGCAGCGACGAATTGGCGTCCGGGTAGACGAAGTTGCCCTTGCTTTTACTGTAGTCCTCCACGGCCTTGAGATATACCGGGCGCGCGACCAGCACGTCGCCGGCGCGGGTCTTGCCCGCCTCTTCCAGCTCCAGCGCGGTCGGCATCGTCGCCACCGCGAACTGGATCGCCGGATCGGTGCTGGCCTCGAACGCGGCGCGATCCGCCTTGAGCAGGGCCAGCCGCTTTTCGCCGTCGACCAGTTCCGTCCTGCCGAGCTTGTCGAGCACGCGCGTGATCGCCTGCTCGTCGTTGCCTCCCAGCCACTGGTCGACCGCGGCGATGCGCTGCGACTGCGGCAGCTTCAGGTACTCGCGCAGCCAGTAGGCCTGCAACTGGCGATCCATCTTCGGGTCGTATCGACGTTCCATCTGCTTGAGGCTGCCCTCCAGCGAAGGCAGGTCGCGCTGCTGGTAGCCCTGCTGGCGCTGCGCATCGGGCTTCTCGCGCTCGATCGACAGGCGGTACAACTGACCCGCGACACCGATGGCGCCGGTATTGCGCAGCTGCGCGAACACGAGATCGCGTTCGCGATACGCGCGGGATTCGTCCCCCAGTTGCACCAGCCGTGCGTGCGCCGCCAGCGCGGGCTTGCCCTTCCGGCGCTGTTTTCCGAGCCATGCGAGCACCGCCGCCTCATCGGCACGCTTGGACTGCGCCGCCCCGATGCGCTGGAACCCCTCCAGCTGGCCGTCGTAGTTCTTCATGGCGTTCTGCCAGCCACGCACGGCACTGGCGTACTTCACCGCGATATCCGGGTCCTTCTCGCCGGCGGCTTCGACCATGGCCACGAGATTCCGGTAGTGCCGGCCCGTGGTCGGGTACGACCACGTTGCTGTGGCATCGAAATCGGCGGCGAGCGCATAACGGCTCGTGGACCCCGGATAGCCGGCGACCATCACGAAGTCGCCCACGTCCAGCGGCTGGTCGGCGAACTTCAGGAAGTGCCTGGGCCGGTACGGGACGTTGCCCGCCGCAAACGCCGCAGGCTTGCCGTCCTTGCCGACGTAGGCGCGGTAGAACGCGAAATCCCCGGTGTGGCGGGGCCACATCCAGTTGTCGACTTCGCCGCCGTAGTTGCCGATGCTGCCGGGCGGCGCGTAGACCAGGCGCACGTCGCGGATTTCCAGGTTGCGGAACAGGCGATAGGCGTTGCCTCCAGCGAAGCTGTAGAGCCGGCAGCGAAAACCGGCCTCGGCCTCGCACTCGGCTACCAGCCGCTTCTCGATGTTCTCCAGCGCGCCGGTGCGCCCCAGCGCATCCGGGGCGGCATCGATGGCCTTGCGCACGCGGGTGGTGACGTCCTGGATGGAGTCCAGAACGTACACGCGCGCGTTGGGGCCGGCAGAGAGTTCTTCGCGCAGCGTCGCGGCGTTGAAACCCGCCTCCATGAGGTTGCGCTTCGGGGTGGAATTGAGCTGGATCGCGCCGTGGGCGCAGTGGTGGTTCGTCACCACCAGGCCTTGCGGCGAGACGAAGCTTGCGGTGCAGCCGCCGAGCGAAACCACCGCCCCCATCGGATCGCCGGTGAGATCGGCCAGCTGCCTGGGATCGAGCTTCAGGCCGGCTTTTTTCAGCGGACCGGCGATTTCCGGAAGCTGCTGCGGTACCCACATGCCTTCTGCCGCCGAGGCGAGCCCGGTCCAGCCGGCCATCGTCATCGCGGCCACGAATAAAGTACGGTGCATTCCCATTCCTCGTCGGACTCCTGGCTTGGCTTGGGCGGATCGTCTCGATCGACCCGTCGAAGACTAACCGGCGGCGCGGCGAATCACCGCGACCGGGTCGGCATTACTGTGCAGGCAGGTTCATCTCGCGTAGCAGGTGCGGCGCCGGATAGACCTTCGCCATCAGCCAGCGCATGTAGCGCATGTCGACGTGGATCGCGCGCTTGTAACGTGGATCGAACATCCAGCTGGCGCTGACCGCCTCCCAGTTGCTGTCGAAGTTCAGGCCGATCAGATGGCCGCGCGCATCCAGCACCGGCGAGCCGGAATTGCCGCCGGTGGTGTCCAGGTTGGTCATCAGGTTCACGGCCTGGGTCTCCAGCTTCGGATCGGCCGTCGTGCCGAAATCGCCCGCGGCGATCGCCGCCAGCAGTGGAGCCGGTGCATTGAACGGTGCCTTGGCGGTGTGTTTTTCCACGATGCCGGCCACGGTGGTCAGCGGCACATAGCGCACGCCGTCGCGCGGCTGCATGCCGGTGATCGCGCCGTAGCTCACGCGCAGCGTGCCGTTCGCGTCGGGATACACCGCTCGGCCCTGCGACTGGCGGAATCCGATCAGCGCGCGCATGTAGGCCGGGCGCAGGCGCATCAGTTCGCCCTGTCGCGCCTTGTCCTCCGCCTCCAGCCGCAGGATCGCGGGCAGCAGCGTGGCCGCCGCGCGCAGCAGCGGATCGCCGGCATCGCGCACGGCGCCCGGTTCGGCCGACATCCACTGCAGCCGCTGCGCCTCGTCGCCCAGCTGCGTGCCCGAGTACAGCGCGTCCAGGCGCGCATCGAGCCCTTCGGACGTCGCACCGAACACGGCGTCCCATTCGGCGACGCGCTGGCCGGCGGGCAGCGCCTGGTACTGGCGCAGCAGCGTCGCCAGCAGGGCCTTTTCCACCGCCGGCGAGTACCGGCGCTGCACCTGCCTGAGCTGTCCCTCGATCAGCGCCTCGTCGCGCTCCTGGTAGCCGCTCTCGCGCTGCGCGTCCGGCTTGCCTCGTTCGCTCGCCAGGCGCTGCAGGGTCGCCGCGGCGCGCAGCAACTGCGTCTGCGAACGGATCGCCGCCAGCAGCTGGTCGCGGTCGCGCATGGCAATGGTTTCGTCGAGCACGCGTTGCGCCGCGGCTATGTCGTCCTGCGTTGCGTCCGCCCCGGGCTGGCCGGCCAGCCACGCGAGCATCGCGGCCTCGTCCGAGCGGCGTACCCGCACTGCATCGCTGCGCTGCAGCCCGTCGAGCTCGCCCTGGGCGCGCTTGAGGGTATTTCGCAATCCCGCCATTTGCGAGGCATACAGGATGCGCGTTTCGGCATCGCCCGCCGTCGCGGTCTCGACGGTGTCGATAAGGCCGCCCACCAGTTCCACGCGGGACGGCAGCTGCCACTGGATCTGGTTGGCGAATTCCGAAGCCATGCGGTGCCGGAACGTGATGCCCGGGTAGCCGGCGAGCATCGCGAAATCCCCGTCGCGCACGTGGGTCGTCGCGACCTGCAGGTGCGCCGGCGGCGTATAGGGAATGTTGTCGACCGAATACGCCGCCGGCTTGCCGTCGCGACCGACGTAGGCGCGCAGCAGGGTGAAGTCGCCGCTGTGGCGCGGCCACATGAAGTTGTCGATCTCGTCGCCGTAGTTGCCGATCGCCTCCGGCGGCGCGTACACCAGGCGCACGTCGCGCAGCTCCAACTGCCGCACGCGGTAGAAGTCGGTGCCGTAGTGCATGTTGGCGACGCTGCAGCGGGTGCCGGGGTCGCGCTCGCATTCGGCGATCACCGCCTTGGTCGCCTGGTCGAGCGCGTCGTAGTAGGCCCGGCCCTGCTGCCCGCGCGCGTCGGCGAGGATGCGGTCGGTGACGCGATCGAACCCGGTCGTGACCAGCACGCGGTAGTCCGGGTTGGCCGGCAGTTCGGCGCTACGGTCCGCCGCGATGAAGCCGTTGCCGATGAGGTCGCGGTCGGGCTTGGAGTTGTACTGGATGACCCCGAACGCGACGTGGTGATTGGTCAGCACCAGGCCGTCGCCGGAAACGAAGGCGCCGGTGCCGCCGCCGACCCGCACCACGGCATTCATCGGCGGCTTGGCCAGCTCGACGAGGTCGCTTGGGTTGCCCTCATAACCGGCGGCGCGCAGCGCGTCGGCAATGTCCGGCAGTTGCGAAGGCAGCCACATGCCCTCGTCGCCGTGGGCGACGCCCGTGCAGAGCGTCAGGGACAGTGCGAGCAGGCAATGACGCATGGGGCATTCCGGATGGGCGGAGCCACCGACGATAGGCGAACCCGGCGGCCGGGGGCAAATCTCACGGCCGGCACATCCCGCCCGCGTATAATCGCAGTCCCAGGCGGGACATCCCGGCTCTCGCCAGCAAACCGCCGAGGCACTCCAGGCCGGTTCGCCTCCTGCGCCCGGCCGCTGCCCTGCCCCGCCCACCCAAAGCGTTCCACTCGGTTCGCGAAGGCCCATGCCCCAATGACCCAATCGACAATGAAGGCGCTGGTGAAGCGCGAAGCCGGCAAAGGCATCTGGATGGAGCAGGTGCCGGTGCCGGTGCCCGGCCCCAACGAGGTGTTGATCAAGCTGCAGAAGACCGCGATCTGCGGCACCGACCTGCATATCTATCTCTGGGACGCCTGGAGCGAGCGCACGATCAAGCCGGGCTTGGTGATCGGGCACGAGTTCGTCGGTCGCATCGCCGAACTGGGCGCCAGCGTGACCGGCTACAAGGTCGGGCAACGGGTCAGCGCCGAGGGCCACATCGTGTGCGGCCATTGCCGCAACTGCCGCGGCGGGCGCCAGCATCTGTGTCCCAACACGGTCGGCATCGGCGTCAACCGCGATGGCGCGTTCGCCGAGTACATCGTCATGCCGGCAAGCAACCTGTGGCCGATCCCCGACCAGATCCCCAGCGAACTGGCCGCATTCTTCGACCCCTACGGCAATGCGGCGCATTGTGCGCTGGAGTTCGACGTCGTCGGCGAGGACGTGCTGATCACCGGCGCCGGTCCGATCGGCATCATCGCTGCGGGCATCTGCAAGCATATCGGCGCGCGCAATGTCGTGGTGACCGACGTCAACGACTACCGGCTCAAGCTGGCTGCCGACATGGGCGCCACGCGCGTGGTCAACGTCACCGACACCTCGCTCAAGGAGGTGATGGCCGACCTGCACATGGAAGGCTTCGATGTCGGGCTGGAGATGAGCGGCAATCCGCGCGCGTTCAACGACATGCTCGACTGCATGTATCACGGCGGCAAGATCGCGATGCTCGGCATCATGCCGCAGGGCGCCGGCGCCGACTGGGACAAGATCATCTTCAAGGGCCTGACCCTGCACGGCATGTACGGCCGGCGCATGTACGAGACCTGGTACAAGATGACGCAGATGGTGCTCGGCGGTTTTCCGCTCGGCAAGGTCCTGACCCACCAGTTGCCGATCGAGGATTTCCAGCAGGGTTTCGACCTCATGGAAGCCGGCAAGGCCGGCAAGATCGTCCTGAGCTGGACTTGATTCCGGTCGTCCGTGAAGGACGCAAAAGGCGCGAACAAGAGCCAGGAAAAGATCGAGGAAGAGTCGCAACCTTCCATTTTCCGCCAATTGCGTCCCGCCATCGCGGATGCCCCTCCGCATCCGCTTCTATTTGCGCCCTTCGCGTCCTTTGCGGACAACTCTTCTCGTCTTTTGCGGATCACTCTTCGCGCCCCACACCCAAGGAGTCCCCATGTCGCTTACGCAGCGTTTTTCCGAAGAACTCGAATCGATTCGCGAGCAGGGGCTGTTCAAGTCCGAGCGCACGATCACCAGCCCGCAGTCGGCGGAGATCACCCTCGCCGACGGCCGCCGCGTGCTCAACTTCTGCGCCAACAACTATCTCGGGCTCGCCGACCATCCGGATATCGTCGCCGCGGCGCGCGGGGCGCTCGACAGCCACGGCTTCGGCATGGCCTCGGTGCGCTTCATCTGCGGCACCCAGGACCTGCACAAGGAACTGGAACGCACCATCGCCGAATTCTTCGGCACCGGCGACACGATCCTGTACGCGGCCTGCTTCGACGCCAATGGCGGGCTGTTCGAGCCGCTGCTGGGCGAGGACGACGCGATCATCAGCGACGCGCTCAACCACGCGTCGATCATCGACGGCGTGCGCCTGTGCAAGGCCAAGCGCTTCCGCTACGCCAACTGCGACATGGCCGATCTGGAAGCGCAGTTGCAGGCCGCCGATGCCGCCGGCTGCAGGACCAAGCTGATCACCACCGACGGCGTGTTCTCGATGGACGGGTTCATCGCCCCGCTCGACCGCATCACCGAGCTGGCCAGGCAGTACGGCGCGCTGGTGCACATCGACGAATGCCATGCGACCGGCTTCCTCGGCGCGACCGGCCGCGGCTCGGCCGAGGTCAAGGGCGTGCTGGACCGCATCGACATCATCACCGGCACGCTGGGCAAGGCGATGGGTGGCGCCGTCGGCGGATTCACGACCGCGTCCAGTGAAGTCGTCGAGCTGCTGCGGCAGCGCTCGCGCCCCTACCTGTTCTCCAATTCGCTGCCGCCGCATGTCGTGGCCGCGGGCATCAAGGCGTTCCAGATGCTGTCGTCCGCCGGCGAACTGCGCGCGCAACTGGGGGACAACACCCGCCACTTCCGTGAGCAGATGACCGCGGCCGGCTTCGACATCAAGCCCGGCGTGCATCCGATCTGTCCGGTGATGCTGTACGACGCACCGCTCGCGCAGAAGTTCGCGTCCCGGTTGCTGGAGGAAGGCATCTACGCGATCGGGTTCTTCTTCCCGGTCGTGCCCAAGGGCCAGGCGCGCATCCGCGTACAGGTATCGGCGGCGCACACCCGCGAACAGCTCGATCGCGCCATTGCGGCGTTCACCAGGATCGGCGGGGAACTGGGCGTGCTGGCGGGCTGAGCCCGCATCCCGACGCGCCGTGCCGGAGAGCCGGTGCGGAGGCAATTCTCAGGAGTGCCGCGGCGGCCTGGTGTCGAGCGCCGCGACTTCCCCGGACGTGAGTCCGCGCCACGCGCCCTTCGCAAGGTCGCCGAGCGCGACCGGCCCGATCGACACCCGCACCAGCCTCAGCACGCCGATGCCCAATGCGGCCAGCAGCCGCCGGATCTGGCGATTGCGGCCTTCATCGAGCTCGATCTCCAGCCACGCGTTCTTGTCGCCTGCGCGCAGCAGCGTTGCCGAAGAGGCCCGCAGTCGCTCGCCGTCCACGTCGACGCCGGCCACCAGCGCGGTCAGCACGGCAGCGCCGGGAACCGTATCGATCTGCACGCGGTAGGTCTTGTCCATGCCCCGGCCCGGCTCGGTGATGCACGCCGCCCACTCCGGATCGTTGCAGAACAGCAGCAAGCCCTCGCTCGCCTTGTCCAGCCTTCCTGCCGGCGCGATCCACGGCAGGCCGGCTCCGTCGAAACACCGGTACACGGTGTCGCGACCGCGCTCGTCGCTGGCGGTGGTCACCAGGCCACGGGGCTTGTTGAGCATCAGGTAGACACGCGCGACTTCATCGATCGGCCGACCGTCGACGCTGATCGCCTGCCGTCCCTGCACGATGGGAAACTCGGGATCGCGCACGGTCCTTCCGTCGACCGAGACGCGGCCTTCGCCGATCCACGCGACCGCTTCGCGTCGCGAGCACAGCCCGCGCTTGGACAGCACGCGCGCGAGCCCGTGGCGTGGCGGCGGGCCGGTCACGGACGGGTTGCGGGCGACGGCGCTCGCGCGGATCGCCGCGCGGTTACGGGGTGGGTGCCGCTTCTTCGGCGGGCGGCGCATCCGCCGACGGATCGGGCACCGCGACTGAAGGAGTCACCTGCCCCTGGTCGCCGAACGCAGGAGCCGTTGCAACGGGGGCTCGCGGCTTGACCACGCGCACGCCCTTGGCTTCCATCCACGCGGTGAACTCGTCGGCGGTCATGCGCTTGCCGTTCTGGTTCATGTCGAACCGCCACGGGGTGTTGTCGAACTCGGTCTTGGGCTTGTAGGCCGCCGGATCGGTGGGGTCCGGGATGACGGTGCCGGGCGGCAGCGCGGATCCCGGAGCCGCCGGGAGGCTCCCCGGGGAAGGCACGGGCGTCGCCGAAGCCAGTTGGGTGCAGGCCGACAGCCGCATCCGGTACAACACCTGGTCGACCGCCATGGATTCGTCCAGCGCCTGCGCCAGCACGCCCCCGGGCGCACCGAGTTGCTCCGAAGGAGTGGTCATCTCGGGCGACAGCGGCGCGGGTGCTGCCGACCTCGCCGCCAGTGCGGGTGGCGCACCGAGCGCCGAACAGTCCGGCATTCCCTGGGCGTGCGCGGTGCCACCCAGCAGCATCAGGGAGAGTACGATCGCGGCGGGTTGCATTGGCGCTGTTTCCTCGAGAAAAAGCCGGCGCTGCCGAGCGGCAGACGTCTCATGGAGCGAGCGCCAGTGTAGGTGGCACCACCGATCCGAACAACCGCAGCGCGCACGAAAAAGCCCGGCACGAGGCCGGGCTTCAGTGTTTCGGCAGCGTTTGCGCAGCTTAGTTCTGAACGTTCAGCTCGGTGCGGCGGTTGGTCTCGTTCTTGCACTCCGGCAGGGTCTGCGGAGTCGGCTCGAGCGGACGGCTCTCGCCGTAACCGTTCGGTCCGGCCAGGCGCGCGGCATC
>JALYOG010000099.1 GCA_030856985.1 Pseudomonadota bacterium | reverse complement strand
GGTCTGGCAGCGCACGTATTCCACCTCGAAGGGCAGCTTGCGCTGGTCGATCAGCTCCAGCGCATCGCCGGTCCAGCGGATCGGGCGCACCCGGTCGTAGCGGTCGAAATCGAAAGGGGTTTCGGTCATCGGGTGATTCTAGACGTGATGGTCCGCGAAGGACGCGAAAGGCGCGAAAGAAGCAAAAGAAGAATGAATTCAGCGTTTTCGGCGTCTCTCGCGGGCTTTTTACGGAAGCGCCGCTGCTCCTGCCGCAGGATCGGCACTCAGCGCCGGTATGCCCACAAGCGACCGCGAAAGACCCGACGAGGACCAAATAATTCTGGATCTTTTTCGCTATTTCCGCTATTTTTCGCGCTCTTTGCGCCATTCGCGGACATCTCCCCGTTCCCCCGCTCAGGCGCGACCGAAATCGAACGCGAGCACGTCACCGATCCGGTAGGTGCGCAACATCGCCATCAGCAAACGGTCCACGCCGACGGCCACACCGGCGCAGGCGGGCAGGCCGTCGGACAGCGCCGCCAGCAGGCGCTCGTCGCGCGGCGGGGCGGGCTGGCCGCGATCGGAACGGATCGCGCGGTCGCGATCGAACCGCGCGCCCTGCTCCACCGCATCGGTGAGCTCGTGATAGCCGTTGGCGATCTCCAGCGGGCCAAGGTACAGCTCGAAACGCTCGGCAACCGGAGGGTTGCCGGGTTCGTCGCGCAGTCTCGCCAGCGCGCACTGGCTGGCCGGAAAGTCGTACACGGCCAGCAACTGATCGGCCACGAATCCGGGCTGCAGGCGATGCGTCATCAGCAGGTCGAGCCAGTCGTCGCGGCCGAGTCCTTGCGGGTCGATTTGCACCTCGCCCAGCGCGACGCGCAGCTCCTCGGCCGTGGCCGTCATCGGGTCGACTCCCAGCCGCTGCCGGTAAAGATCCCGGTAGGAGATCTCGGCGTATCCGGCGGTCCGGTTCGCGACTCCGAGTGCCGCATTGACCAGCGCGGCGGCCTCGAGCATCAGTTCGCGATGATTCCAGCCGATGCGATACCACTCCAGCATCGTGAACTCGGGGTTGTGCCGGATCCCCGCTTCGCCGTCGCGGAATACCCTGCCCAGCTCATAACAGTCGCCGATCCCGGCCGCGAGGAGGCGCTTGAGCGCGAACTCGGGCGAGGTGCGCAGCCAGCGCGTGGGGGGTGCGCCGTCGGTGCGGCCGCTGAATTGCAGCGAGAAGGAGGCGATGTTCGGATCGGTGTTGCCCGCCTGCGAGAGCATCGGGGTTTCGACTTCGACGACGGCGCGCTCGGCGAAGAAGCTGCGGATCAGCGCGTTGAGCCGCGCTCGAGTGTGGATCGCTTCTTTCGATGCTGATGGAGCGGATGCGGGGGCGGCTGCGTCGTGGCGTCGGGTCGGTTCGCGTGGGCTTTGCTGCAGTGCAGCCCAGATCGCCGACACCACATCATCCGTCTGCAGCAGTGCCTCATGGTTCCAGAACCTGATGACGCGCCAGCCAGCCGCCTGCAACCGATGGGTGCGCAGTTCATCCTCAAGCATCCGTTCCGCATGCTGCCCGCCATCAAGTTCGACGACCAGTAAATGCTCCGGACACGCAAAATCCAGAATGAAGCCCTCAGCGCGATGCTGCCGGCGAAACTTCGCGCCCAACTGATGATTGCGCAGGCGCGTCCACAGCCGCGCTTCGGCGTCCGTCGACTCGTGGCGCAAACGCCGCGCGTGATCCACGTCAGCCCTGTCCGTCCAGGAACTCGAGAAGCCGCACTTCGTCCCAGACCGCCACGCCAAGTTCGGCGGCCTTTCCCAGCTTGGATCCCGCAGCCTCGCCCGCAACCACGAAGCTGGTCTTCTTCGACACGCTCCCGGCCACTTTCGCTCCGAGTGCTTCGAGCTTCGCCTTCGCATCCTCGCGACTGAGCGTCGCCAAGGTGCCGGTCAGCACGACGGTCTGGCCGTCCAGCGGCCCGGCGGTGACCTGCGCGAGCTCCGGGATGTTTTCCAGGAGTCTGCGCAATGCGTCGTAGCTTTCCGCCATCAGCCTTGCGTGCCCCGCCTCCGCCAGCCAGACCGCCAGGGCACGCGCCGTCTCGGCCGGCAGGCCTGCAGCGATGAAGTCCTGCTCCGTAGCGGCGACCAGCGCCTCGGCATCGGGAAACGCCGCAGCCAACTGCTCGGCGCGGATGCGGGTGATCTTCGGGATCTCCATGTCGACGAGCACAGTCGCAAGGTCGAGGTTTTCGCGGAGCTTCGGCGCCGGCGGGTGTGCATCGGTAATCGTCACGCCTTGATCCAGGAGGGCCTGGATGACCTCCTGGTTGCCGGACTGGTCGAGGAACCTGCCGATCGCGCGCGCGACCTCGCCGCCGATGTCGGGCACGCACTTGAACAGCGGCCATGGCAGGTCGCGAATGAGCCCGATATCGCCGAACCACGACGCCAGCGCCTTGGCGGTGCTCTCGCCGACGTGCTGTATGCCGAGCGCGTACAGGAACCGCTCGAGCGTGGTGCTGCGGCTATGCCCGATCGCGCCGATGAGGTTCTCGGCCCAGCGCGTCGCAGCCTTGCGCGAATCGATGCGGAACGGCGTGAAGTTCGCCGCGAGGAACGCCGCATTTCGCCACACGTGCGTGCCCAGCGACTGCAACGCGTCCATGTCCGCCAGCGGCTGCGCGCCGTGGACCGCAAACGCCTCGACGAGCTGCTCCACGGACTCCACTTCCGCCAGCAGCTTGGCCTTGATCAGGTCGTCCACCGTCAGCCGGTAGAGATCGGCCACGGATTCGACGAAGCCCAGCTCCGACAGTTGCTCGACATAGCGGTCGCCGAGGCCTTCGATGTCCATCGCGCGACGCGAGGCGAAATGTGCGATCGCTTCCTTGCGCTGCGCCGCGCAGGTCAGCTCGCCCGAGCAGCGCCACACCGCCTCGCCCTCCTCGCGCACGATCTGCGATCCGCACACGGGGCAGTTCGTCGGCATGGACCACTCGGGTGCATTCGGGCTGCGATAGCCCGGCACCACGCGCACGAGCTCGGGGATCACATCGCCCGCGCGCCGCACGATGACGGTATCGCCCACGCGCACGTCGAGCCGCGCGATCTGGTCGGCGTTGTGCAAGGTGGCGTTGCTGACCACGACGCCGCCCACCTGCACCGGCCGCAGCTTCGCCAGCGGCGTCGCCGCGCCCGTGCGCCCGATGTTGATCACGATGTCCTCGACGACCGTGGTCTGCTCCTGCGCGGGAAACTTGTGCGCGATCGCCCAGCGCGGCGCGCGCGAGACGAAACCCATCCGCGCCTGGCCTTCGTAGTCGTCGAGCTTGTAGACCACGCCGTCGATCTCGTACGGCAGTGCGTCGCGCCGTTCGCCGATGCGGCGGTAATAGCCCAGCAGACCATCGACGCCAAGAACCATGTCGTTCTCCGGACTCACCGGCAGGCCCCACTCGCGGATCCGGGCGAGCGTCGCCGAATGCGTGTCCGGCAGCGCGCCACCCTCGACCTTGCCGATCCCGTACGCAAAGAACGCCAGCGGCCTGCGCGCGGTGATGCGCGAGTCGAGCTGGCGCAGCGAGCCTGCGGCGCCGTTGCGCGGATTGGCCAGCACCTTGCCGCCTTCGGCGAGCGCGCGCTCGTTGTAGCGGCGGAATCCTTCCAGCGGCATGTATACCTCGCCGCGAACCTCCAGCACCTCGGGGCAGTCGGTGCCGCGCAGGCGCATCGGAATCGACCTGACGGTGCGCAGGTTCACCGTGACCTCCTCGCCGGTCGCACCGTCGCCGCGGGTCGCACCCTGGACGAAGCGGCCGTGCTCGTAGCGCAGGTTGATCGCCAGCCCGTCGAGCTTGGGCTCGACGGAAAACGCCAGCGGCGCGCGGCCAAGCTTCTGCTCGATCCGCCTGGCGAAGTCGGATACCTCGTCATCGGCGAACGCATTGCCCAGAGACAGCATCGGCACGGCATGCCGCACGGACTGGAACGCACCCGATGGGGCGGTGCCCACGCGCTGGGTCGGGGAGTCGGCGCTGGCCAGGCCCGGAAATCGGTTTTCCAGCGCCTCCAGCTCCCGCAGCATCAGGTCCCACTCGGCATCCGGCATCGACGGATTGTCGAGCACGTAGTACCGATGGCTCGCATCGTCCAGCTGGCGGCGCAACGCATCGATGCGTGCGGCGGCGATCTGTTCGTTCAAGGGCTCGGTATCCGGATGCTGGCCTAGATGCGGGTCGCGCGGGGCTGCGCGGCCGCAGCGTCCGCCGCTACCAGCGCGGCGGCTTGGTCAGCGGCGGAGCTTCGCGCTGGCGGTCGTAGGCGCGTAATTCGTCGCGAATATGTGCGATCCGCTGTCTACCCAGCGTGTTTCGCTGTTCGTCCAGGACCAGGCCGCCCAGCAGCTCGGCCATGCGTTCTGCGGTCGGCAGCATGGTTTCCCAGGCATCCAGTGCCGGCACCGGCGCCGGCAAGGTGAGAAAGAAGGCGATCGCGGGAGTCTCCAGGGCGTGGATCTCGCCCATGTCGAAGCTGCCGGGCTTCATGATGTTGGCGACACTGAAGACCGGTCCGCGCTCGGGGTGATGCTCCACCAGGCGGTGGAACACGCCCATGTGGCCGTAGACCAGTCCGGCCTTCTCGGCCGCGACCACGATGTCGGCACCGTGCAGCTTCTCGCCCGCGCGTGCCGCCAGGTACAGGGTCACGATCTTGTCGAACTCTTCGCTGGCGCGCCGGCCGACATTGCTGTGGTCCACGCCTGCAGAACCCGCAGTGCCGGTCAGTTCCAGCTCGCTCTGCGACACCTCGGCGGCACCGGCGGCCGGATCGGGCGCCGTCTCGTCGGCAGCCCCGCCGAGCGTCGGCTCGCGTCGCGTATTCCCGACCTGCCGCTTTTCGCGATCGGCCTCCCGCGCCACGCGCTTGCCCTGCTCCGGCTTGCCCGACCGGCTGAAGAACACGATCGCTCCGATCAGGACCAGGCCGGCGATGAGAATGCCAATCCGCAGAAGGGTCATGTCCGACATCTGTGTCTCCAGGATCTTGGGTCCGCGAGGGACGCGGGGGCGTGTCCGCGAAGGACGCGAAAACCGCGAAAAAAAGCAAGGGCAAGATTATATGGGGCCGCCGCGCATCGCGCGTTCGCCTCGCCGGTGCCCTGTTATCCGCGAAGGACGCGAAAGACGCGAAGAACAGCAAGGGCGAGGATATATGAGGGGGTTGCTCACCGCGTACTTGCTGGCCGTTCGATAGCAGCCATGCGCCAACAGCTCATCAGACGCGGGATCCGTCGAACCCGGACATCACGACAATCCCGGGCATCACGCCGCCAGCCGCCTGAACACGAACGCCACGCACCCACTCTGGACGCTCTTCCTCTTTTCCTCCTTCGCCCTTTTTTTCTTGCTCTACCTTCGCGCCTTTCGCGTCCTTCGCGGACAAGCGCCTACGCAGCCCCAGCCAGGCGAGCAGCCTCGGCCAGATCGACCGAAACCAGCCGGCTCACGCCCGGCTCGCGCATGGTCACGCCCGACAACTGCTGCGCCGCCTCCATCGTCGCCTTGTTGTGGCTCACGAACAGGAACTGCACCTGCTCGCTCATCTCGCTGACCAGCGCGGTGAAACGACCCACGTTGGCGTCGTCCAGCGGCGCGTCGACCTCGTCCAGCAGGCAGAACGGTGCCGGATTGAGCCGGAAGATCGCGAACACCAGCGCCACCGCGGTCATCGCCTTCTCGCCGCCCGACAGCAGCGAAATGTTCGACACGCGCTTGCCGGGAGGCCTGGCCATGATGGCGACTCCGGTGTCCAGCAGGTCCTCGCCGGTGAGTTCCAGGTACGCATGGCCTCCGCCGAACAGTCGCGGATACAGTTCCTGCACGCCCGAATTGACCCGGTCGAAGGTGTCCTTGAAGCGGCCGCGGGTCTCCTTGTCGATCTTGTGGATCGCGTCCTCCAGCGTTTCCAGCGCCGTGCGCAGATCGGCGTCCTGCGCATCGAGGTATTCCTTGCGCTGCGCGGCTTCGGCGTGCTCGGCGATGGCCGCCAGGTTGACCGGCTCCAGCCGGCGCAGCTTGGCGTCGAAGTCGACGACCGCCCGCTCCCAGGCCTGCGCTTCGGCATCTTCGGGCAGCGTGTTGACCACGTCCTCGAGCACGAAGCCGGCCTCGGTCACCGCCGCCACGAGCTGCTCGGCCTTCATCACCACCGCCTGCTGGTCCAGGCGGCGCTGGCCGATCGCCTCGCGCTGCTGCAGCGACTGCTCCTCGCGCTGGTGGCGGGTCTGCTCGAAGCGGCGCAGGTCGTTGTCGACGCCGTCCAGCGCGGTACGCGCCGCGGTCAGTTTCTGCTCGGCCTGCACGCGCTGTTGCAGCGCGACCTGCCGCTGTTGTTCCAGCGACTGCACCGGGGCATCGCCGTCGACCATCTGTGCGGCGATCTCGCCCAGGCGCGAATCCAGTTGTCCGCGCTGGCCGCCCATGCGCTCGAGCGACTGGGTCAGCGACGCGATCTGCGCACGCTGCGACTCGATGGTCAGGGCCAGCGAATGGGTGGTGTCGCGCGACTCGCGGGCCGCGATGCGCGCCTGCTCGCGCGCCTCCGAGAGCGTGCGCCGTTCGCTTTCCAGTGCCAACCGCGCGTCCTCCAGCTCGGACATGCGGATGACCGCGTCTTCCTGCCTGCCGCGGGCCTCGCGCGCCTGCTCGCGCGCGGCCTCCAGCGTGGCGGCAAGTTGCGCCAGTTCCGCGTCGATCTTCTCGATCCGGCCGCGCGCCGAATCCAGCCGTCCCTGCTGGCTCTGCAACTGCCCGGCCAGTTCGGAGACGCTGCGGTGGGCCATGTACAGCGTGCGTTGGGCTTCCTCGCGCTGCTGCTCGGCCGCCAGCAGTTGGTCGCGCAACTTCGCCAGCGCGGCATCGAGTTCGCGCTCACGCGCTTGCAGGGTCTCGATCCCGCCGCGCAGCGACTGTATCTCGCGCTCGCGCAGCAGCGCGCCCTGCTGCGCCGCGCCGGAGCGCAACACCCGCACCCACCCGGCACCCAGGCGCTCGCCGTCGCGCGTGATCACCGAGTCGTCCGGGCCCAGCGACGCCTGCATGGCGCGCGCACCGGCGAGATCCTCGGCGGTGTGCAACCGCGACAGCAGGTGGCGGATCGAGGCCGGCCCACGCACTTTTTCCGCAAGGGACGAGGGTGCATAGCGCGTGTCGTCGGTCCCCGGCGACACCAGCGTCAGGCGACCTTCGCCGAGTTCGCCGACCGCCTCGACCAGCGACTCCGGCGATTCGACCAGCACGCCTTCGATCAGCTGGCCCAGCGCACGCTCGACCGCGTTCTCCCAGCCGGCGTCCACCACGAGGGTTTCGCCGACGCGCGCTGCCGAATCCAGCCCGCGCGCGGACAACCAGCTCAGCGCCGCGCCCTGCTCCTGGCCCAGTGCGGCATGCTGCAGGGCCTCCAGCGACGACAGGCGTCCGCGCGCGGCCTGCGCCTGCTTGCGGACCTCGGCGAGCTCGGCCTGGGACCCACGCTGCTGTTCCTGCAGCTCATCGACGCGGCCCTTGCGCGCTTCGAGTTCCCCGGTGAGTGTTTCCAGCGAAAGGCTGCGGGCTTCGTGCTGCTCCTGCAGTCCTGCGAATGCTTCGGCCAGGGCCGCGAGGTCCAGCCCGGTGCGCTCGTTGCCCAGCGCCTCGCGCCGGCGGTCGGCGTCGAGCGTCTGCCGGTCGAGGTGTTCGATCCGGGTGCGCTCGACATCGGCGGCACGCGCGGCATCGGCCTGCGCCCGCGCGTGGGTCTCCCAGCGCTGCTGCCAGTCGGAAAGGCGCGACTCGGCCTCGCGAAGCGCTTCCTGGCGTGCTTCGTCGTCCTCGCGCAGGTGCTCCAGCCGGGGCTCGTCCTGAGCGATCGCCGCGGTCAGCACATCCAGCCGCGACTGGTCGCTGCCGATGTGGGCGGCAATCTCCGACAGCGCGACCTGGGTCTCGTCGCGAGCCTTCTGCAGGCGGCTGGACATCTCGCGCTGGTGCTGGATCTGCTGCTCGATTCGCGCCAGCGCCCCGCCGACCTCGTAGCTTTCGCCCTGCGCGGTGTTCAGCGCGGCCGCAGCCTCTTCGCGACGCACGCGTCCAATCTCGATCTCGCGCTCGGCTTCGCGTTGCTCGGCGATCAGCTGCTGCAGGCGGGTTTCCTGCTGCGCCAGCTTCTCGCGCTGGCCCTGCAGCTTCAGGTCGAGCGCACGGTGCTCCAGCGCCCGCCACTGCGCGTCCTTGATCCGGCGTTCGGCCTGGATGGTCTGGTACTGCTCGGCCTGGCGCGCCTGGCGCTTGAGGTGATCGAGTTGCTTGCCGACCTCCTCGCGCAGGTCGCCGAGGCGATCGAGGTTCTCGCGGGTGTGGCGGATGCGGGTCTCGGTCTCGCGGCGGCGCTCCTTGTACTTGGAGATGCCGGCCGCTTCCTCCAGGTATACCCGCAGGTCCTCGGGGCGCGCTTCGATGATCTGGCTGATCATCCCCTGCTCGATGATCGAGTAGCTGCGCGGCCCCAGGCCGGTCCCCAGGAACAGGTCGGTGATGTCGCGGCGGCGGCACTTGGCACCGTTGAGGTAGTACTGGCTGGCGCCGTCCCGGCTGACCATGCGCTTGACCGAAATCTCGTCGAACGCGCCGTACTCGCCGGTGATCGTGTGGTCGGAGTTGTCGAAGATCAGCTCGACCATCGCCTGCGACACCGGCTTGCGTGCCGAGGAACCCGCGAAAATGACGTCGGTCAGCGATTCCCCGCGCAGGCGGCTGGCCGAGCTTTCGCCCATGACCCAGCGCACCGCGTCGATGATGTTGGACTTGCCGCAACCATTCGGGCCCACCACGCCGGTCATGTTGGTCGGCAGGTGCAGCGTCGTGGGGTCGACGAAGGACTTGAATCCGGAGAGCTTGATCGTGGACAGACGCATGCGGCGGTCGGATTGCCTCGGGCGGCGGCCCGGGAATGGACCCGAGGCTGCACTGGATGTGGGTTACGTGGATCGGCTTCGCGGGGTGCCGCCACACCGGGGTGGCGGCACTGCGGGCGGAAATCGCATTGGGGGGCGAGTATAGCCGGCCATTCCCAGACCCGCTCCACGTCCCGGAACGATCCGGCACTCTGCGTTAGGATCGGTATGGCGGCGGGGGAAATCCCGCCCCGGGGACCTTCTCGCAACGGGATCAGGCATGACGGCAACAGCGACGGCGGCAGCAGCCGTGGCCCGGGTGGGAGGCAGGTGACCCGGGCGCGCGCAAACGCCCGGCACCAGCATGGCACCGGCCCGACGATGGCCGACGTGGCGAAGCTCGCCGGGGTCTCCGCCATTACCGTGTCGCGGGCCCTGGCCGGCAGCCCTCTGGTGAAAGCGGAGACCGCCGAGCGCATCAAGGCGGTGGCCAAGGAGCACGGCTACTCCTACAACGTGAGCGCCCGCAACCTGCGGATGCGCAGCAGTCGCACGGTCGCGGTGATCATCGAAATGCGGCCGTCGCACGACCGGCGGATGTCCGACCCTTACCCGCTGGACCTGCTGGGCGGGATCCTGCAGGAGCTCACGTCGGCCGGTTACTGCGCGCTGCTGGCAACGCTGCAGGGGTCGCACCTGCCGACGGTGCGTGCGGCCGACGCGGTGGTGCTGCTGGGCCAGGGTGCCAACAGGGACGCAGTGAACGCGATCGCACAATGGAACATGCCCATGGTCGTCTGGGGAGCCGGGGCAGCACACGCCGGGCACGTCACCGTCGGCAGCGACAACCACCGCAGCGGCAGGCTCGCGGCCGAGCGCTTCGTCCAGATGGACCGAACTCGGGCCGCTTTCCTCGGCGACATCGCACACGCCGAAGTCGCCGCACGCCTCGCAGGCTTCTCCGGCGCCTTGCGCAAGGGCCGGCTGAAGCCGCTGATCGCCACGCCTTCCAGTTTCACCGTCATCGAGGGCACCCGGGCCATGCACGCCCTGCTCGATCGCGAACCGGACATCGACGCGCTGTTTGCCGCCAGCGACCTGCTGGCCATCGGCGCTCTGCATGCGCTCATCGAGCGCGGCCGGCGGGTCCCCGAGGATGTCTCGGTGATTGGCCACGACGACACCCCGTTGGGGTCGACCCACGTGCCTGCGCTCACATCGATACACCAGAACCTGCATCAGGGCGGCGAGATACTCGCGAGAAAAGCACTGGCACTGGTGACAGGAAAGAAAGCGCTTTCCGAAACCCTGCCGACCCGCTTGGTGATCCGGGTCACATAAACTTCCTGCGCCAGACGCTGTTGCACCGCAGCGTAATGAACTTTGCCGCCGGAGGCTGGATCGCCGGGCTGTTCAGGCTTTTGGGCCCCTGTTCCCGGACCTGGGTTCCAGCTTCGCGACCAATTGTTATCGATGTCTTGACACCGATAACAATCACCCCCTACTTTGCCGCACCGTTCGCTTGCGCACGGTGTGCTGCAGCGCCTCCCGGACCGATCCGGGCCGGGGCTGGGGGAAAGTCCGGATCTGTCGATGCGCCTGCCATCGCGCCAAGGGGAGTTGTGAAAGTGGAATCGCATCAGCGCGGGAGGCCGCGCTCGGGGGAAATCGCGATGGCGGAAGCGTACGCGGCCGACGGCGCCGAGCACTCCGAGCCGGACCCGTCCACGGCTTCGCCCGACGCCTGGTGCCTGCGCCAGACCACATGGGATCCCGGGCGACGGGGGCTCGACGAGTCCCTGTTCGCGCTGGCCAATGGTTCGCTGGGCGTGCGCGGCGGCCTGGAGGAAGGCTGCAGCGCGACCGACACCAGTTTTCTCGCGTCGGTGCACGAGCGTAATCGCATCGATTACCACGAACGCTTCGTCGGGTTCACCCCCAGCACCGACACGCGCGTCCCGGTTCCCGACGGCAAGCGCATCACGATCCGGCTCGGTCGCGACCAGCTCGACCTGGATACCGTCGAGTGGCTCGATTTCGAGCGCGTGCTTGACCTGCGTTCGGGAATGCTGCGGCGCCGCCTGCGGGTGCGCACGCCGCAAGGTGCGACCCTGCAGATCCGCAGCGAGCGCCTGGTCTCCCTCACCCGCGACGTGATGGCGATCCGCTTCAGCGTCAGCTCCCTCGACTACAGCGGTCCGATCGCCCTGACCTCCTCGGTCGAGGCCGGACAGCAGTGCGCCGTGCAGGGCGACGATCCACGCATCGGCATCGCCGTCAGCGGCGGACTTGCTGCGGTGTCGTCCGCGGCCGCCGAGCACGAGGCGCTGCTGGTCCAGCGCACGCGCCGAAGCGACATCGAGGTCGCCTGCGGCCAGTGCCACCGTTTGGCCGGGGATGGTCTCGCCTTCGCCGGTGCCCGCAACAGCGACGACCGCGTGGAGCAGCACTATCACGCGGTACTCGAGCCCGGCCAGCAGGTCACCATCGAGAAGTTCGTCGCCTACGCGAGCACCGCGCCGGCGGTCGATCCTGCCGAACGCGTCGAGTACCTGCTGGCCGAAGCGGTCGCGGGCGGATTCGAAAAAATCGCCGCCACCCAGGAGCACGAGCTCGCGACTTTCTGGCGCAACGCGGGTGTCGCGATCGAAGGCGACGACCCCTCCGCCGAATTCGCACTGCGGTTCAACCTGTTCCACCTGATGCAGTCCACCAGCCGGCACCCCGGCAACGGCACCGCGGCCAAGGGCCTGACCGGCGAAGGCTACGAGGGCCATTGCTTCTGGGATACCGAGGTATTCGTGCTGCCGGTGATGGTGTTCACCGCACCCGACATCGCCGCCACGATGCTGCGCTTCCGCTACGGCACCCTCGATGCCGCGCGCGCCAATGCGCGCGACATGAACCACTCGCGCGGGGCGCTGTTCCCGTGGCGCACGATCGCCGGAGGCGAGTGCTCGGCGCACTACCCGAGCGGCTCGGCGGCGTACCACATCAATGCCGCCATCGCGTACGCGATCGGCCTGTACCTGGATGCCACCGAAGACGTCGACTTCATGCTCGAGGCCGGCGCCGAGATGCTGTTCGAGACCGCGCGCATCTGGCCCCAGGTCGGTCACTTCGACCGCCGGCGCGGCGGCAGTTTCGGCATTCACGGCATCACCGGGCCGGACGAATACAGCGCCCTGGTCGACAACAACTTCTACACCAACCGCATGGCGCAGCAGCACCTGTTGCGTGCCGCCGCGGTGTGGAAGCAGTTGTCCAGCTCTCATCCGCGCGAACTGGCCGCGCTTGCGGCGAGGCTCGCGCTGGACGCCAGCGAAGTCCAGGTCTGGGAGCGCGCGGCCGAGTCGATGCAGTTGCCATACGACGAGGAACACGGCATCTACGCCCAGGACGACGCGTTCCTCAACAGCCCGCGCTGGGATTTTGCCGCCAATGCAACCGACCGTCCGCTGCTGCTGGTCTGCCATCCGCTGACCCTGTATCGGCACCAGATCTGCAAGCAGGCCGACGTGGTCATGGCGCTGGTCCTGGCCGGCAACGGCTTCGATCGGGCGCGCAAGCGCCGCAGCTTCGACTACTACGAAGCCGTGACCACCCATGATTCGACGCTGTCGGCGCCGGTCTTCGGCATCCTGGCCAGCGAACTGGGCCGGCACGAACAGGCGCGGCGTTACTTCGACGAGAGCCTGCAGGTGGACCTCGACGACCGCCATGGGAACACCCACCACGGCATCCACATGGCCGCCATGGCAGGCAGTTGGCTCGGTCTGGCCTGGGGCTTCGCCGGCTTGCGGGTGACGGACGGCGAGCTGTCATTTTCACCGACGATGCCCAGCGGCTGGCGGCGCTACGAGCTGTCGATGCGCTGGCGCGGGCGCAGGCTGAAACTGGAAACCAGCGCCCATGGCACGCGCTATTCGCTCATGGAGGGCGCACCGCTGCAGATTCGCGCCGATGGGCGGACCGTGCTCCTGCTGCCCGGCGAAGGCGAGAACGTCGCGTTCGCGGCCACCGACGAGAGCGCCGAAGCGGAATCGAAGATGCATTTTCCGCGTCACTGCCGGGCGCTGATCTTCGATCTCGACGGCGTGCTCACCGATACCGCGCGGGTGCACTACCGCGCGTGGAAGCGGCTGGCCGACGAGATCGGCGTCGCGTTCGACGAGACGGTAAACGAGCGCCTCAAGGGCGTGGACCGCATGCGTTCGCTGGAGATCATCCTCGAGCGGGCCGCGAGGCAGTACACCAACGATGAGAAACGCGAGTTCGCCGCACGCAAGAACGGCTACTACGTCGACATGATCGTCGCGCTGGGTCCGGAAGACCTCTTTTCGGGCGCACGCGATCTGCTGGGGGCGGCGCGCGCCGCCGGTCTGCGCGTCGGCCTGGCCTCCGCCAGCCGCAACGCCGCAACGCTGCTGCAGCAACTGGGTATCGCCGATGCGTTCGACGTCGTGGTCGACGCCGCGACCGTCGAACACCCCAAACCGCACCCGGAAATCTTCCTGGCCGCCGCCCGCGCGCTCAACGTCGCGCCAGCCGACTGCATCGGCATCGAGGACGCCGCAGCCGGCGTCGCTGCGATCAAGTCTGCAGGGATGGCGGCCATAGGCATCGGCAGCGAAACGGAATTGGCCCAGGCCGACGCCGTGCTGCCTTCGATCGGGGCCCTTCGTCTCGATACCTTCGTTCGACGAGCCCGTCGTTCACCGACGCAACAACCTACTTTGGAGAGAGAAACATGAAAGGAACCCGCACCCGGCGATACGCCCTGTCGGTGGCTATCGCCGCCGCCCTGCTGCCGCTCGGCGCACTCGCGCAGTCCGCCGAGAGCCCGCAGCAGACGCCCGAAACGGCCGGCGACGACACCGCCACCACGCTCGATACCGTGGTCGTCAGCGGTACCGCCCGCTTCAAGGGCATTCGCAAGCGCGACGCGAGTTTCTCGATCACCACCGCGGGCCTCGAACAGATTCGCGAGGCGCAGCCCAAGAGCACCGCCGACCTGCTGAAGATCGTGCCCGGCATCTGGGTCGAAGCGACCGGCGGCACGACCGGTGCCAACATCGACGTGCGCGGCTTCCCGGGCGGCGGCGACGCACCTTTCGTCACCGTGCAACTGGACGGCTCCCCGCTGTTCCCGCCGCCAACGCTCTCCTTCCTGGAGAACTCCACGCTGTTCCGCATCGACGACACCGTGGACCGCGTCGAGGTGCTGCGCGGCGGGCCCAGCCCGATCTTCTCCAACGGCCAGGCCGGCGCCACCGTCAACTTCATCCAGAAGAAGGGCGGCGACGTCAACGAGGGCAGCGCCCGGCTGACCCTGGGCGACACCGATCTCACCCGCTTCGATTTCTACAACGGCGGCCCGCTGTCCGACAACGGCTGGTTCTACAGCGTCGGCGGCTTCTATCGCCAGGACGACGGTGTTCGCGACCCGGGCTTCCCGGTCGACGACGGCGGCCAGCTCAGCGCGACGCTGACCAAGCGCTGGTCCGACGGCGAGTTCTCGCTCTACGGCCGCCGCACCGACGACAAGAACGTCTTCTACACGGCCATTCCGCTGGTCACCAACGGAAGCGACGTGAGCAGCTTTCCCGGATTGGACGCCACCGACGGCACGCTGGTCGGGCCGGATTTCCGCCAGGTCACCCTGCCCGTCGGCCCGGGTGGCGAAACGATCACCCGCGACCTCGCCGACGGCCGCGGCATCGACATCGCCGTATTCGGCGGCTCGCTGGATTGGAGCGTAGGCAGCTGGACCATCAGCGATCGCTTCAATTTCCTCAGCGGCGACGCGCCCACCAACGGCCTGTTCACCGGCAGCAACCCGCGGACGCTGTCGTCCTTCATCGCCGACAACTACGGCGTCGCCGGCACCGGCACCTTCGTCAACGGCGGCGGCGCGGTCGATCCCAACCAGCAGGTGCTCACCGCCGGCTGGTGGGTGGTCGACAAGGACCTGTCCTCGTTCACCAACGACCTGCGCTTCAGCCATGAACTGTTCGAGGGCAACACGCTGACGCTCGGCACCTACTACGCCGACTACTCGTCGAAAGACCGCTGGTATCTGGGCAACAACATGCTGCTGACGGCGGAGAACCGCGCGCGCCGCGTGGATGTCGCCCTGGCCGACGGCCGCGATCCGACGCGCGAGGGCTTCGTGGGCACCTCGTTCTTCAACATCAACGGCGACTACAACGGCCAGAACGCCGCGTTCTTCATCGCTGACGAATGGCAGATCAGCGACCGGCTGCGCCTGGACCTCGGCGCGCGCTACGAGGAACAGCAGATCGATGGAACCGTGATGGATCCGGTCAGCGTCGATCTCGATGGCAACCCCAACACGCTCTACGACAACAACACCTCCATCGCCACCAACCTGCGGCGCATCGACCAGGACGACAGCGACACCTCCTGGACCGTCGGCCTGAACTACACGCTCAACGACAGCACCAGCGTCTTTGGCCGGGTCAACACCGGGTTCAAGTTCCCGGCCTTCGACAACCTGCGTGACGGCCAGACCAACACCCAGGAAATCGACCAATACGAACTTGGCGTCAAGTCCGGAACCCAGCTGTACGACCTGTACCTGACCGCGTTCTACAACGAGTTCACCGGCCTGCCGTTCCAGGCCTTCCTGGAAGACGGCACCAACTTCACCGCGATCGGCGACTCCGAGGCCATCGGTCTGGAGTTCGAGGGTGCGGTGCGTCCGATCGACGGGCTGGAGATCGCATTGACCGGCGTGTGGATGAACGCCCAGTTCAAGAACTTCGGCGAAAACACCGACAACCAGGTGCACCGCCAGCCCAAGTTTCAGGCGCGGCTGACACCCAGCTACTACTGGGTGATGCCATGGGGTGACCTCAAGGTGTACGGCACCTACACGCACGTCGGCGAGCGCTTCTCCGACATCGCCAATGGCCAGTTGCTGCCGGACTACCAGACACTGGACCTGGGTGCGACCGCGGTGGTGGGCCAGAACTGGGAGTTCAGCCTGCGCGGCAGCAACGTCACCGACGAGATCGGCCTGACCGAGGGCAACGCGCGCATCATCGGAGACGCCACCAGCGGCGGCGTCTTCATGGGTCGCCCGATCGAAGGGCGGTCCTACCAGGTGTCGGCGGCCTACCGCTGGTAACACCACGGGCGGCGCCCTCGGGCGCCGCCTCCGGCGGTGCTGCCCGCCAGTGGCAGCGCCGCTGCTCCTGCCTCACCAAAAATTCCTTCGAGGCGGCGCTTCCCTGTCGGGAGCGCCATCTTTTTCCGCGCCGCCACGCCGAGCCCGCGGGTATCGGCCAATCGAGCCCCGATCTTCGCCAAGCGCACCAGGAAACCGCTCCAATGCCCATACGCATGCTCGTGGTCATCGCAGCGCTGGCCCTGTCCTTCGTTGCCGGCTGCGCGTCGCGCGGCATCGCAGGCGTTTCGCCGACCCGCGATTCGACGCACGCCGCCGAGCCCCTGTCGGCGCAGCCGCTGCGCTTCGACATCCAGGAAGGGCGGTTGCTCAATGTCTTTCTTCGCGATGGCCGCACGGCCGCGCACCTGCTGCTCAGATCGAGCGATCGGCCACGGCTGATCGTCGCCTTCCCCGCCGGCAACAGCGGCGTGGGCCTGTGGTTCGAGCGCACCCCGCAGCCGGTGTCCTGGCGTGTCGACGGCGCCGTGCAGGCGCTGCATGAACGCGACGCGCGCGGGCGCAGCCTGCACGGGATCGCCGCCGAACTGGTGGTCGACGCCGACCGGCTGGTGGTCGGCGAAGCCGTGCTGGGCAGCATCCGCATCCTGCGCGACTTCGCATTGTCGGCGACACAACCCGATCCGGTCCGCACCGGGCCGGTCGTGTCCGGACGCGCCGCGGCATGGGCGCGCGATCGCCTCGATGGCGCCGCCGGCTACGCGTTGTCGCTGGAAGCCATCGATGGGAGCCGCGTGGAGGACCAACAGGGTCGCGTGATACTGACCGCCGCGCCGGGCGCGCCATTGCGGCTGCGCCTGCGTGCCCTGACCGGCGAGCCTCCGCTCACGCCGCTGCCGGCCGCGGAGCTGCTGCGCCCCGGCAGTCGCACCGACGTCCGCAGCGCACAGGTACTGGAGTTCCTCAGCTACCGCGAGAAATTCCTGGCCGGCTCGTGGCGATTCGATACCTATTTCGGCCGCGACACGCTGATGTCGCTGCGCCTGCTGATGCCGGCGCTGCAACCGGGGGCGGTCGAGGCTGGGCTCGAATCGGTGCTGGTCCGGCTCTCTGCCAATGGCGAGGTCGCCCATGAGGAGGACATCGGCGAGTTCGCGATCCTCCGCCGCCTGCGCGAAGGCACCGCGGCCAGCGACGCGCCGATCTTCGACTACGCGATGATCGACGACGACATGATGCTCGCCCCCGTCGCGGCCGCATGGCTGCTGGAGGATCCGCGAGGCAGGGAGCGCGCCGCGGCGTTCCTGGCCGCTTCCACGACTGGTGGTGAGCGCAACGGGGAGGCGCTCGCCCGCAACCTGGCGTTCGTGGCCGAGCGCACCCGCGCGTTCGCGATCCAGCCCACGGCGGGCAACCTCGTCGCACTCAAGCCCGGCCGCAAGGCAGGACAGTGGCGCGACAGCGACGACGGCCTGGGTGGCGGACGCTATCCCTACGATGTCAACGCGGTGTTCGTTCCGGCAGCACTGCGCTCGGCCGATGCGCTCGTGCGCAGCGGACTGCTCGATCCGTACCTGACCGCCGCGCAGCGCGTACGGCTGGATCATGCTGGCGCCCAAGGCATGCAATGGGAACGCCATGCCGCTGCGATGTTCGAGCTGCAGGTTCCCGTCGACCTCGCTTCCGATCATATCCGCCGGTACGCCGCACACCTGGGCGTGCGGGCTGGCGCCGCGCTCGGCAGCCTCGGAGATCGGCCGCTGGTCTTCCACGCCGTCGCGCTCGACGCGGCGGGGCACCCGGTGCCGGTGCTGCATTCCGACCCCGGTTTCGCATGGCTGTTCGCCCGACCGCCGCCGCAGCAACTGGCGAGCACCCTCACCACCGTGATGCGCCCGTTTCCGGCCGGGCTGATGACCGACGCCGGACTGCTGGTGGCCAACCCCGTGTTCGGCGAACCGCAGCTGTGGGAACAGCTGGATGCATCGGCTTACCACGGTACGGTCGTGTGGTCGTGGCAGCAGGCGGTCTGGGCGGCGGGTTTGCAGCGGCAACTGGCGCGCGACGACCTGCCCGCCGACCTGCGCGCTTCCCTGCAGGACGCCCAGGCGCGGCTGTGGCGCGCGATCGAGGACAACCGGCCGCTGCGCACCTCCGAGCTGTGGTCGTGGTCCTTCCGCGACGGCCGGTACCACGCCGAGCCGTTCGGCGCGCGTGGAAGCGACGCCGACGAATCCAACGCGGCGCAGCTGTGGAGCACGGTTTTCCTGGCCCTGGCGCAGCCGCTCGACGCGAGCCCATTGGCTCCGAAGTAGAAACCCGCTCGTGCGACCACAGCGCCGCAGGACTCGTCCGTGGCGGCTGCGTTGCCCAGCTGGCGGCGGGGATACGCCCGTCACGCGCCAACGCTACCCTGCAGCAAAAGGTTCGTTTCCCTCGACGACCCACCCGCAGCCATGAACAGGGACCCGGGCTCGCCGGGACTCAAGAACGGAACCAGCAGATGAGCCAGCGCCCCGCTTTTCCCGATCGCTTCCTGTGGGGCGCGGCCACCGCCGCGCACCAGATCGAGGGCTCGCCCCGCGCGGACGGCGCCGGCGCGAGCATCTGGACGCGGTTTGCGCATACCCCCGGCATGACCCACGAAGGCGATACCGGCGACGTCGCCTGCGACCACTATCACCGCTGGAAGGAAGACGTGAAGCTGATGAGCGAGTTGGGCCTGAAGGCCTACCGCTTCAGCGTCTCGTGGGCCAGGATCCTGCCGGAGGGCACCGGCCGCGTGAACCAGCCGGGGCTGGACTTCTATTCCAGGCTGGTGGACGAACTGCTCGCCCACGGCATCGAGCCGATGCTGACGATGTACCACTGGGATCTGCCGGCGGCACTGGATGATCGCGGCGGCTGGCTCAACCGCGACAGCGCCGAGTGGTTCGCCGAATACGGCGACGTGCTATATCGCGCGCTCGATGGGCGCGTGTGCAAGTGGGTCACGCTCAACGAACCCTGGGTGATCGCCGACGGCGGCTATCTCCACGGCGGCCTCGCCCCCGGGCATCGAAGTCGATACGAAGCCCCCATCGCGACCCACAACCTGATGCGCGCCCATGGCGCCGCGGTGCAGGCCTATCGGGCATCGGGCAAGCACGAGATCGGCCTGGTGGCGAACATCGAACCGAAATACCCCGCCTCCGACACGCCCGACGATCGCGCCGCGACCGAACGCGCGCACGCCTACATGAATCGCCAGTACCTCGACGCGGCGCTGCTGGGCGAGTACCCGAAACAACTGCGCGAGATATTCGGCGATGCCTGGCCGGAATGGCCGGCGGAGGACTTCGCCCTGATCCGCCAGCCGCTGGATTTCATCGGCATCAACTACTACACGCGGGGCGTGATCCGCGCCGACGACAGCTACCCGGTGAAAGCCGGTTCGGTGCACCAGCCGATGGGCACCCACACCCAGACCGACTGGGAGGTCTTCCCCCAGGGGCTGACCGACGTGCTGGTGTGGGCGAAGGACCGTTACGGCAATCTTCCCACCTACATCACCGAGAACGGCGCGGCATTCTACGATCCGCCGGTGGCCGAACATGGGCGTGTTCGCGATCCGCTGCGCACGGCGTACCTGCAAGGGCATCTTCGCGCGGTCCGCAACGCGATCGCCGCCGGCTGCGACATCCGCGGCTACATGCTGTGGTCGCTGATGGACAACATGGAGTGGTCGCACGGGTACTCCATCCGATTTGGCATGGTGCATGTGAACTTCGATACCCAGCAACGCACAGCCAAGGACAGCGCGCGATGGTATTCGCGCCTGGTCGCATCCAACGGCGGCACGCTCGATGAACCGCTGCCGTAAACGTGTAGCCGGTCACACGATGCGGCGACCAGCTCGCATTGCGTCGCTGGTCAGGCAGCAAAGCGGCAGCTATGGAACACTCCATGCATGAGCACGATTGCGCTGCCCCGCGAGAGTTCGACCCACTCCAGCCGCTGGGACTGGTTCGGTTACCCCAGCCTGGACGCCTGGCGCTGGGCTAGCGCCGTGGCGGTGGCAGCCGAACTCAGGCGCGACCTGCAATCGCGTCCGCGCGCGCGATTGCTGCTGTCCGGCGGTGCCACGCCTGCCCCGGTGTACCGCGCCATGGCCAAGGCTCCACTGGACTGGGACCGGATCGATGTCGCCCTGGTCGACGAACGTTGGCTGATGCCCGACGACCCCGACAGCAATGCGCGGTTGGTGAGGACCGAACTGCTGACCCACCATGCCGCGCAGGCCAGGTTCGAGACGATGACCTGCCCGGGCCGCACGATCGAGCAGGCGGTCGCGGCGGCCAATGCACACGGGCAGCAGCCGGCCAGCGTGGTGGTGCTGGGAATGGGCGCCGACGGCCACATCGCATCGTTGTTTCCGCACATGTTCGGCTTGCGCGACCTGATGTCGGCACGACAAAGCTACGCCGCCGTCGACGCCCACAACTGCCCGGGCGCGCGCGAATGGGCACGCCGCATCAGTCTGACGCCAGCGGGAATGGCGAACGCGAGGGCGCGCCTGCTGCTCATCCGCGGGCAGTCCAAGCGCGAGGCCTTCGAACGCGCGATTGCCAGCGGCGACATGCTGCAGTGGCCCGTGCTGGCGGCGCTCTCTGCGGACGACGCGGCTCCGCTGCAGATCTACTGGTGCCCGTGAGTAGCGCGGAACGACGGCGGCCGCCCCGCCGAATCCGGCGGCAGGCGATCCGGGCCGCCGGTCAGCGCGGCTCGTCGGGGGTACGGGCGCGAATCGACAGCGCGTGGATGTCGGTGCTCATCAACTCCCCCGCAGCCGCGTAGACGGCGCGATGACGCTGGATGGAAGTGAGCCCGGCGAACGCATCGCTTACGACCTCGACGTTGAAATGCCCGCGCCCGTCGCGCGCGCCAGCATGGCCCGCGTGGCGCGCGCTGTCGTCCTCGACCACGACCGATTGCGGCGACAGCGCAGCCTGCAGCGCACTGCGGATCGCCTCGACACGCTGCTCGCGCGGCAACGGCGCGGCGGTCACGGCAGCACACGCCTGAACGGACGCACCTCGGTGCGCTGGTACACGCCTGCGGCGGCATAGGGGTCCGCGTCCGCCCATGCACGCGCCTGCTCCAGCGATGAAAACTCGGCGACGATGAGGCTGCCACTGAAGCCGGCCGGACCCGGCTCCACCGCGTCGATCGCCGGGCAAGGACCGGCCAGCAGCAGGCGCCCTTCGTCGCGCAGCGCCACCAGGCGGGCGAGATGCTCTTCCCGCGCCGCCATGCGTCGGGGCACTACGTCGTCCCCGTCATACCCTTCGATCACGTACCACATTCGCGTCTGCGTTCCTTACGCCCGGAGCGGGCCCGGCCCATTGTAGCGAGCCGCACCGGCCGACGACTGGACAGCGCCCGCGGCAAACCGTACCCTGAGCCACATTGCCTGAGACCAAGGCAGCGACCATCGCGTTTCCGGCTCCACGCCCCGCGCGATGCACGTGCCCCACGCACGTTCCGCTGCCCTCACGGCCCACCCGATGTTCCTGCAGGACGACGCGCCGGGGGCGCGACGCGAACGCAGTGGCATCCGGACGATCAGCTGTATTGGCGATCGGTCCGATCGCCAGGACGTTTTTTGCGATCGGCCGGCCGCATGCAGTGCCGTTCATGCGATTGGCGACACCTTGAAAGCGGGCTGCAGCCGTCGCCGCACGCGACGTGCGGGTATCCTGCCGATCGCCGGGAGCACCGGCTCACCGTTTCGACCGCCCTGCCCGACAGACAAGACATTTTGGAAGCGCCCGACCAGCACCACCTGCTTGCCGGCGTCGGAATCCCCGACTCGTCGTATCCGCAGAAACACCGCCACGGCCCGGAGGGGGCCGGCTCCGCATGACCGAAGATTCCGCGCCCGCGTTCGACGCGATCGTAGCCCACCATCATGGCCCCGCACGCCCGCAGCAGCAGGAGATGCCGCTGGCGGTGGTGCATGGTCAACCGGTGCTGCAGATCCCGCAGGACCTGTACATTCCGCCGGACGCGTTGGAAATCATCCTGGACGCGTTCGAGGGCCCGCTGGACCTGCTGCTGTACCTGATCCGCCGGCAGAACCTGGAGATACTCGACATCCCGGTGGCCGAGATCACCCGCCAGTACGTTGCCTATATCCAGGCGATGCACGAAATGCGCTTCGAACTGGCGGCCGATTACCTGGTGATGGCCGCGATCCTGGCCGAGATCAAGTCGCGCATGCTGCTGCCGCGTGCGGCGACCGAAGAAAACCTGGAGGACGATCCGCGCGCCGAACTGGTGCGCCGGCTGCAGGAGTACGAGCGGTTCCAGAAGGCTGCGCAGGACCTCGACAGCCTGCCGCGCCAGGATCGCGATACCGTGCCGGTCGCGGCATTCGTACCCGACCGGGCCTCGATCAAGCTGCCCCCGCCGGTGGAGCTTCGTGAAATGCTGCTGGCGCTGCACGATGTGTTCAAGCGCGCCGAGCTGTTCACCCAGCATGCGATCAAGCGCGAGGCGCTCAGCGTGCGCCAGCGCATGGGCGAACTGCTGACGCGGCTGGGCGACGGCGTGTTCCACCGCTTCGAGTCGCTCTTCACCAGCCAGGAAGGGCGGCTCGGCGTGGTGGTGACCTTTCTCGGCCTGCTGACACTGGCCAAGGAACAATTGGTCGAAATCGTCCAGGAGCCACCCACGGACGAGCAGCCGCTGGCGACCATCTACGTCAAGTCGCTGGCGATCGGCGGGGATCTGTCGGAGCTCGAGTTGAGCGCCGAGTTCGACGAGGACGATGCGGGCTCCCGGGCTTGAGAGCCGGTCCGCGAAGGACGCGAAAGTCGCGAAGAAAGGCCGGATCGGGGATCGGCAATGCTTTCGGGCGCAGCTCGAATCCGGACCGGGGTCCAACGACAGGGGGCTGGTCTTGAGCCGGACCGGGAAGTGCCGGGACAGGCGCCGCTCCTTGTCCGGTCGCTCGCGACGAGGCGACTGGCTTGGATCGACGCGAGCGAGCCGGGTACGGCGGGCGCACCGGGAAGCAGCGATCCACATTCCGGAAAAGACATGGTGCGGCACCGGATCGCACTGCGAGAACATCGAAACGCGACAACCGGCCGCGATGCTCCACCGATCCGTATTGCGCCGCGAGCGTCGCGACAGCCCTGAACCCAACCAAGCCGCATTTTTATGGACCAGACCCTAGTCACCCGCATCGTAGAAGCCGCCCTGCTGGCGGCGCACCAGCCGCTGAGCCTGGCGCAGTTGCACGCGCTGTTTCCCGAAGATCAGCCGGCACCTGCCGACAGCGTCGAACACGCGCTGGAAAAGCTGCGCGAGGACTGCGCGGAGCGAGGCGTGGAACTGGTCGAACTTGCTTCGGGCTTCCGTTACCAGGTGCAGGCCGACGTGCATCCGTGGGTCGCGCGCCTGTGGACCGAGCGCCAGACCCGATATACCCGCGCCACCCTGGAGACCCTGGCGCTGATCGCCTACCGGCAGCCCGTCACCCGCGGCGAGATCGAGCAGGTCCGCGGCGTGGCGGTCAACAGCAACATCATCAAGGCGCTCGAGGAACGCGAATGGATTCGCGTCGTCGGTCACCGCGACGTGCCGGGAAAACCGGCGCTGTTCGGTACCACCAAGACCTTCCTCGACTACTTCGGCCTCAAGCGCCTCGACGAGCTGCCGCCGTTGTCTGAGCTGAAGGACATCGGGGAACTCGAACCGCAGTTTCAGTTCGAACCCGGCGATCCAGAGGTGCAGGCCATCGCCGCCGGCGGCATCGAGCAGGCCGGCGCGCGCGCCGACAATGACGATGCGCCCGTGGACGACGTTCCGCGGGATCTGGACCACATGGCCGAGGACGCGGCCCGGAGCGGCGACGGCACCCCGCACGTCGCGGCAAACGCCGCCCCGTCGCCGGCCGGCGACGCGCAGCACGACACGCACGACGACCATACCGGTGGCGAGCACGAACCGTCCACGCCGCACGATTCCGTAGCCGCGCCCATCCACGCCGACCCGTCCGCCCGCGTGGCCGATGAGCAGGCTTTTTCCAACGACACAGACGACACCGCCACGGCCTCGTCGGAGCAACCGAAATGAACAATGAAAAACCACCCCGCAAGCTGACCCTCAAGCGCGCCGGCGAAGCCGGCGGCAAGGAGGCCCCGCGCCTGCAGGAGCGGCTGCACAAGGTCCTGGCGCAAGCCGGCCTGGGTTCGCGCCGAGCGCTGGAGCAGCGCATCGCCGACGGCCTGGTCAAGGTCAACGGCGAGCTCGCGCAGGTCGGCATGAGCGTCGGCAGCGGCGACAAGGTCGAGATCGATGGCCGCAGCTTCGTGGCCAGCGCACTCACCGAACCGGCCCGCGTGCTGATGTACAACAAGCCCGAAGGCGAAGTCACCACGCGCGAGGATCCCGAAGGTCGTCCGACCATCTTCGAGGCGCTGCCCGCGCTCAAGGGCGCACGCTGGATCGCGATCGGTCGCCTCGACATCAACACCACGGGCCTGCTGCTGCTCACCACCGATGGCGAGCTGGCCAACACGCTGATGCACCCCTCGCACGAGGTCGAGCGCGAATACGTCTGTCGCGTACGCGCTCCCGAGGGCCAGGACAAGGTGCCCGACAACCTCGTCGATCGCCTCGCGCGCGGTGTGGCCCTGGACGACGGCCCGGCGAAGTTCGAGGAGATCGAACGCATCGGCGGCAGCGACTCGCACGACTGGTTCCGGGTGCTGCTCAAGGAGGGCCGCAATCGCGAGGTGCGCCGCCTGTGGGAATCGCAGGGCTGCCAAGTCAGCAGGCTCAAGCGCATCCGTTACGGCGCGGTCGAACTGCCGCGCGAACTGCTGCGCGGGCAGTCGCAGGAAATGGCGGCCGAGAAGGTCGAGAAGCTGCGCCACGATCTGGGCCTGGAGGATGGCGCGCCGTCGGCATTGACGTTGCTGCCGGTCATCGGCCAGCGCAAGGCGGCGAAATCGACGATCAACTTCGGCGAAGGCCGCGCCCACGTCGGCGGCGAGGGCCGCGCCGATGAAGCCCGCGAACTGCGCCGCTTCGACCACGTCCGCGAGGATCGCGGCGGCCGCTTCGGCGCCAGGAAGCCGCACGGCGGACTGACCGTCAGCGGCGAGGCTGCGGCCAAGCAGTCGCACAAGCCGTTCAAGCAGCGCCAGGACAAGGGTCCGCGCGCGCTGCCGGACGGCAATCCCGCGGCATTCCGCAGCTGGTACGTGCCCGAGGGC
>JALYOG010000090.1 GCA_030856985.1 Pseudomonadota bacterium | reverse complement strand
CTGCCCGCGCGCAGGCATCTGGCCCTGTGGACCCGGGTCGCGGCGGTGCGCGCGCAGGACGAGCCGCCGCTGGGCTCGCGCGCGCAGCTCGTCGCCGATTACCTGGCCGCGAACGGCGCGTCGTTCTTCGATGAGCTGCTCGGCGGCGCGCACCTGCTGCGCACCGAGCTGGAGGACGCGCTGGCCGAGCTGGTCGCGCGCGGGCGCGTGCACTGCGACAGCTTCGTCGGCCTGCGCGCGCTGCTGGTACCGAGCGCCAAGCGAACGTCGGCGTTCGCCGGCCGCGGTCGCAGGACCGTGCTGCCGGCACTCGAGGACGCGGGACGCTGGACCCTGACCCGGCGCGCCGACGCGACGCCTGTATCGCCACCGGCCCAATCGCGAAGCCCCGGCGTCGGCGAGGAGGCCGCCGAGCACATCGCGCGCACCCTGCTGCGGCGCTACGGCGTGATCGGTTGGCGGATGATGGAACGCGAGGCGGCGTGGTTGCCGCCGTGGCGCGAGCTGCTGCGCGTTTACCACCGTCTCGAAGCGCGCGGCGAGATCCGCGGCGGCCGCTTCATCGCCGGGATGTCGGGCGAGCAGTTCGCGCTGCCCGAGGCGATCGGCGCGCTGCGACAGGTGCGCAGGCGCGCGCACGACGGAACGCTGCTCGGCCTGTCGGGTGTCGACCCGCTGAACCTGCTCGGCACGGTGTTGCCGGGCGCGAAGCTGCCCCGCGTGCTTGGCACCCGCTTCGTGCTGCGCGACGGCCTGCCGTTGGCGACGCTGGTCGCGGGGAAGATGGAGTTCGTCGCGACGCTGTCGCCGCAGGAGCAACGCGCTACGCGCAAGGTGCTGCTGCGCGAGCGCGAAGGCGTGCTGCCGCTGGCGTCGCCGATGCGCGACATCGATTCGCACCCGGCGGCGCCGCTGGGGCTCTGAGCGACGCTCAGCCGCGCGGCTGGAGTGCGGCCACGAGGGCTTCGACCTCGCGCGGATCGACCGGCTTGGTCATGTGGTGGTCGAAACCGCTGGCGCTGGCGCGTTCCACGTCGCCGGGCGCGCCCCAGCCGGTGACCGCGACGATCACCGGCGCGTCCAGCTCGTGCGCGACACGGATCCGCCGCGCGCTCGGGCGGCGCGCATGTCTTTCACGGCCCCGTGAAACGTGGGCCCGGCCGCTCGCGAGGGGGCAAACCTCGCGATCAGCCCCTGCGTGCGCCGCGGATCTGCGCGTCGACCGCGGCGATCGCGGTCATGTTGACCACCCGCCGCGGAGTCGCTTCGGCGGTCAGGATGTGCGCGGGCTTGTCCAGGCCCATGAGGATCGGGCCGATCGCCACGCCATCGGTCATCGCCCGGATCATGTTGTAGGTGATGTTGGCCGCGTCGAGGTTCGGCATCACGAACAGGTTGGCGCGGCCATTGAGCCGCGAGTTGGGGAAGATGCGGTGGCGCAGGTCGTGGTCCCAGGCGGTGTCGGCCATCATTTCGCCATCGACTTCCAGCTGCGGCATGCGCCGCCGGATGATCTGGTAGGCCGCGCGCATCTTGGCCGCGCTGGGATCGTCGTGGCTGCCGAAGTTCGAATGCGACAGCAGCGCGACTTTCGGCTCCACGCCGAACAGCTTGAGCCGGTAGCTGGCCTGCAGCGTCGCCTCGGCGATCTGCTCGGCGCTGGGGTCCATCTGCACGTGGGTGTCCAGGAAGAACCACGCACCGTGGTCGTTGATCACACCGGTCATCGCCGCGGTGCCGTGCACGCCGCGGTCGAAGTCGAACACGCTGCGCAGGTAGCCGAGCTTCTTGTGGAAACGTCCGACCAGCCCGCAGATCATCGCGTCCGCCTCGCCGCGCTCGACCATCAGCGCCGCGATCAGCGTCGGCCGCGAACGCAGCAGGTTCTTGGCCGCGTCGGGGGTGACGCCGCGGCGTTCGGTCAGCGCGTGGTACTGCTGCCAGTAATCATGGAAGCGCGGGTCGTCGTTGATGTTGGTGACTTCGAAATCCACGCCCGCGCGCATCCGCAGGGCCAGCCGCTGGATGCGCGCGTCGATCACCTCGGGGCGCCCGATCAGGATCGGGAACGCGAGCTTCTCGTCGATCACCGTCTGCACCGCGCGCAGCACGGTGTGCTCCTCGCCTTCGGCGTAGACCACGCGCTTGCGGTCGCCGCGCGCGCGGTCGTAGACCGGTTTCATCAGCAGCCCGGTGCGGTAGATGAACTGCGCGAGCTTCTCCTCGTAGACCAGCATGTCGGCGATCGGGCGCGCGGCGACGCCGGACTCCATCGCGGCCCTGGCGACGGCCGGCGCGAGCATCACCAGCAGGCGCGGATCGAACGGGCGCGGGATCAGGTATTCGGGACCGAAGGTCGGGATCTCGCTGCCGTAGGCGACGGCGAGATCGCCCGACTCCATGCGCGCCAGCTGCGCGATCGCGCGCACGCAGGCGAGCTTCATCGCCTCGTTGATCTGCGTGGCGCCCACGTCGAGCGCGCCGCGGAAGATGTAGGGAAAGCACAGCGCGTTGTTGACCTGGTTCGGATAGTCCGAACGCCCCGTGGCGATGATGCAATCCGGGCGCGCGGCCCTGGCGGCCTCGGGAAGGATTTCCGGATACGGATTGGCCAGCGCGAGGATGATCGGCCTGTCGGCCATGGTGGAGACCATCTCGGCGGTCAGCACGCCGCCTGCGGACAGGCCCAGGAAGACGTCGGCACCGGCGACGATGTCGGCCAGCGTGCGCTTGCCGGTGTCGCGCGCGTAACGGGCCTTGTCGGGGTCCAGCCCGGGGCGGCCGGTGTGGAGCACGCCGTCGCGGTCCACGGCGAGGATGTTCTCCGGCTTCATGCCGAGCGCGACCAGCATGTCCAGGCACGCGATGCCGGCCGCACCGGCGCCGGCGGTGGCGAGTTTCACCTGGCCGATGTGCTTGCCGACGATCTCCAGCGCGTTGAAGATCGCCGCGCCGACGATGATCGCGGTACCGTGCTGGTCGTCGTGGAACACCGGAATCTTCATCCGCTCGCGCAGCTTGCGCTCGACGATGAAGCACTCCGGGGCCTTGATGTCTTCCAGGTTGATGCCGCCGAAGGTCGGCTCCATCGAGGCGATGATGTCGACCAGCTTGTCGGGATCGCGCTCGTCCAGCTCGATGTCGAACACGTCGATCCCGGCGAATTTCTGGAACAGCACGCCCTTGCCTTCCATGACCGGCTTGCCGGCCAGCGCGCCGATATCCCCCAGTCCCAGCACCGCGGTGCCGTTGGTGATCACCGCGACCAGGTTGCCGCGCGCGGTGAGCTCGCTGGCGGCATTGGGGTCGGCGACGATCGCCTCGCAGGCATAGGCGACGCCGGGCGAATAGGCCAGCGAGAGATCGCGCTGGGTCACCATGGCCTTGGTCGCGGTGACCTTGATTTTCCCGGGCGGATCCTGGCGGTGGTAGTCCAGGGCGGCTTGCTTGAAATCTTCGATGGGCATGGGCTGGGCGTGGCGAGAGTTGGGTCGATTCTAGCGGGATGGGCGCGAGGGCCGGGGCCCGGGTCTTGGGGGCCGGGACCCGGGACCGGGGACCGGGGACCCGGAAGATCAAGAGCCATCAGCGAGGAAGCCGAGGGTCTAGCGGCTTTCGAATTTGTTTTTTTGGAGCTGCCCGGTTCGATGGGCGAGCGACCGGTGTTCGGAGCGCTTGTTCCGGGTCCCCGGTCCCGGGTCCCGGGCCTCACACGTCGCCGAATCCCCCGCTGTCGTCCACGCGGTCCAGGCGGATGCGGTTGGCGAACAGCGAGAACGCCAGCATGCCGGCCAGGCCACTGGCGCGCGAGGCCCAGTGCGGGATCCAGCGCGGCGGCACCAGCACGCCGGTCTCGAACAGCGGCTGGAAACGCTGCACGTCGCCGAGGGTCATCTTGCCGGCGAACAGCCAGCGGCACAGGCGCAGTTCGCGCTCGCGCAGCGCCCACCGGAAAAACGTGTGCACGCCGATCAGCCCGCGCAGGTACACCGTGTCCTTGGTGAAGGCGTGGCCGCCGCCGGTGGGAACGCCGCGGAACACGCGGTGGCTGGAGGCGAAACTCTCCTGCGGGCTCTGGCCGGCATCGAGGAAGTAGCGGAAGACGTCGACGAAATCGGCGCCGCCCAGCGCCTGCGCGACCGCCTCGATGCGCAGGCTCAGGCGCTTCATGCGCCCGATGTCGATGCTGCCGGTGATCTGTTCGGCAAACGTCGCCAGGCCTTCCTGGGTCGCGGTGGTGCGCGGGGAGGCGAGCGAGAGGCTGCGCATCAGCGGCTGCTCGCGGCCGTTGAGGGATGTCAGCGAATGCACCAGCGCCTCGTGCTGCAGCAGCTGGTCGCGGTCGTAGTCGCTGAACTGCGCGCAGGTGCGCAGCCGGATGCGGGTCGCGCCGGCCGCGGCCTTGGCGATCAGGTCCGGATCGAGCACGACCTCGATCACCCGCGATCCGAAGAACCGGTCGAGGTCGCCCTGCAGCTGCAGTCGCATCGCCGTGGCCGACAGCGGCACGTGTTCGGAGGGCGACATCAGCTCGCGGTCGAGGGTGTCGGCGATCTGGATGAAATGACCGGCGGCGTCGCAGGCGGTCAGGCCCTGCCCGGGCAAGGCATCGTTGGGCGATCCATACAGCCGCACCGACAATGCGCTGGCGGCGTGGGTGCCCAGCGATTCGCAGAATTGCGCGGCCACGGCCCAGCTGCGCGTGGACTCGATCAGGTACTGACCCAGCGGATGCGCCGGATCGGCCTCGGCGGCGATCGCGTCGAGCTCGCGTCGTGCCCGGCTGAAATCGTGGCGCGGGTAGTCGATCAGCGGCGGACGGGCCATCCCCTTGGCGTATTCGCGCAGGAACTGCGCCTCCTGCCCCGCCGGCCAGCTCGCCAGCGACAGGACCTTGATCGTGCGCGCCACATCGACCATGCGCGCGTCGAGGGCGGCGTGGTGGGCGGTGTCGGGGGCGTGGCGGATCTGCATGCACCCGTTGTCGTGCCATGCGCGCGCTGCGTCAAGCCCCCCGTGCGCGGCAGGACGGCGCATTCGCCGTGCCGCGCAAAGATCAGCGCTGCGCCCGCAGCGTTTCCCTAGCGCCGCCCGTAGCGGTCGTCCAGGCGCTTATTGACCGGCTTGCCCTGGACCTTGTCGGCGGCGTTCTGGGTCTGGCGCAGGGCCAGCTTGTGCGCCGCGCCGGCCACTTCGCCGGCGAGCTTGACGTAGTTGGCGTAGCGCTGCGGATCCAGCGCGCCCGATTCGATCGCGGCGCGCACCGCGCAGCCGGGCTCCCGATCGTGCGAGCAGTCGCGGAACTTGCACTGGTCGGCGACGTCCTCCACGTCGCTGAAGTTCTCGGCGACGTCCTCCTCGCCGGTGGGCTTGAGCTCGCGCATGCCGGGCGTGTCGATCAGGCAGGCGCCCGAAGGCAGCGGGATCAGCGCGCGATGGGTCGTGGTGTGGCGGCCGCGGTCGTCGCTCTCGCGCACCTCGGCGGTCTTCATGCGCGCAGTGCCCAGCAGGCTGTTGGTGAGCGTGGACTTGCCCGCGCCGGAACTGCCGACCAGCACCACCGTGCGGCCCGGCAGCAGCCACGGCGCCAGCGCGGTGACGCTGGCCGGATCGCGCGCGTTGAGCGCGAGCACGGCAAATCCGCGCGCGTCCATCTCCTCGATCGCGGCCACCGCGCCCGGAGCGATGCGCGCATCGGCGGCGTCGGCCAGATCGGCCTTGGTCAGCACCACGACCGGTTCGGCGCCGCCGCCGCGCACGAGCAGCAGGTAGCGCTCGATGCGGCGCGGGTTGAAATCCGCGTCCAGTCCGCAGACCACGAACACGGTGTCGATGTTGGCCGCGATCAGCTGCTGCTTGTAGTGCTCGCCGGCCGCGCCGCGCTTGATCGCGCTGCGCCGCGGCAGCAGCATCACGATTTTCGCCGCGGGCGCATCGCCTTCGATCAGCACCCAGTCGCCCACCGCAGGCCGCTGTTCGGGCGGAAATCTCGGGCGCTGCCATTCGGGCAGCGACTCGACCGCGAAACCGGCTTCGGGTCCGTCGGCGACGATGTAGCCACTGCGGTGCTGCTCGACCAC
>JALYOG010000058.1 GCA_030856985.1 Pseudomonadota bacterium | reverse complement strand
TGCCGGCGAAGCATTGGTACGCGCGCTCCAGCGCGGGCTTGATCGCGGCAATCATCTCCTGGCGAACGTAAGGCGGATTGCCGATCACCGCGTCGAAACCACCGGCCGAGCCGCGCGGCCAGATGCTCGGGAACGCCAGTTCCCAGTGCAGGAAGCGTTCGCGCCGAGCCAGCGCGCGGCATTCGTCGAGCAATTGATTTACCCGCGCATCGACGTGCGGATCGGCGGAGTGCACGCGGCCCGCGCCGTGCAACAGCTCCATGAGTGTCAGTCCGTAGCGACCGGAGAGCAGTTCGCTGGCGGCGGCGTGCCTGTCGGTGCGCTGGCGCCTGGGCGCATCCAGCGGCGCGATCCAGCGCAGTGCCTGCCACAGGTCGAACACCCGTCGCAGCCCTTCCAGCGTGGCTTCGGCATCGTCCATGAGGCTGCGCGAGCGTTCGATCTCGCCCAGATCGAGGTCGTTGATCGCATTGAGCTGGCTCATGGTCTCGGCCGCGAGCAGCAGGCCGGCGGTGTGGCTGTCGCTGAACAGTCCGCCCAGGCGGTTGAGGTCGGCGCGCACGTTGACCAGGCGCTCGCCGTGCAGCGAATCGCCGCAGCGCAGGTGGTGATCGAGGAAGGACAGCGGTGCGCCGACGGTGAAGGTGTGCAGCCACAGCGCCAGCTTGGCGAGTTCGACGGCCATCGGGTTCTTGTCGACGCCATGGACGACGCGCCTGAGGATCATGCGCCGCACCAGGTGGCGATCGTCGAGCAGGCCTGCGTCGATCGCCCAGCGGCTTTGCGTCGCGCGGTCCAGGATCCGCTCGCGGAGGCGTTCGATCTCGCGCGAGACCGGCGACCGGTAATGGGGGATGCCGGCGCTCCGGGCTTCGGCCTCCGCATGCGCGATCTGTTCCAGCACGCGGTCGGCGAGCTCGTCGACCAGGCTGACCAGGAAGTGGCCGCTGCCCATCGCCGGATCGCACACTTTCAGCGCCAGCAGCGCCTGCGCCGGATCGCACTCGGCCAACCGCAGCGGCACCTGTGCGGCGGGCCATAGCGCGCGCTGGCTCCTCAGTTCCGTCAGCCGGGTGTCGAATGCTGCGATGCGTTCGGCCTGCAGCGGATCGAGCGCCTCGCGCAGAATCAGCTTCACCAGGTCGTCGTGCGTGTAATAGCTGCCGCTGTTCTTGCGGGCGAAGGTGGATGGCTGCACCGCCAGGCCGCCGTCGGCGGTCTCGACTAAGCGCTGTTCCAGCAGGCGCTCGTAGATCGAGCCCAGATGCTGCACGGCGAGATCGCGGTAATTGATGAAGCCATGACCGGACAAGTCGGGACGGCGCGACAGCCCGTCGACTAGGGGAGCCAGTTCGGCATCGCGCAACTCGATCCGCGCCAGCAGATCGCCGGGCTCCTCATGGAACAGGCCGCCGTTGTAGGGAGGCAGTCCGATCGAATCGTCGCCGCGGTCGACAGCGCGGAACAAACCGCGCAGGTGCTGCCAGATGCGGGTGGCGCCGGTGCTGAAGGCGTCTGCGCGCTGTCGGCGCCCGGCGATATCGCGTCGTTGCCAGCGCAACGAGTACTCGTCGTAGCGCGGGTCGTTGACCGGCAGCAGCGTCCGATCTTCTGCGTACAGCAAGAACAGCAGGCGATAGAGCAGGATCAGCGCCGCATCGTGAAAAGCATCGAGCGCCTCTCGGCTGAGCGGCCGTTGTGCCTGTGGATCGTTGCGGGCGATGGCGGCGGCGAGCTTCGGGAACAGGTCCTCGTATACGCGCCGGCCGAGGGCCAGCGAGACCTGGCTTTCCCACTGCCGGCCTTCCTGCAGGGCGATCAGGTGGAAACTGCGGCCGTCGGCGTCTTCGGGTTGGGGCAGGAAGGCCTGGCGCCGGAACAGCAGGAAGAACGCACGCAGGTGATGCAGCTTGTCGGCGTCGGCCTGGGCGAACAGGTCGGCATTCACGCCGGCGACGCCGGCCAGGTCGGCCAGGTCGAACTGCAGGAATTCCCCTGAGCGCGAGCGTGCGTTCTGCCAGTACAGGCGCCAGACGGCCCCGTTGGTGAGGATGCCCCACTGCACGGCATCGTTGGACACGACCTGGGCGCGGCTGAGGTAACGCAGCATCTGGCTGGACGGAGTGCCCGGATCGAGCGGATCGGCGTTGTCGCCGCGGTCGAGCGGTCGGCCCCAGCGTCTGGCTTCGACGATCAGCTTGCCGTGGCGATAGCGCCGATGATCGCTGCGTTCGGCGAGCGCGGCTCGCTTGCTCTTCGCCGAGGGGAACAGCAGAAAGTCGGGAACGTCGTGGCGGCCGACATGGCTGGTGTTGGCCTGGGAGATCGTGTGGCTCCAGCCGAGCGCCCGGAGCACCGGCACGATCACCTCCGCTTCGGTCTGTGCCTCGTCGAGCGTGCCGTTGCTGCTGGGATCGGAGAACACTCGGCCGATCGTCTCGCCGAACGCGAGGAACCCGGTCTCCGCGCCCGTCCAGCTTCGGGTGTCGCGGATGCCCTCCCGGAGGAAGTCACTGGTGAAAAGTAGTCCGTGCATTCGATCCGTCCCTGCCCCTGTCAGGATGGTAGCGGATCGTGAGGGGTGCGCCGCGTCCGACGCCGGGACTGAAACGGCCTGCAGGACGCGCCGGGATACGGCCCGGGCAAAATGCAAACGGGCCGCACGTGCGGCCCGTTTTCATGACAGATCTGCGGTCCTGCAGACCGCGTCCGCTTACTTCCTGATGCCCGCGTCCTTCCGCAGCTCCTCGGCCTTGTCGGTCTTCTCCCACGAGAACGCGGTGGCCTTGTGCGAGTTGCCCTGGCCGTCGACGTAGCTGAAGTCCTTCGGCTTGCGGCCGAAGTGGCCGTAGGCGGCGGTGGCCTGGTACATCGGGTGGATCAGGTCGAGCATGCTCATGATGCCGAACGGGCGCAGGTCGAAATGCCTGCGGATCAGCGCTTCCATGTGGTCGTCGTCGATCTTGCCGGTGCCGAAGGTGGTGACCGAAATCGAGGTCGGCTTGGCGACGCCGATCGCGTAGCTCAGCTGCACTTCGCAGCGGTCGGCCAGGCCGGCGGCGACGATGTTCTTGGCGACGTAACGCGCGGCATAGGCGGCCGAGCGGTCGACCTTGGACGGGTCCTTGCCCGAGAACGCACCGCCCCCGTGGCGGGCCATGACGCCGTAAGTGTCGACGATGATCTTGCGCCCGGTCAGGCCGCAATCGCCGACCGGTCCGCCGATCACGAAAATGCCGGTCGGATTGATGTGGATCTTGTTCTTCGGCAACGATTCCAGCATCGCCTTGGGCAGCACCGGGCGAAGGATGTGCTCGTAGACGCCTTCGACGAGGTCCTTCTGCTTGATGCCCGGGTCGTGCTGGGTCGACAGCACCACCGCGTCCAGCCCGACCACCTTGTGTGCGTCGTCATAGCGCAGGGTGACCTGCGACTTGGCGTCCGGGCGCAGCCAGCCGAGCTTGCCGTTCTTGCGGACCTTGGCCTGCTGCTCGACGAGACGGTGCGAATAGTAGATCGGCGCCGGCATGAATTCGGGCGCCTCGTTGCAGGCGTAGCCGAACATCAGGCCCTGGTCGCCCGCGCCCTGGTCTTCCGCCTTCTTCTGCTTCTTGCCCTTGCCGTCGACGCCCGCGGCGATGTCCGGGGACTGCTTGCCGATCAGGTTCATCACGCCGCAGGTGGCGCCATCGAACCCGACCGCGGAGCTGTCGTAGCCGATGTCGATGATGACCTTGCGGGTCAACGCTTCCAGGTCGATCCACGCCGAGGTGGTGATTTCGCCGGCGACGATCGCCACGCCGGTCTTGACCATCGTCTCGCAGGCGACGCGGGCGCTCTTGTCCTGGGTGAGGATGGCATCGAGCACGGCATCGGAAATCTGGTCGGCGAGCTTGTCCGGATGTCCTTCGGACACGGATTCGGAGGTGAACAGGTAGCTGGACATCGGCGGCAATATCCCTGTATTCGGATGGAAGGATGGAGCGGAATGATACCGCGTGTGCGGTGATGGCGCACCGGTGGCCCACGCGGATCCACGGCGATGGCGCAAAGTGTCGCAAAAGGAGGTGTCGCGAAACAGCGGTGGCGGTGGCGGGGCGCAGGAAAACGCACCGCTCATTCACGGGCGTGCATCGACATGCTTGGCAGACTGGCTGTCAGACCGCTGCCCCGTAGGAGCATCTGAGCTGCTCCGACTCCCGGATGCCGCCCGAAGCGCTGTTCGGGCGCGGGCTGGGCGACCTGTTCATCGTCCGCGTGGCCGGCAACACCGTGTCCCGGGAAGGGCAGGGCAGCATCGAGTACGCGGTCGCCGAACTGGGCGTGCCGCTGGTGGTGGTCATGGGCCACGAGCGCTGCGGCGCCGAAGCGGCGGCGCTGTCGGTGGTGAAGGATCACACCGACTTCCCTGGCGCCATCGGCGAGATGGTGCAGCCGATCCTGCCGGCGGCGATCTCGACCCGCGACGACCCCGGCGACTGCTCGACAACGCAGTGCGTCGCAACGTGGTCAACGTGGTCGAGCGGCTCCGGGTTTCCGGCACGCTGATCCAGGAGCCGCTCGCGTCCGGGACGCTGAAGGTCGTCGGCGCGCGCTACGACCTCGATGACGGGAAGGTCTCCTTCTTTCATCCCGCGGACGGCGCGGACGCTTCTAGATGACCGTGGCGCGTGCCTGCACGAACGAATAGAAGAACACTGCGTCCGGATCGTTCTGCACCTGGCGCATTTCGCGCCTGACGCCTTCGACCGTCTCCTCGTCGACCTTGTCGGCCGCGACCAACTGCTCGGCTGCCGACAGCAGCAACTCCTCCCAGAACGCGATCATGGTCTTGCGCCGCGCCGGCTCGCGATTGTCGAAGTGGAAGGTCTTACCTGCGTGGTGACTTCGCGGTAACCGCCCGCGAGCAGCAGGTTGCCGAGCTTCGCCCCGACGAAGGGATCGCCGCCGGTCTCGACCTGGAAGTCGTTGAATGCCATCCAGTAGCGCCAGACGTTGGGCGAATAGGGGTCGAGCAGGAACGAGGAATTCATGACTTCGGTGACGTAGACGCTCGCGCCCGGCGCGAGCACGCGGCGCACCTCGCTCAGCACCCGCGACGGCGACGGGACGTGTTCGAGGACCCAGCACAGGAACGCGCCGTCGAAGCTGCGCGCCTCGAACGGCAGGTCGGCCGCGTCGGACCGGTGCAGGGCGTAGCGCCCGTCGAGCCAGGACATGCTGCCCAGCCTGTCGCGCGCGGTGGCGAGCTGGCCCTCGCTGAGATCCACGCAGCTGACATGCAGGTCGGGAAAACGGCGCAGCAGGATCTCCGTCTGCGCGCCGACGCCGCTGCCGACCTCCAGCAACTGGCGTGCCCCGCCGTAATCGATGTCGTGGAAAACCGTGGACTCCGCGAGCCGCGCCTGCCGCGCCAGCCGTGCCTGCTCGGTCGCCGAGAAGCCGTGCAGGTAGGGAAAGTCGGTACCGAAGCTCGAATCGCTCATGGCGGCACCTCCTTGCCGGTCAGGCCGCGAGCGGCGGTGCGACGCCCGCGATCAGGGCATCGAAATATTCGGACGTCAGGCGCAACTGCGCCTTGGCGGTCTCCGCCTGGTTGACGACACCGCGGAACGCGCGGTTGTCGGGCCGATCCTTCGCGTACCAGCCCAGGTGCTTGCGGGCGATGCGAACGCCGGAGTGCTCGCCGTAGAACGAGTGCAGCCGTTCGAGGTGCTCCAGCAGGATCGCACGCACTTCGGGCAGCGACGGTTCCGGCAGCAGCGTGCCGGTGGCGAGGTAGTGGGCGATCTCGCGCAGGATCCAGGGCCGGCCCTGCGCCGCACGCCCGACCATCACCGCGTCGCAGCCGGTCTGGCGCAGCACCGCGGCCGCCTTGTGCGGCGAGTCGATGTCGCCGTTGGCGATCACCGGGATCGACAGCGCGGCCTTGATCCGGGCGATGGTCCCGTATTCGGCGACGCCCGTGTACTGCTGGTCGCGCGTGCGGCCGTGAACGGCCAGGGCCTGGATGCCGGCGGCTTCGGCGATGCGCGCGATGGCCAGTGCGTTGCGCTGGTCGGCGGCCCAGCCGGTGCGGATCTTCAGCGTCACCGGCACGTCGACGGCGCCGACCACGGCTTCGAGGATATCCCCGACCAGCGCCTCGTCGCGCATCAGCGCCGAGCCCGCCCACGCGTTGCAGACCTTCTTCGCCGGGCAGCCCATGTTGATGTCGATCAACTGCGCGCCCTGGTCGACGTTGTGGCGAGCCGCATCGGCCATGATCGATGGCACCGTGCCGGCGATCTGCACGCTCACCGGCTCGGGCTCGCCGGCATGATCCATGCGGTGCCGCGATTTGGACGTGTCCCAGAAGCGCGGGTCGGAGGTGGTCATTTCCGACACGCACAACCCGGCGCCCAGTCGCTTGCACAGGATGCGGAACGGTTTGTCGGTGACTCCGGCCATCGGCGCGAGGATCACCCTGGGAGCGATGCAATGTGAGCCGATACGCATGGCATCAGTCTACCTGCGGCATTGAGCGGCCGCGGCAGGAAGCTCAGCCGGTCGCCTGCTCGGCGCCAGTCGTCTGCTCGGCCTGCATGACCAACTCCGCTGCCTTCTGGACGATTTCCGCCTGCTCGGACTTCTTGCGCTCTTCCAGCACCAGTGCGGCCTCCACGTCGGCCGCGGCGCGATGACGCAGGCCCTTGCACCGTTCGATACCGGCTTCCGTCAGGCGCACGTCGTCGTCCCCGCGTTCGGCCAGCCCGCCGTCGATCAGGCGTGCGAGCAGCGGACCGGAATGTGCGTCGGGTGCGTCTCCCTGGTCGATGCGGTGCAGTACGTCCAGCAGCGCGAGTTCTTCAAGACTGGTTGGATCCACGGTTCGTCCTCGTCAGGCGGCATCATGCCACGAGTGGTTTTGACGGTACAGATCGTGGCTGAACGGGACGTGGCAAGCTCCGCCCGAATGGAAAATCCGTTCAGGCGGCAACGCAGAACGCCCGCCGGCACTAGGCAATCGCCCCCGCCGGACGTTCAGCCGAACGAGGTCAGCACACCGGCGATCGTGGCCGTCATCAGCGTCGCGATCGTCCCGCCCAGCACCGCGCGCAAGCCGAACCGCGCCACGTCCTGACGGCGGTCGGGCGCCAGCCCGCCGATGCCGCCGATCTGGATCGCGATCGATGAGAAGTTCGCGAACCCGCACAGCGCGTAGGTCGCGATCAGCCGCCCCTGGTCGGTCAGCACCACGCCGGGCGCGTTGCCGTTGACGATCTCGGCCAGCTGCAGGTACGCCACGAACTCGTTGAGCACGATCTTCTGGCCGATGAGGCCGCCCACGACGGTCGCGTCCTGCCACGGCACCCCGATCAGCCATGCCACTGGCGACAACAGGTAGCCCAGCAGGGTCGCCATGCTCGTCGGCCGGCCCAGCAGTTCCGCCGCACCGGTGACCTCGCCCAGCCAGGTCAGCGGCCAGTCGATCAATGCGATCAGCGCGATGAAGGCCAGCAGCATCGCGCCGATGTTGAGCGCCAGCCGCAGGCCGTCGGCGGCGCCGGCCGCGGCCGCGTCGATGACGTTGCTGGTGGTCTTCTCGACCTCCATCTTGACCGTGCCGCGCGTCAGCGGGATGCCGGTCTCCGGAATCAGCAGCTTGGCCACGACCATCGTCGCCGGGGCGGCCATGATCGACGCGGCGAGCAGGTGCTTGGCATAGAACGCCTGCTGCACGGGATCGCCGCCGCCGAGCATTCCCACGTAAGCGGCGAGCACCCCGCCGGCGATATGCGCCATGCCGCCGATCATCATCGTGATCAGCTCCGAATCGGTCATCTTCGAGATGTACGGCCTTACCGTGAGCGGGGCCTCGGTCTGGCCGATGAAGATGCTGGCCGAGACGCTGGTGGTCTCGGCGCCGGAAACGCGCATGACCTTGGTGATCGCCCACGCCATCCCGCGCACGATCCACTGCATCACGCCCAGGTGGTACAACACGCTCATCAGTGCGGCGAAGAAGATGATCGTGGGCAGGACCTGGAACGCGAAGATGAAGCCGTAGGTCTCCACGTTCATCAGTCCGCCGAAGACGAAGCCCGATCCGGCGCTGACGAAGCTGAGAATCCTGACGAAGCCGTTGCCAAGGGCGTCGAAGACATCCTTGCCGCCAGGCACCAGCAGCACCAGCGCGGCAAAGCCGATCTGCAGGGCGACCCCGGTCAAGACCAGTTGCCAGTCGACCACGCGCTTGTTGTTGGAGAACAGCCACGCGATGCCGATCAGCACCGTGAGCCCGAACAGGCCAAAGGCCACCCGAGTGAATGCGTCCAAGTGTTTCCCCTGCGACCGCAAATACGGCCGCGAACCCGCCGCAGCCTAGACGGCCGGTTCGCTGCCTGTAAAGACCCCGTCCCCCGGAACCGCCCGCTAGAGTGCCGCAGCCAGACGCGGCGGGGCGCACCCGGGCCATTTGGCGGCCAATCCGCGCCGGGCCCGAGCAGGGACTAGCTGTCGCGCGCGACGATCCGGTTGCGACCCTCGCGCTTGGCGGTCTGCAGGCGCCGGTCCGCCGGGTGCAACAGCCGGGAGACATCGTCGCCGTCGTGCGGGTAGCTCGCCAGGCCGGCGCTGATGGTCAACACCATCGCGTCCATGCCGCGACCGGGTTCGAACGGACGTGCCGCGACCTGTCGCCGGATCGCCTCGACGCGCTCCCATGCCGAGCCGACGGGCTGCTGCTGGATCATCACGAACTCCTGGCCGCCCAGTCTCACCAGCCATTCGCGCGGTTCCATGAGGTCCTGCAGGGTCGCCACGACGTGGCGCAGGGCGCGGTCGCCGGTGCGATGGCCGGCTTCGTCGTTGGCCCGCCTGAACGAGTCGATGTCGATCAACGCCAGGGTGAGGCTGGCGCATTCTTCTCTTGCCTCGTCGACCAGGCGCGGAACCCGGTGCAGCAGCCAGCTCCGGTTGGGCAGGCGGGTCAGCCCGTCGGTGCCCGACATTTCGACCAGGCGCTGCACCCGGAAGATCAGCAAAGCGGAGACGGTCGTTATGCTGGCCAGCAGCAGCAGCCGGCCGGCCTGCGCCTCGGGCGTCACGGTGCCGTGGTCGGCCGATATCAACTGCTCCGGCGACCCGGCGACCCGGCGACCCGGCGAACGCGAAGGCGATCAGCGCGCCGTACTGCACCAGCGCCAGCGCGCCCGCCAGCAAGGTCACTCGCGGATCGCAGCGCATCCCCGTCAACACGATCGCCAGCCCGTATCCGCACCACTGGACGAGGCTGTTGAGCGCGGCCGGGAGCTGCTCGGCCGCGATCACCATCAGCAGCGCCGTGGTGGCGGTGATGTCGAATGCGGCAGTGGCGAACGGCAGCCAGTCGTAGCGGCGGTGGCGGCACGCCAGCTGCAGCCACACCATGGCGAACACATTGATGACCACGGCCGCGACCAGGCTCAGCAATATGCCTCTGACGCTGCCGCCGGACGTGGCGTTGGCGAGCGTCAGCATCAACAGCAGCGCGGCGACGAACACCCGCACCTTGGCCACGAACAGCTCACCGGTGGCCCCGATCTCGAGTATGATTTCATCGGGCCGGGCGAGGACTTCCCTGGCTGTTTGCCGAACCAGCTGTCCGACCATCGAATCGGCTCCTCCCCGGGGCGTGGCCCATGAATAGCGTGAGGACTCCGGCGGCGGGCACATTGCGACGGGCTCGCCGCGCCCGGGCCGCTCACGTGGCGCTCGTGCTCAGTCGGTCCAGCCCGCGGCGACCCACACCCCCAGCGCGACGAACACCACCGCCGCCGCGTAGCGGGCGCCGCGCAGCGGCAAGCGATCGGCGAAGCGGCTGCCGAGCAGCACGACCGGCAGGTTCGCCAGCAGCATCCCGACCGTGGTCCCGGCGATCACCTCCCACAGCGGCGTGTAGCGCGCCGCAAGCAGCACCGTGGCGACCTGGGTCTTGTCGCCGATCTCGGCCAGGAAGAACGCGATCGTCGTGGCCATGAATGCGCCACGCGGCGGCAACTGCCCGTCGGCGACATCCAGGCTGTCGGCCTTGAGCGCCCACAGCCCGACCAGCACGAAGCTTGCGGCCACGAGCCAGCGCAGCGCGCCCGGATGCAGGGCCTGCTGCACCAGGGCGCCCAGCCACGCGGCCAGGGCGTGGTTGAGCAGGGTGGCCACCAGGATGCCGCCGACGATCGGCCAGGGCTTGCGGTATCGGGCGGCGAGCAGCAGAGCCAGCAACTGGGTCTTGTCGCCGACCTCGGCCAGGGCCACGGTGCCGGTCGAGATCAGCGCGGCCGCCAGCGGCAGCGTTTCGGGGAAGAAGGGCAACACGAACTCCGGGGCCGGACAATTCTCGATGCGAAAGCAAACGCCGCGCTGCCCGGCCCGGGTGCGTGGCGCCTGCCTTCGGTCTCGCCCGCGATCGCGCGTCGATGGACGTCGATCAGCTCGTGCGCCATGGCCTGCCGGCCAAGTGTGTTGACGCACATCCCCGCACTGCGGGTGGGCTACTCCCCGGAGGAAGAGCGCGGGCATTGTAGCGCGGGGCAGGGGGCAGTCCCACTCCCGCTGTCGGGGCCGCTCCACTCCCCCGCTTCATCCGCGCCGCTACACTCCCTGCCACTGATCATCGGGAGCCACGCCATGCAATACCGGCGACTGGGGAGTTCGGGACTGCAACTGTCGGCGCTGTCATTCGGGGCCTGGGTGACGTTCGGTGCGCAGATCGGTCGCGGCACCGCGAGGGACCTCGTCGCCACGGCCTGGGACCACGGGATCAATTTCTTCGACAATGCCGAGAGCTACGCCCATGGCGCGGCCGAGGAGGTCATGGGCGATGTGATCGCCGATCTTCGCCTGCCGCGCGATGGTTACTGCGTGTCGAGCAAGGTCATGCACGGCTCGGTCGAGCAGCCGCGGCCGACGCAGCGCGGCCTCTCCCGCAAGCACGTCACCGACGCCTGCCATGCCGCGCTACGGCGCCTGCGGGTCGACTACCTGGACCTGTACTACTGCCATCGCCCCGACCCCGACACGCCGATCGCCGAGACGGTCTCGGCGATGGATGCGTTGATCCGGCAGGGCAAGGTCTTGTACTGGGGAACCTCGGAGTGGTCGGCCGCACAGATCCGCGAGGCGCATCGCGTGGCGCGCGCGCAGCAGTGGCACGCCCCCACGATGGAGCAGCCGCAGTACAACCTGCTGCATCGCGAGCGTGTCGAGCTGGAATACGCACCGCTGTATGCGGAGCTCGGCCTGGGCACGACGACGTTCTCTCCGCTGGCATCGGGCCTGCTCAGCGGCAAGTATGCCGACGCGATGCCGGGCGACTCGCGACTCGGGCGCGACGACATGGCGTGGCTCAACCGGCTGGTCGTCGGCAGCCAAGACGAGCGACGCCTGGAACGCGCGCGGGGATTCTCGGTGCTGGCGCGCGAGCTGGGCGCACCGCCGGCGGCACTGGCGATCGCCTGGTGCCTGCGCAATCCGCTGGTGTCCAGCGTGATTCTCGGCGCCAGTCGTCCGGACCAGTTGCTGCAGAACCTGCAGGCGCTGGACTGGATCGAGCGCATCGACGAGGCCGACTGGCGGCGGATCGAGGCGGCCGCTTCGCACTGACCGGCCAAAGCGAAACAGGGCCGGGAGTGATCCCGGCCCTGCTCGACGATGCGGTATTTCGCGGAAGCTGTTAACGGCTTGGAGTTGATCGGCAACCGTGCGCGTCGACCGGCCCAGCCCTCCCCACCATGGCGGAGGGAGGCCAAGCCCATGTCCGATCAGAAGTTCACGCGCATTCCCACGTAGGTCATCCGGGGCATCCCGGGGCGTGCGCCCGCCGGTCGGCGCGATGCGATCCAGGTCTCGTCGGTGAGATTCTCCACGCGGGTATACAGCTCGGCCTGGCTGTTGAGCTTGTAGGCAGCGGCCAAGTCGACGACGAAAGCCGATTCGGTGCGCTGGTCGAAGGACGTGCCGCCATGGCCTGCAACGGTCCGCATCGAGTCGATGTAGTTGCCGCCCAGGTTCACGCGCCAGCGCTCCGCCTCCACGCCGATGCGCAGGTTCAGCGCCTGCTCCGGGAGGTACGGCAGTTCGTCGCCGCTTTCGACTTCGCCCCACTCCTCGAAACTGCTCTCGAAGCTGCTGCGGAACGTCGCATCCGTGTAGGTGTAGGCGACGTTCACCGGCACCGAGAGCTGCCAGCCGTTGGCGCGGCCGAGGTCGTAACCCAGGCTGGCCTCGATGCCGCGCACGCGCGCCTCGCCGGCTTCGAACTGGTCGCCAACCGTGCAGTCGCCGCCGCTGGATGCGGTGCAGGTGCCGACCAGATTGGAATAGTCGTTCCAGAAACCGACGAGCTCGGCATTGAGCTCGCCGCGGTTCCAGCGCATGCCGGTCTCCACGTTGACGCTTTCCTCGGCCTCGGCGCTGGAACCCGGCGAAGGCGGATTAAAGCCGCGGTGCGCGCTGGCGAACAGGTTGAAGTTCTCGCTCAGCAGCCAGGTCGCGCCGAAGCCGGGGATCAGCTGCGAGACGGACGACTCGCGCGGCGCGCGGCTCGGGCCCAGGCTGCGGCCGTCGGGCTGCTTCGGGAAATCGGTGCGGGTGAGATCGATGTGCTCGTAGCGAAGTCCCGGAACCAGGATCCAGTTGCCGGTGCGGATCTCATCCTGGATGTATACCGACCACGCCTCCGCTTCGCCGACGCGGTTGTCCTGGGTGCCCGGCAGGCCGTCGGTGGTCAGGATCATCTGGCCGTCCTGCATGCGGAAGCGATCGTCGTTCTGGAAGCGGTCTTCCTCGTCCTCGTGGTAGCGCACGCCCAGTTCGAACTGGTGCTGCGCACCGCCGATCGCCGTGGCCCAACCAAGCAGGCTCTGCACGCCCTGGGCCTCGTAGGAGCGGTTGTTGTTGCGTACCAGCAGCGCGTCGTCGGGGCTGGTGGCGCCTTTCAGCCACGCGATGCGTTCGGCGTTTTCTTCCGGGTTGGCGAGCACCGAACTGATGCCCTTGCCGCCGACCGAGCCGAGCTTGAACCAGTTGCGCGCGAACTCATGCCGGTAGGCCACCGTCGTGAGGTCCAGGCCCCGGCCGAGTTCGACGTGGTGGCGAAGTTCCGCCACTTCGTGGTCGGTCTTGATGTTGTCCTTCTGCGATCCGGCGTAGCGACGGTTGCGGCTTGCGCGGAAGTCCTCGTCGGTCAGGCCAAGGTAGGTCTCGTCGCCGTCCTGCTCGGTCTTGCCGAGCTTGATTTCCAGCGACTGGTAACGCGCGGCATCGGGCGCGGAGTTGATGCGGAACTTGGCGAGGTAATCCTCCAGCACGTAGCCGGTGTCGCCGCCGTTGTCGAGGCGCTTGAAGCCGTCGGTCTGCTGCTGCGCGGTTTCCAGCAGCCAGCCGGTCTGCTCGCCGCTGCCGCCGGCCCAGGCGTGCGCCTGCACGCTCTCGTCGGTGCCGAAGGCGAAGTTGAGGTGCCCGGATGTCTGCTGCGGAATCGGCGTGGAGATCAGGTTGATCGCGCCGCCGGTGGTGCGCGGGCCGGAGCGGATCGCAGACGAGCCCTTGCGCACTTCGATCGCGTTGATGCGCGCGGTGGTCGGGAAGTAATACGCGGCCGGTGCGGCGTAGGCGGCGGGCGCCACGAGCACGCCGTCCTCCATCACCGTGATGCGGCTGTTGCGGTCGGTACCCGAACCGCGGATGCCGATGTTCGGGCGCAGTCCGTAGCCTTCCTCGTCCACGACGTACACGCCGGGCACCTGCCGCAGCACGCGCTGGATATCGCGGTAGTCGTGTTTCTGCAGCGTTTCCGCGTCCAGGTAGGCCGCCGATCCGGCGCTCTCGTGTGCAGCCTCGGCGCTGCCCACGACCGTCATCCGATCGAGCAGCGTCGCCTGGTCGGGCGCGGGCGCGGGCGCAGGGGCGGCCGGTTCGGCCTGGGCGATGCAGCACGCGCTGGCGATGGCGAGGGCGAGCAGGGACGGCACGGGTCGGATCATTTCGGCAACTCTTGTAGGGGAAAGGCGCGATTCGCGTGGCGGCACTGTATTGCAAGTGAGAACTATTCGCAACAACCGAAATGGGTCGGACGCCACCACGCAGCCGGGCAGCGGAGTCCCGGCATCTGGGATAATCGCCCGCTGTCCACCACGGCCCGCCGAATGACCCAGAAGACGATCCTCAATGAAACCCACCGCGCGCTCGGCGCGAAGATGGTCGATTTCGGCGGCTGGGACATGCCGATCCATTACGGTTCGCAGATCGACGAGCATCATCTGGTGCGAAGCGGCGCCGGCATGTTCGACGTGAGCCACATGACGGTGGTCGACCTGCGGGGCGCCAACGCGCGCGCGTTCCTCCGGCATCTCGTCGCCAACTCGATCGACAAGCTCACCAAGCCGGGCAAAGCGCTGTACACCTGCATGCTCAACGAGCGCGGCGGGGTCATCGACGACCTGATCGTGTATTTCCTCGCCGAGGATTTCTTTCGCCTCGTGGTCAACGCTTCGACGCGCGAAAAGGACCTTGCGTGGATCCGCAGCCAAGCGCGCGCGTTCGATGTCGAAGTCGCCGAACGCGAAGACTTCGCGATGATCGCCGTGCAGGGTCCGCATGCCCGCGACAAGGTTCTGGCGCTGCTGGAGGAAGGCGATCGCGCCCGCATCGGAAAGCTCGGCAAATTTTCCGCCGGGGATGCGCGCACCATGGATGGCACGCCGGTGTTCGTTGCCCGCACCGGCTACACCGGCGAGGACGGGTTCGAAGTCGTCGTCCCGCAGGACCGCGCGGTGGCATTGTGGAACGCGTTGCTCGAAGCCGGCGTGCGGCCTGCCGGCTTGGGCGCGCGCGATACGCTGCGCCTCGAAGCCGGTATGAACCTGTATGGCCAGGACATGGACGAGTCCGTTTCTCCCTACGAGGCTGCGCTGGCCTGGACGGTCGCGCTGGACGAGGGTCGCGCCTTCGTGGGTCGCGACGTGCTCGAACGGCAGAAAGCCGAAGGCGCTCCGCGGCAGATGATCGGCCTGGTGATGGACGAGAAAGGCGTGCTGCGCCACGGGCAGAAAGTGCTCACGCCCTACGGCGAGGGCGAAGTGCTGTCGGGCACGTTCTCGCCGACGCTGGGCAAGGCGATCGCGTTCGCGCGCGTGCCCGCGGGCGAGATCGCGAGCGGCGCGCAGGCCGACGTCCGGGTCGACATCCGCGGCCGGCAGGTGCCGGTGCGCGTCGTGAAGTTCCCGTTCGTACGCGACGGCCAGCCACAGCCCGGCGTGCTTGCCTGACCGGCCGCGCCGCGTGTGCCGCGGTCGCGTGAGCCGCCGCGTCTGCCCTTGGTTACAATGGGGCCACTTCCCCTGTCTCGGCACCACCGGAGCCCACCATGAGTGAGATACCTGGCGACCTGAAGTTCCTGAAGTCTCACGAGTGGGCGCGCGTCGAGGACGATGGCTCGGTGACGGTCGGCATCTCCGACCATGCGCAGAGCCTGCTCGGGGACCTGGTCTACGTCGAACTCCCGAATGTCGGCGATCGCATCGAAGCCGGCAACGCCTGTGCCGTGGTCGAGTCGGTCAAGGCCGCATCGGACGTGTATGCACCGGTCACCGGCACCGTGGTATCGGTCAACGACGCGCTTTCGGACAAGCCCGAGACGATCAACGAGGATGCGTACGGCGAGGGCTGGATCTACGTGCTCAAGATGGAGGAGCCCGAACAGCTCGAAGAGCTGCTCGCGCCGGACGACTACGCCGAACTGCTGGAAGACGAAGACCATTAAAAGCAGGGAATAGGGAATAGGGAAAGGGGAACTGGGGCTTTGCTGGATATTGGAGCGGACCAGGTTCCGTGACCCCGTGCTTCCTGCTGAACCTGTTCCTCGCCTGTTGCAGCGGCGGCCCGCCCCGTTCCGGTTCCCCATTCCCGCTTCTCATTCCCGCCTTTAACTCCCGGCCGTAAAAAACCATGCCTTTCATCCCCCACACCCCCGACGACGTCCGCGACATGCTCGCCGCGATCGGCGCAGCCGATATCGAAGCGCTCTTCGACGAGATCCCGGCCGCGCTGAAGATCACCTCGCTTGCGCACGTGCCGGAGGGGATGAACGAACAGGACATCACGCGCCTGATGAAACAGCGCGCGTCGATGGACGAGACGCTGTTGAACTTCGCGGGTGCGGGGGCGTACGAGCACCACATCCCCGCGGCGATCTGGCAGATCGTCGCGCGCGGCGAGTTCTATTCGGCCTACACGCCCTACCAGGCCGAGGCGAGCCAGGGAACGCTGCAGCTGATCTACGAATACCAGAGCATGGTGACCCGCCTGACCGGCATGGACATCAGCAACGCGTCGATGTACGACGGCGCGACCGCGGCCGCCGAAGCGGTGCTGATGGCCGAGCGCATCTCAAAGAAGGGACCGCGCCGGGTGCTGGTGCCCGAGTCGCTGCATCCGGCGTACCGCAAGACCATGGAGGCGATCCTGTCGCTGCAGGACATCGACATCGTGACCCTGCCGTGCCCCCGCGGCGCGCTGGAGCCGGAACAGGTGTCCGGGACGGCCGACAAGTTCACCGCGCTGGTGGTGCCGCAGCCGAACTTCTTCGGCGTGCTGGAGGATGTCGATGCGTTGACGGATGCCGCGCATGCGCGGGGCGCGCTGGTGATCGCCGTGGTGAACCCGATGTCGCTGGCGATGCTCAAGGCGCCAGGCTCATGGGGCAGCGGTGCGGGAACCGTGCGCGGAGCCGACATCACCTGCGGCGACGGCCAGCCGCTGGGCGTGCCGCTGTCGTCGGGTGGGCCTTACTTCGGCTTTCTGGCTTGCAAGAAGGAACTGGTGCGCAACCTTCCGGGGCGAATCGTCGGGCGCACCACCGACCTCGACGGCAACGGCGGCTTCACGCTGACGTTGCAGGCGCGCGAGCAGCACATCCGCCGCGCCAAGGCGACCTCCAACATCTGCACCAACCAGGGCTTGCTGGTTACCGCCGCAACCATCTACATGTCGTTGATGGGCCCCGACGGACTGGGCAAGGTCGCCCAGGCGTCCGCCGCCAACCTGCGTTCGCTGCAGGACAAGTTGCTGGCGATTCCCGGCGTCGGTCTGCTGTTCCCCGACCAGGTCCATTTCCACGAGGCCGCGTTCACTCTGCCCAAGCCGGCTGCCGAAGTGGTCGAAGCGCTGGCTCGGAAACGCATCGTCGCCGGCGTCTGGCTTGGCGACGAATTCCCGCAGCACGACAATGCGCTGCTCGTGTGCACGACGGAGACCAAGTCGGCCGCCGACCTGCAGGCTTTTGCCGACGCGCTGGCAGCCACGCTGACCTGAGCGCGTCCGCCAGTCGCGCAGCGCTCGACCGCGATCCGCGTCTTCATGGCGCGGTTTTTTTTATCTTTGCGGCGCGATGCACGCCGCGATCCGCGCCGCACGGCCGCAAAAAGTTCGCGCAGTTTTGCCTTGTGCGGTGCGAAAAGCGCTCTCGTGGTTGGATCGGGAGCATCGATCTGCATGGTTAAAAAATAGCCACCGCGCCTGGTTCGAAGGCTTCCTTTGACGGTTTTGGCCAACGTAACGCCGGCCCATGCCACGGCGCGGCGTGCGTTGCACAGCTGTTTTAAAGCACCTTTTGCATGCTCGGTCGTGCGCGCGCGGAATTTCGATGCTCGTGTCGGCGTGCCGCCTTCGCCCACGCCGCCGCGAAGCGCTGCGCGGCGCCTTCGACAAAAGCGGCAACGACTGTTGACACTACGAAAAAGCATGATTAGGTTTCGCCCAAGCAGACATCTACTGCGGAAGCGAGTGAGCAAAAACTACGCGACAACGAGCAGCACAAAACCCGACTCCACCCAGACGGTACAAATGGTGGACGCGGGTGCTCTGTCTTCCGCTGAAAAATCCACCAGCTACACGTCCCTTCTTCCCAAGCAACCCGGTTCGTCTCCTGACCAACCGGGTTTTTGCTTGTCAGCGCCACCGCCGACGTTCCTCCGGAGATCTCTCCGGATGCGCTCGGCGGCCGGCAAGAGGATCCGTTCCGGTGCAGTGAAATGCCCGGCGGTTGGCTGCGGTTTCGAACCGCGGCGTTGCTTCGTACTGGGCTGTAAACCCCGATAGACCACCACGAGGAGCCATCAAATGGCCACGAAGAAAGCTGCGAAAAAGAAGCCCGCTGCCA
>JALYOG010000010.1 GCA_030856985.1 Pseudomonadota bacterium | reverse complement strand
GCAACGGCGAATAGGTGGTGATGCCGGCGCACAGCAGCGGCGCGGCGCGGTCCAGCGGCAGCGACTCGGGGATCCGCAGCACGTACTCCTGCTTCACGGTGATCCGCGTGGAGTAGCCGCCGTACGTCGTCGCGCCGCCGTCGCGCTCGCGCCCGTTGTACGTGGCGACCATGCCCTTGGCGCAGTACTGCTCCTCGCCCGCATCGCACTGGGCGCAGCTGCGGCACGAATCCACGAAACACCCCACGCCTACGGCGTCGCCGGGCTGGAACGTTTCGACACCCTCGCCCACCTGCGCGACGCGGCCGACGATCTCGTGTCCCGGCACCATCGGGAAGATGCCGCCGCCCCATTCGCCGCGCGCCAGGTGGATATCGGAATGGCAGACGCCGCAATACAGGATGTCGATCAGCACCTCGCCCGCGCGCGGCTCGCGACGCTGGATGGTGTACGGGGCCAGCGGCGAGTTCGCGTCGGCCGCGGCGTAGGCGGGGGTGGTGAGCATATGAAAATCTCCACTGGGGAATGGACAACAGTCTATTCCCCGCCTGCGGCCGCGGCTGCGAACGCGCAGCCCGGCCGCGCCCGGCTGCTCCCGCGACGGCGCGCTCCTGCGCTACCCTTTCGTCATCTTCCCCCGGAGCTGCGCCATGCCCTCTTTCGATGTGGTCTCCGAAATCGACAGCCACGAACTGACCAACGCCGTCGACCAGGCCAACCGCGAACTGACCACCCGCTTCGACTTCAAGGGTGTGGATGCGCGTTTCGAGCTGGAGGACCAGACCATCAGCCAGTCGGCGCCGAGCGAATTCCAGCTCAAGCAGATGGACGACATCCTGCGCGCGCGCCTGATCGCGCGCGGCATCGACGTGCGCTGCCTGGAGTTCGGCGATGTCGAGACCAACCTGGCCGGCGCGCGGCAGAAGGTGACCGTCAAGCTGGGCATCGAGCAGAAGCTCGCCAAGAAGATCGTCGCGGCGATCAAGGAGGCCAAGCTCAAGGTCGAGTCGCAGATCAACGGCGACAAGCTGCGCATCAGCGGCAAGAAGCGCGACGACCTGCAGGCGGCGATGGCGCTGCTGAAGGCCGGCAACTTCGAACAGCCGCTGCAGTTCGACAACTTCCGCGACTGAAGACCGCCTGCGCGAATCGCCGCGATGAGCCACGCCGCCGAGGATCCGATCGCCGCAACCCAGCGCTGGCTGCAGCGCGCGGTCATCGGCCTGAACCTGTGCCCGTTCGCCAAGGCGGTGCACGTGAGGGACCAGATCCGCTACGTCCTGAGCGGCGCCACCACGACCGACGAGTTGCTGGAGGAGCTGGCCAGCGAACTGCTGTGGCTCAACGAGACCGATCCGGCGCTGGTCGACACCACGCTGATCATCCACCCGCAGCTGCTCACCGACTTCCTCGAGTACAACGACTTCCTCGACCTGGCCGACGCGGCCGTCGATGCGCTGGGGCTGGAAGGCGAACTGCAGGTTGCGAGCTTCCATCCCGACTACCGCTTTGCCGGCAGCGCGCACGACGATCCGGCCAACTGCACGAACCGCTCGCCCTACCCGATGCTGCACCTGCTGCGCGAGGACAGCGTGGAACGCGCGGTCGCGGCGTTTCCGGACCCGGACGCGATCGTCGAGCGCAACATCGCCACGCTCGACAGGCTCGGGCTCGACGGTTACCGCCGACTGCTCGAGGATTGAACCTCAGCCGCGCTGCGGCACGCGGCGGGAAACGCTGACCACCAGCGTGACCACGGTGATCGGCACCACGAAGCCGAGCATGGCCCCGCTGAATTCGTCCAGGGCATCGTGCTGCTGCGCGGCGAGGATCAGGTAGGCCACGTAGGCGATGTAGTAGAAAACGAACACCGCCCCCTCCCAGCGCGCGATCTTGCGCCCGGTGAGGAACACCGGCAGGCATGCGAAGGCCACCGCGAGCATCACCCACAGGTCGAAATTCAGTACCGACGGCGCCAGCGGCAGCCCGGTCGGGGACACCAGCCCGGCCAGGCCCAGGCAGCCCAGGATGTTGAAGATGTTGCTGCCGACGACGTTGCCGATCGCGATGTCGCGCTGCTTGCGCACGGCCGCCATCACCGAGGTGGCGACCTCGGGCATCGAGGTACCCGCGGCCACGATCGTCAGGCCGATCACCAGATCGCTGACCCCGATCGCCTGGGCGAGCGCGACGGACGCGTCGACCAGCCACCTGGAACCGAGCACGAGCAACGCAAGTCCGCCGCCGATCAGCAGCAGTTGCAGCACGAGCGACGGCTTGCGCCCGTCATCGCCGATCTCCGGCACGGCGGCCGCGGCCCGCACCGCCTGTTGCTGGCGCCGGGACTGCACGACCAGGAACGCCACGTAGGCGATCAACAATGCGAGCAGCACCGCCGCTTCCAGGCGCCCGACCCGTCCGTCCAGCCCGAAGGCCAGCAGCAGCAGCGATGCGCCGATCATGATCGGCACCTCCTGCCGCACGATCTGGGTGTCGACAAGCAGCGGGACGATCAGCGCCGAGATGCCGAGGATCAACAGCACGTTGAAGATGTTGCTGCCGACCACGTTGCCGATCGCGATGTCGGTCTGCCCCTCGATCGCTGCGCCGACGGAGACCGCGACCTCGGGCGAACTGGTGCCGATCGCGACGATCGTCAGTCCCACCACCAGTGGCGAGATCCCCAGCGACAGCGCCAGCCGCGAGGCGCCACGCACGAGCACTTCCGCGCCCAGGATCAGTGAGACGAGACCGCTGACGAACATGGCCAGGGTGAGCATGAGCGCTCCTGTTTTTCTGATCGAGGTTCTGCTGATGGAGCGTGGCGCGGACGCGTCGCAGGCGCGGGCGAGCCGCTCCGGACCGATCGATCGGGAGCGTGCGCCCTTGCACCCCGGGCTGGATCGCGGCGCGCCGCCGCGGCCGAACCCGCCTACTTCAACAGCCCTCGCGGGATCGGATTGTGAACGGCGCCGGGCGCGGCGGCCGTGCGCCGTCGGCCGGTAGCGCTTGAATGCGATCCGCGGCGTCCCATGTCCTCGGTATCCCGGCACCTCGCCAGCCAAGCTCGCGCAGCGGTCGGCCACCGAACACCGAGGAGAACCCCATGCTGTGTCCCGCCTGCAAGGACGAAAACCTGTCGATGACCGATCGGCAAGGCATCGAGATCGACTATTGCCCCAGGTGCCGTGGCATCTGGCTGGACCGGGGCGAACTGGACCGCATCATCGAGCGCTCGGAGCGCGACGCCGCCGCAGCGCCGGCAGCGGCCGCCGCGCGTCCGGGACAGGAGGACCAGGCGCGACACCGCGGCGATCGCGATCATCACGACAGCCGCCCGCGACGCGAGAAGTCGCTGCTCGGAGAGCTGTTCGACTTCTAGGGGCCGGGGGTCGGGGGCCGGAGACCGGGCAGGAGCAAGAGCCATCCTGCCTCTCGCCTGATCCCCGACGCCCGGCCGCCGCTCCGTCAGGGTCCGGGCGTTGGGCCTTCGCTGAACGTCGGCGCCGGTTCGAGCGCCGCAGGCGGCTCGTCGATCGGCGCGTTGCCCGGCGCCATGTGGCTCTTGCGATAGCCGTAGAGGAAGTAGATCGCCAGGCCCAGGACCGCCCAGAGCACAAAGAACACCTGCGTGCGCACCGGCCCCACGCCCGCGACCGGAACATGGCCGGAGAGGCTGTAGAACAGGAACGCGCAGCCGGCGATCGCCAACGGGCAGACGATCCACGGCATTGGCGTCCGGAACGGACGCGGCCGGTTGGGCTGGGTGCGGCGCAGGATCAGCACGGCGACGGCGACCAGCGCGAACGCGAACAGCGTCCCCGAGTTGGAAATGTCGGCCAGGATGCCCACCGGGAACAGGCCGGCGAACAGCGACACCGCCACGCCGGTGATCATCGTGATCACGTGCGGCGTCTGGTACTTCGGGTGGATCGTCGACAGCTTCTCCGGCAGCAGGCCGTCGCGCGCCATCGTGAAGAAGATGCGGGTCTGCCCGAACAGCATCATCAGGATCACCGAAGGCAGCGCCAGCGCCGCCGCGATGCCGATGACGTTGCCCAGGCCGGCGAAGCCCAGTTGCCGCAGCACGTGGGCCAGCGGTTCGCTGCTGCACACCAGCGCCGTCGAATCCGCGCATGCCGCCGCCAGTTCCACGCTGCCGGTCGGCAGCGGGAGGCCGTTGGCCCCGAGCATCGGCTGTGCACCGACCGAGCCCGCCGCGGCATAGCCGACCAGCAGGTAGAACACCGTGCAGACGCCGAGCGATCCGATCAGGCCGATCGGAATATTGCGCTGCGGGTTCTTGGTCTCCTCCGCGGCCGTGGACACCGCATCGAAGCCGACGTAGGCGAAGAAGATCGACGCCGCCGCCGCGTAGATGCCCGGGTAGCCGCCCGGCAGGAACGGCTCGAAATTGGCGTCCTGCGCTGCCGGCAATGCGACCGCGATGAACATCACCAGCGCCAGCACCTTGATCGCCACCAGCACGGTGTTGACCTTGGCGCTCTTGGACGTGCCGAACACCAGCAACGTCGTCACCACCAGCGCGATGGCGAACGCCAGCAGGTTGAAGCTGCCGCCGTCGTAGGGCCCGCTTCGCAGCATCTCAGGCAAGGGAACGCCGGCACTGATCAGCAGTCCGTTCATGTATCCCGACCAGCCGACCGACACGGCGCCTGCCGCGACCGCGTACTCGAGCACCAGCGCCCAGCCGACGACCCATGCCAGGCCCTCGCCGAGCACGCCGTAGGTGTAGGTGTAGGCCGAGCCCGAGACCGGAATCATCGAGGCCAGTTCGGCGTAGGCCAGCGCCGCCAGCGCGCAGACCACGGCGGCGATGACGAACGCGATCATCATGCCCGGACCGGCCTTCTGCGCAGCCTCGGCGGTCAGCACGAAGATCCCGGTGCCGATGATCGCGCCGATGCCCAGCATCGTCAGCTGAAAGGCGCCGAGCTGGCGGGTGAGTGATTTCCTGCTGGCCGTTTCGAGGATCTTGTCCAACGGCTTGACGCGCCAAAACAGCATGGCCCTACTCCCTGGAAAACGGCGATTGAAAAAAAAGCGCGTAGCCCCCACCGCGTCGCGCGCGGCTGCCGGAACATACCCCCGAGCGCCACCGCCTTACAAGTGTTTGGTCCAAACCGCCGCAGGCCCCGCCACGCGGGCCTTTCAGGACGCCACCGCAGGGGGGTCCGAAGCGGCTCCCGCGGCGGTTCCGGGCACCGCGGGGCGACTCATCTGCGCAAGGGGGGCCGGTCCGTCGCGGCCCCGACGACCCGCTTGCGCTCGCCGTGATCTGCATGAGCCCCGGCCATGGGCGCCGCGCGGCTGATGCTTCCCGGGGCACCGCCGGGCGCTCTATCATCCACCGACATCGACGCTGGTCAAGCGGGCCCATCGCAGTTCGGCAGCGATCGTAACGCTTTGGCTGCGCCGGGTCGGCTAAAGTCTGCAGCCGATCCGGGTCCACGATGGGCCCTGCCGGGTGTACGGTCATTCGCAAGCCACGGGGAATGGCGTTGCCCGAATCTCCACGTCGGGAATGCCATACAGGGGCACGAGACCCTTCTTGCGCCGCCGGTCAATGCAGGATTCCTTCAGAACTGGTAACCGCCCGCGGTGGGGCGCGAAGAATGCGGCACCCGACTGAAAGTCGAACAAGCTTTCAGCCGTCGAGCCAACAGGTGATTGGCGTAAGGTAAGGAATCGGGATGTCGCTGCTGGATACCATCAAATTCATCGCCGCCCACCCGCTGAACCATGGGCGACAGCTCAGTGCCATCGCCCGCTTCGCCAAGTGGCAGGTTGGCAGTCGGCTGATCCAGGGCGGAATCGTGTACGACTGGGCGAATTCTTCGCGGTTTCTGGTCAAGTCCGGCGAGACCGGACTGACCGGGAACATCTATACCGGCCTGCATGAGTTCGCCGACATGGGTTTCCTGCTTCACTTCCTGCGGAATGAAGATCTCTTTGTCGATGTGGGCGCAAACCTCGGCTCGTACTCCATTCTCGCGTGCGCTGCCATCGGCGCCAGGGGCATCGCCTTCGAACCCGTGCCCAGCACTTTCAGCCGACTTGTCGAAAACATGCGGCTCAACAATCTGGACGAAAGGCTCAGATGCGTACGCAAGGGCGTCAGCGCCCAACAAGGCGTCATCGCCTTCACCAGCGGCATGGACGCTACGAACCACGCGCTCGCGTCCGGTGAGCAATGCGACGACAAGGTGACGGTGGAGACGACATCTCTGGATGCCGCTTTGCGCGGAGAGAATCCCGCCCTGATCAAGATCGATGTCGAAGGGTATGAAACCCTGGTCCTGGCGGGGGCGCGGGAGGTATTGGACAATCAGGGTTTAAGCGCGGTGATCATGGAATTGAATGGAAGCGGTGCCCGCTACGGCTTCGATGAATCAGGAATGCTGGACCTGATGTTGGGCCATGGTTTCGGCACGTACTCGTACAGCCCGCTCGACCGGTCCCTCATCAGCCTCGGAGGCAAGAACTTGAATGCCGGCAACACCTTGTTCATCCGCAACCGGCCGTTTGTCGAGGACAGGCTGAGGCTGGCGCCGAAGGTGTCGGTCCATGGCAGGCAGTTCTAGCGCCCGACGCCGCGCGCCTGCGGCAGCGCTGGCGGCTCCGATCCCGGGATCGGCCGCGCGGCCCGCTCCCAGGACTCAACGCGCTGCTTCAAGACTCCTACCGCCTGCGACGACGCAGTTGGCCGGAGGTAAACGCACGGTGCGACAGGCGCGCTTCGTGCCTCGACCCATCGCAAACCACGGCCGGCCGCCGTGTTCCTCCCGGATATCCCGGGGTTGCCGCCTGCGCTTCCGGCAAGCGCCGGCCAGAGGTTGGGCGCGGGCGACCCCGACAACCGCTTCGGGTCGGCCCACGCGGCACGGTAGTATCCACGCATCCGCCCGCCCTCGCGGGACGCACCCGACTCCGGTTCCAACCACTGAAAGGACGTGCAATGCGCAACTCCGGTAAGGCTCCAACCATGGCCGTATGGGTCATCTCGCTCGTCCTTTTCCTGATCGCGCTGGTTGCCCATTTCGGGCTCGCCGCCGTCCCGGAACCATTCGCGACCTGGTCGTGGATCCTCGGCTTCGGTCTGCTGCTCGTGGCCTGCCGGGTACGCGGCCTCTGATCGACACCGCGATCGCCGAGGAGCACGCACACACCGATCACGCACAGCGGGCGGGCGGCGGTTAGGCTACGGACATCGATACACAGGCGACATCACCGATGGCACCAGGCCCCCGCAAACCCCTCGACCTCGTGCTCACGATCGTGTTCGTGCTGCTCGGCGTGTTCCGGCTGTACCAGTACTCCGCCGGACAGGACGTCGCCGATCTGCTTTCGGGCATCGGGCTGCTCCTGGTCGCCTTCAGCAGTTACTACGGCACGTTCCTTTTCAGCAGCCGCGGGACCGCGGCGCCCGGTCGGGCAGCCGGGTACGCGCGCTACGCCGGCTATGCCGGCCTGGCGCTGATCCTCGCCGCCATCGTGATGCGTTTCCTGCCGTGATCGCCGATTCGGCCCGCGCACCCTATGGCGGGACTGCGCGGACGGTCGCGGACATGCTCCGCAGCTGAGCCCGCGTCCGCGATCCCTCAGCCGCCAAACAGGCGCGCGACATCGGCCGCATCCAGCGCCCGCCACTCGCCAGCGGGCAGATCGTCCAACGCAAGGCCACCGATGCGGCTGCGGTGCAGCGCTTCCACGTGGTTGCCGACAGCGGCGAACATGCGCCGTACCTGGTGGTAGCGGCCTTCGGTGAGGGTCAGCCGCGCGTGGCGCGCACCGATCGCTTCCATCGCCGCCGGCGCCAGCGGCGTGGTTTCCGATTCGAGCATCAGCGCGCCGCTGGCGAAGGTCGCGGCCTCGTCCCCGCGCAGGTCGCTGGCGAGCGTGGCCTCGTAGACCTTGGACAGCCCGGCCCTGGGCGACACGATGCGGTGCAGCAGCTGGCCGTCGTCGGTCATCAGCAGCAAGCCGCTGGTGTCGCGGTCGAGGCGACCGACGGTGGAGAGCGACGGCGAGCGCAGCCGGTACCGCGGCGGCAGCAGGTCGTAGACGACGCGGCCGCTGTCCCTGGTCGAGCAGGTGTAGCCGGTCGGCTTGTGCAACATCAGCACCAGTCCGGCGGCCGGATCGAGCGGTTCGCCGTCGAGCCGGATGTCGGCGTGCTCGACCCTGTCGTCGGCGTAGAGCACGTCGCCGGACGCATCGGTGATGCGGCCTTCGCGGAACATCGCGGTGACCTGCTTGCGGCTGCCGTAGCCGAGATTGGCGATCAGCTTCACCAGCTTCATCGCGACCTCAGCGGTGCTGGTTGCGCGCGGCGACGCGGTCGAACGGCTTGGGCGCGCGCTCGGGCTTGGCCGGCATCGCCTTTACCGCCTCGATGATCTTGAAGCCGTCCTGCTGCGCGGCGGTGCGCACGCTGCCGAAACTCTCGGTCAGCACCGCTTCGTACGGCAGATGGCGGTTGGCGACGAGCCACAGGCGCCCGCCCGGCTTGAGCGCATCAGCCGCCACGGCGATGAAACGCCGGCCGATGTCGGGGCGGTCGGCGCGGCTCTGGGTGTGGAACGGCGGATTGCTCACGATGACGTCGTACTGCTGCGCCAGCCCGGTGGTGACGTCGTGCCAGTAAAAGCCCAGCTGCGCGCGCGAGGCCTGCGGCGACAGGTTGCGCCGGGCGAGATCGAGCGCGCGTCCTTCGGCTTCGTACAGGTCCAGCGCGTGGATCGCGGGGCAGCGCGCGAGCAGTTCGACCGACAGGTAGCCGAAGCCGGCGCCCAGGTCGGCGGCACGACCGGCGAGGCTTGCCGGCAGGTGTTCGGCCAGCAGGCGCGAGGCGGGGTCGATGCGGTCCCAGGCGAATACGCCGGGGCGGCTCTCGAAGCGGCCGTCGCCGATCGGGCGCACCGCGTCCAGCGCGCGCCATTGCGCGGCCAGGGCC
>JALYOG010000029.1 GCA_030856985.1 Pseudomonadota bacterium | reverse complement strand
GCCGCGGAACTGCGCGGGTTTTTTCTGCGGCGGCCGTCGCGCGCCCTGTCGGTGTGAGAGAAGCGGCAAGGCAGGAAACCGATTCGGGAGCCTTGGCCGTCTCGTTCCGGAAGCCATCGCAGTCCTGGCCGCCGACCCGCGCTAACCTTGGCACCTGCCCCGCTGGAGCCGCTCCCATGCCCCCGACCCGACTGATCCTTGCGCTCGCCTGCCTGTGCGCCCTGCCGGTGTCAACCGCGTCGGCGGCCGACCGCGTCACCGGCGAATCGTTCGCCACCCGCAGCGAGGTGTTCGCGCCGCATGCGATGGCCGCGACCTCGCACCCTCTGGCGACGCAGATCGCGCTGGAAGTCATGCGCGATGGCGGCACTGCGATGGACGCGGCGATCGCGGCCAATGCGGCGCTCGGGTTGATGGAGCCGACCGGCAACGGCATCGGCGGCGACCTGTTCGCGATCGTTTGGGATCCGAAGACGAAGAAGCTGCATGGCTACAACGGTTCCGGCCGGTCGCCGCAGTCGCTGACGCTTGCCGAGTTCCAGAAGCGCGGGCTGACCGATGTGCCCGCGCACGGCCCGCTGCCGGTGACGGTGCCGGGCACCGTCGATGCATGGTTCGCGCTGCACGAGCGTTTTGGTCGCAGGACGATGGCCGAAAACCTCGCGCCGACGATCCGCTATGCGCGAGAAGGCCACCCGGTGCCGGAGACGATCGCCTACTACTGGAACCTCTCGGTGCCGCGCCTGGCGAAATGGCCGGGGTTCGCCGAGCAGTTCACCGTCGACGGCAAGCGCGCGCCGCGCAAGGGCGAGACCTGGCGCAACCCGAACCTCGCCGACACCCTGCAGAAGCTGGCCGATGGCGGCCGCGATGCGTTCTACAAGGGCGACATCGCACGCACCATCGACACCTACTTCAAGGCCAATGACGGCTTCCTGTCGTACGAGGACCTGGCCGCGCACGCCGGCGAATGGGTCCAGCCGGTCTCGACCAACTATCGCGGCTACGAGGTCTGGGAACTGCCGCCCAACGGGCAGGGCATCGCCGCGCTGCAGATACTGAACCTGCTGGAGCCCTACGACCTCAAGAAGTATGGCTTCGGCAGCGTCGAGCACGTGCATCTGTTCACCGAGGCCAAGAAGCTCGCGTTCGCCGACCGCGCGCGCTGGTATGCCGATCCGGCGTTCTCGCGTTCGCCGGTGGAGAAGCTGATCAGCAAGCAGTACGCGGCCCAACGCGGCAAGCTGATCTCGATGGACCGCGCCGCGCGCGAGGTGCAGCCGGCCACGCCGAAGGAGCTCGACGAGGGCGACACGATCTACCTCACCGTCGCCGATGCCGACGGCATGATGGTCTCGCTGATCCAGTCCAACTACCGCGGCATGGGCAGCGGCATGGCGCCACCGGGGCTGGGCTTCATCTTCCAGGACCGCGGCGAGCAGTTCGTGCTGCAGGAAGGCCATCCCAATTCGTTCGAGCCGCGCAAGCGTCCATTCCACACCATCATCCCCGCGTTCGTGACGCGCGACGGCAAGCCGTGGCTGTCGTTCGGACTGATGGGTGGCGCAATGCAGCCGCAGGGGCATGCGCAGATCGTCATGAACCTCGTCGACTTCGGCATGAGCCTGCAGGAAGCCGGCGACGCGCCGCGCATCCAGCACGACGGCAGCACGGAACCCGCCGGGCAGATGACGGTGATGAGCGACGGCGGCGAGCTCGACCTGGAGAGCGGCTTCGACTACGAGACCGTTCGCGGGCTGATGCGGAAGGGCCACAGCGTGCGCTTCGCGCTCGGTCCCTACGGCGGCTACCAGGCGATCATGGTCAACCCGGAAGGCGGCTACGTCGGCGCCAGCGAGTCCCGCAAGGACGGCCACGCGGCCGGCTACTGAGCACTCGACCGACCGGGCTATCGCCGTGCATGAAGCTTCTCCGCTAGTCGTCGCCCTCGCCCAGATCGCGCCCGTGTGGCTCGATCGCGACGCCACCCTGGGCAAGGTGGCCGACTGGGTGGCGCGGGCGGCGGTGGAGGGCAGCCGTCTGGTGGCGTTCGGCGAAGCGCTCGCGCCCGGTTATCCGTTCTGGATCGAGCACACCGGCGGCGCCAAGTTCGAGTCGCCTTTGCAGAAAGCGCTGTTCGCGCATTACGCCGCGCAGGCCGTGGACCTCGCGCGCGACGATCTCGCCCCGGTCCGCGCCGCGGCACGAAAGGGCAGGCTGTGGGTCGCGCTGGGCTGCATCGAACGCGCACCCGAGCGTGGCCACAGCCTGTACTGCTCGCTGGTGCTGATCGACGATCAGGGCGAAATCCGCAACGTCCACCGCAAGCTGATGCCGACGTACGAGGAGCGCCTGGTCTGGTCGCCCGGCGACGGCCACGGCCTTCGTTGCTTCGCTGTCGACGGATTCACGCTGGGCGGCCTGAGCTGCTGGGAAAACTGGATGCCGCTCGCGCGCTCGGCGCTGTACGCGCAGGGCGAGGATCTGCACCTGGCGACCTGGCCCGGCAGTGCACGCAACACCGGCGAGATCACCCGTCACATCGCACGCGAAGGTCGCAGCTACGCGATGTCGGTCAGCGGCCTCATGCGGCGCGAAGACATCCCGGCGCACCTGCCGCACGCCGCGCTGCTGCGCGAGGCGTTACCGGAGGTGTCGGCCAACGGCGGCTCGTGCATCGCCGCGCCGACCGGCGAATGGGTGCTGCCGCCCTGCGTGGACGAGGAGCGATTGCTGGTGGCGCAGTTGGATCCGGCGCTGGTGCGCGCGGAGCGACAGAATTTCGATCCCTTCGGGCATTACTCGCGGCCGGACGTGCTCGAACTGCAAGTCGATCGCAGCCGCCGTCGCGGGGCGCGCTTCAGCGACGACCCTGCCGATGACCCGGACCCGACCGCCACACGGCCGGCCGGGCCGGCCGGTCGGATCGATCCGCAATGATCAACGACGCCATCGACCTCGCCCACTGGCGCGCGCGCCTCCAGCGCGAGGGCCGGGTGCAGATCGCCGATTACCTGCAGCCTGCCGCGGCCGAGCGGCTGCACGAATGCTTGGCGCGCGAGGTGCCGTGGACGCTGGCGCTGCGCGACGAGGCCGGGCCGCGCACGATCGATCATGCGACGTACTCGGCGATGGATGCCGATGCGCTTGCGCGGCTGCTGGCCGAGACCGCCGCCGGCGCGCGCGGCCTGGATCAGCTGGCCGGATACCGCTTCGCCTACGACAGCTACATGATGATCAGCGCGTACAAGGAAGGCCGCGATCCCGGGCTGCTGCTGCATCGTGTCGTTGAGCTGTTCAACTCGCCGCAATACATCGCGTTCGTGCGCGCGCTCAGCGGCGATGATCGCGTGCGCCGGGTCAACGCGCAGGCCACGCGCTACCGCCCGGGCCACTTCCTGCGCTATCACACCGACATCGACAGCGCCGAGGGGCGTCTCTACGCGTACGTGCTGAACCTGTCGCGCGAATGGAGCGCCGACTGGGGCGGGCTGCTGCAGTTCATCGACGAAGACGGCCGCGTGGTCGACAGTTTCATGCCGAGGTGGAACACGCTTTCGCTGTTCGCGGTGCCGGCCGGACACGCGGTGTCGCTGGTTGCGCCCTGGGCGGGGCAGGACCGGCTCGCGATCACCGGCTGGCTGCTGCTCTAGTCCGCCGGAACCGTGCGCGAGCGCGCCCATTCGCGCAGCGCGCCGACCTGCTCGGCCATCAGCACCGACAACGGCCGGGTCTGCTTGAGCTCGGCCCGCAGCGTGAAATCCGACGGCGACGATTGCGTGGCATGCGCGGCGTACATCGAGGCGACGATCGCCTGCTCGATTTCGGCCCCGGAAAATCCTTCGCTGGCCGATGCCAGCGCCGGCAGGTCAAAGCTGGCCGGATCCAGCGAGCGGCGGGCCAGGTGCAGCGAAAACAGCTGTGCGCGGGTGTCGGCATCGGGCAGGTCGACGAAGAAGATCTCGTCGAAACGGCCCTTGCGCAGCAGCTCGGCCGGCAGCGCGTCGATCTGGTTCGCGGTAGCCACCAGGAACACGCGCGATTTGCGCTCGGCCATCCACGTCAGCAGATAGCCCAGCACGCGCCGCGAAACCCCGCCGTCGCCGTCTCCGCCATCGCCGGCAAGGCCTTTCTCGATCTCGTCGATCCACAGCACGCAAGGCTCCAGCTGCTCGGCCGATGCCAGCGCGTCGCGCAGGTTCTTTTCGGTCTCGCCGTGGAACTTGTTGTAGAGCGTGCCGAAGTCCAGCCGCACCAGCGGCACGCCGAAGCCCGAGGCGACCGCCTTGGCGATCATCGACTTGCCGCAGCCCTGCACGCCGAGCAGCAGCATGCCCTTGGGCGGATCGAGGCCGGCGGGCGCACGGGTACCGCAGAACACGTCGCGGCGCTGCTGGATCCAGCGCTTGATCCGGCGTGCACCGGCGACGTCGTCGAATCGCGCGCTGTCGTATTCGTAATGCAGGTGGCCGCTGCGGTTGAGCAGCTCGAACTTCAACTTCGCCAGTTCCGGCAGATCGTCCTGGTCGAGCGCGCCGTCGCGATGGATCAGCTGGCGGGCGATGCGGCGCACGTCGATCGGGTCGAGCCCGCGCAGGTTGCGCACGATCTGCTGCACCGCGTCGTCGTCCTGCTCGACGCGGCGCCCGCTGTTCTCGTTCGCATATCCGGCCGCCTCCTCGCGCACGATCTTCAGCCGCGCATTGGCGTCCGGCAGCTGCGGCGCGTAGCGCACCGCGAGCGAATCCAGTTCCGGTGGCAGTTCGACCTTGTGGCCGACCAGCACCAGCACGTGCGGCTCGCACTGGCGGCGCTGGATCAGCTCGCGCAGCTGGCGCTGGGTGCCGGCGTAGCCCAGGTACGGGTGCAGGTCGAACAAAAGGTAGATGCCGCGCTGGTCCGCATCGCGGATCGCGCGCAGGGTGGTGGAAGCGTCGGCGGCGGTTTCGGCCTCGTCCTCGCGGTCCAGATCGAGCCTACGCAGGCCCTCGGTGATCGACCAGCGGTACAGCGCGCGCCAAGCCTGCATCATCGCCTGGCGGAACAGCTCGACCACGCGCGCTTCGTCGCGGGTTTCGATCACGATCAGGGGCGTGTTGGCGCGGATCAGCGCGACCAGGTCATGCAGCTCGCTCATGGAAGTACTCGAAGAGGCCCCATCGGGCAGCCGCGAATCATAGCGGGTCGGATGCACCGGGCCGGGCCGGGTCGGGCGCAGCGGCGGCGGCTCGTCCGGGGTCCGCTGCGGCCCGGCAGCGGACCTGTCGGGAGCGCGAACCCGCCGAAAAATGAGCAATCGGTGTGATGGGCGCGTTGAGCGGCCGCGGTGTACGCTGGCGATTCCGTCGGTGAGCGTCCAGGGGACTCGATGAAGACCGTGCTGGTGGCCAGTTCCAAGGGCGGCGTCGGCAAGACGACCGTGGTTACCCACCTTGCCGCCCAGGCGGCGCTGGATGGCTTCAATACGGTACTGGTCGACGCCGATCCCCAAGGGTCCTCCACGCGCTGGGCGCAGCGGCGTTCGGTGCTCGACAGCGCCGTGCTGCTGCTCGACGGCACCCGGAAGAAAGCCTGGCAGCGACAGCTTCCCGACGACGCCCAGCGCGTTTTCATCGATGCGCCTGCCGGCGCCGATGCGGAGGATCTGGCGCCCTTCCTGGAGGTCGCCGACGCGCTGGTGGTCCCGGTACAGCCTTCGACGCTCGACATCGAGGCGACCGTGGATTTCCTCGACACCCTGGCCCGGCACCCCCGGGTGCGCCGCGGCGAGACCCGCGTGGGCCTGGTCGGCAACCGCCTGCGGCCGTGGACCAACGCCTCCCAGCAGGCGATCGAGCTGCTGAGCCAGTGGCCGTACCCGGTGGTGGCGCAACTTCGCGAGAGCCAGTCCTACGTGATGCTGACCGCGCTGGGCAAAAGCCTGTTCGATTACCACTCCGCGCAGGTCCGCGACCATCAATCGGACTGGCAGCCGTTGCTGAAGTGGATCGGTAAGTGAACCGAGTGCGTGCAGCGGGAATGATGAAGCGGGAATGGGGACCTGTGGCGATGCGGTAGCCGGTACTCTTCACAATCACGCGCATCGCCGTTTCGTGTTGCCGCCCTTCCACTTCCGCCTCACCGCTCCCGCCCCCCACTCCCGCCTCCCCTCCCAGAGTCCACGCCATGCGCGAATTGATCCTGCTGCGACACGCCCACGCCGAACCGGCCGCTGCCGGCCAGGCCGACATGGACCGGCCGCTGTCGGCCGAAGGCCTGGCCGAAGCCGAGGCCGCCGGCCGCTGGCTTGCCGAGCAGAAGCTGATTCCCGACTGCGTGCTGTGCTCGCCGGCGCGCCGCGCCCGCGAGACATTGGAGGCGGTGCTCGGTTCGATCGGCTACGTCGAGCAGCGGATCGAAGACGGCATCTACGAAGCGACCTCCGGCACCCTGATCGCGCTCGCGGACTGCCAGATCGACGTGCCGCGATTGATGCTGGTCGGACACAATCCCGGAATGGAGCAGCTCGTAGCCTTGCTGCACAGCGGCCAGTCCAGCGATCATCGCGGCATGCCGCCGGGTGGCGTGGCGGTGCTGAACGTTCCCGCCGCCGCGGCGCTGGAACCCGGCGTCGCCCAGCTCAGCGCGTTCTGGTGGCCGTGAGCGGCAGCATTCTTCCAGTCGCGCAGAGGCCTCGCCGCCGCGTCGCGCGGGGCTGGCTGACGCTGGCGCTGATGGCGCTGGCGGGCACGACCGGCGCCGCGGACGCGGCCCCACGCAAGGCGGCAGGCCAGGCCGCCCCCGTCTCGATCGACAGCTTCGACCAGGAGCACACCAGTTTCGGCTTCGAGATGCGCACGCGCTGGGGCCAGCGCATCAGGGGCACGTTCCCCGAGTTCGAGGGGGAACTGGTCGAGCTTGCCGATGGAAGGCAGCAGGTACGCATCCGGCTGGACACCGCGGCCGTGGAGGTGGCCGGCTCGCGCAGGTACACGGCGATGGCGCGGGGGCCGCGGTTCTTCGACGCGGAACGGCACCCGGTGGTGGAGTTCGTCTCCGATCCGTACCCGGCCTCGCTGGTGCAGACCGGCGGTGCGCTGCGCGGGCGGCTCTCGATGTGCGGCGTCAGCCGCGTCGAAACCTTCGAGCTTGCGCCCCCGCAGTGTCCGCGGCCGGGCCGGGACTGCAACGCCAAAGCCCGCGGCAGCGTCGATCGCGGCGACTACGCGCTGACCGACTGGCGCCTGGTCCTGGACGACACCGTCCGCTTCGAGTTGCAGCTGCGGCTGCAGGAACCGGCGCAGGCCGCTGCCCGATGACCCCGGCACGACGCGTATCGGCGGCCTTGCTGGCGCTGTGCCTGTCGGCTTGTGCGACCCTCAGCCCGCAGCAGGCCGAGCGGGCTTCGGCGGTGGCGGCCGCGGCGCAGTCGCGGGAGACCAGCTGCGATCGACCCGGCGCCTGTGCGACGCCCTCGGCGCTTCGCGAACTGGCCGGACACGCCTTCGCCGAATCGACCCCGCAGCAGCCGCGGCACTACGCGCTGATCCTCGACGAGGGCACCGACGCGCTGCTCGCCCGCATCCACCTGATCCGCAGCGCGACCGGCGCGATCGACCTGCAGACCTACATTTACCAGGAGGACGATGCCGGGCGCCTGGTGCTGGACGAGCTGCTCGCGGCCGCGCGGCGGGGAGTCCATGTGCGCCTGCTGATGGACCAGCTGGCCGCGATCGGCAACGTCGACACGCTGGCCGCGCTGGCCGGCGCCCACGCCAACTTCGAGGTGCGTCTCTACAACCCCATGCTCGGCCAGGCGCGCATCAGCTATCCGCAGTACGTGCTGGCGGGCTTGTGTTGCTGGCGCAATCTCAACCAGCGCATGCACAGCAAGCTGCTGATGATCGACGGCGCGGTCGGCATCGCCGGCGGGCGCAACTACCAGAACGATTATTACGACTGGGACGACGAGTACAACTTCCGCGATCGCGACGTCCTGGTCGCCGGTCCCGCCGCACGCGAGATGGCCGAGGACTTCAACCGGTTCTGGAGCGACCGGCGCAGCGTGCCCTTGGCGCGGCTGCGTGATGTCGGGCGCAGGCTGCTGGCCGACGGCGTGCC
>JALYOG010000026.1 GCA_030856985.1 Pseudomonadota bacterium | reverse complement strand
ACCCCACCCATCGCCCGTCGCCGGCACTGCCGCCCGCCGCCGCGGCCGCGCTGGCGCGCGCGAAAGCCAAGGCGGCCGAGCGGAGCAAATCGTGAGTCCGCGCGCACCGTCGCCGGGAGAGAAGACCGCGGCGGCGCGGGCGCCACGCCGCAGCGCACGCATGAAACCGGCCGAAGTGGCGGAAATGTTCTCGCGGCTGTGCGAGATCGATCCGCATCCGACCACCGAGCTTGAATACAGCACGCCCTACGAACTGCTGGTCGCGGTGACGCTGTCGGCGCAGTCCACCGACGTTGGCGTCAACAAGGCCACGCGCAAGCTGTTTCCGGTGGCCAATACGCCGGCGGCGATCGCCGCGCTGGGCGTGGACGGGCTCAAGCCCTACATCTCCACCATCGGGCTGTACAACAACAAGGCGGCGAACGTGGTGGCGATGGCGAAGCTGCTGCTGGAGCGCCATGGCGGCGAAGTGCCACGCGACCGGGAAGCGCTGGAGGCACTACCTGGCGTGGGACGCAAGACCGCCAACGTGGTGCTCAACACCGCGTTCGGCGAACCGACGATGCCGGTCGACACGCATATCTTCCGCGTCGCCAACCGGACCGGGTTGGCGCCCGGGAAGAACGTGCGCGTCGTGGAGGACGGCCTGCTGAAAGCGGTGCCGGCCGAATACCGCAATGGCGCGCATCACTGGCTGATCCTGCACGGTCGCTACACCTGCATCGCGAGGAAACCCGACTGCCCGCACTGCGTGATCCGCGACCTGTGCCGGTACAAGGACAAGACGCCCGGGACGCCGGACGACTGCGCGGCCTAGCGGTTGCTCCGGCCGGATGCAGCGCCACCGGTCCAACGCACCGCAGAAATGAGCAGCGTCCGCCGCGGGCGCCTCGGCCGCCGCGCTGCGACCGATCAGACCCAGCCCATCACGATGAAGCCTTCGAACAGCAGGTAGGCGATGCCTCCCGCGGCGGGAATCGTCAGGACCCACGCCCAGATCATCCTCTCCACCACCGTCCACTTGATCGCGTTGAGGCGCTTGGCGGTGCCCACGCCCATGATCGATGCGGAAATGTTGTGCGTGGTCGACACCGGGATGCCGAGCGAGGACGCAGCCATGATCACCGACGCGGCGCTGGTTTCCGCGGCGAAGCCGTGGATCGGGTGCAGCCTGACCAGTTTATGGCCGAGCGTCTTGATGATCCGCCAGCCGCCCGCGGCGGTTCCGGCCGCCATCACCAGTGCGCAGCTGACCTTGATCCAGGTGTCGATGTCGCCTTCGGCGAGCGCGCCCGGTGACGGGCGCAGGAACGCCAGCCATGCCGGCAGCGTGTCCAGCGTGCCGGCGACCTGCGCGCTGACCAGCGCCAGGGCGATGATGCCCATGGTCTTCTGAGCGTCGTTGAGGCCGTGAGCGAAGCCCATGCCGGCCGCGCTGACGATCTGGAACTTGCCGAAGAAGCCGTTGACCCACCGCGGCCGCGCGATTCGAGCCAGTACGCCGCCGCTGCGCGCCATCAGCGAGATCGCCGCGAAAAGCACGCCCATGACCAGGAAGCCGGCGATGAAGCCCAGCATCGGCGAGCTGACCATCGGTACGATCACCTTCCACAGCACGCCGGCGCTCTTGTACCAGGGGTCGGCGGGTTCCGACCAGATGATCGCGCGCGGGTTGTTCGCCGCCGCAGCAAGCGCTGCGCCGAGCAGGCCGCCGATCAGCGCGTGCGACGACGACGACGGCAGTCCTTTCCACCAGGTGATCAGGTTCCAGACGATTCCGCCGATCAGCGCGGCGAGGATCAACTGCGAACCGACCGCCACCACCCCCAGGTCGATCAGCCCCGATGCGATCGTCTTGGCGACCGCGGTACCGGCAAGCGCGCCGGCAAGGTTCATGATCGCCGCGAGCGCGACTGCCTGCATCGGCGACAACACCTTGGTCGCCACGACCGTGGCGATCGAGTTGGCGGTGTCGTGAAAACCGTTGATGTATTCGAACGTGAATGCCGTCAGCACCACGATGATGACCAGGGTAAGCATCCCCGCGGCCTCAGGAGTTCTTGAGGACGATGCCGTACGTGACCACGCCGGCCTCGCGGCAGCGGTCGATCGCCTTCTCCAGGATTTCGAAGAACTCCTTGAGCAGGAACATCTGGCGCGGGTCGAGCCTGCCCGAATAGATGTCGCGGTAGAGCTCGAGCATCAGCCGGTCGGCCTCGTTCTCCAGCGCGCGCAACTGGTCGCTCAGCGCCTTCATCGGCTCCAGCCTCAGCTGCGGCAGCTGCCTGACCATCAGCACCACGACCGATGCCGCCTGCTCCAGCATTGCCGCGCGAGGCGCGAAATCGATGTGCTCCAGGTGCTGCGTCGCCAGCGAATAGCGGTCGGCGAATTTTTCGACCTGCTTGGGAATCTTGTACAGCGCCGAGCCCAGCGACTCGATGTCCTCGCGCTCGATCGGGGTGATGAAGCTGTCGACCAACGCCTGGCTGATCTTGTCGGAGGCGTCGCGCTCGCGCTGACGGGCCAGCTTGAAGGCCTCCAGCGACGGCTGCTTTTCGCCACGCTGCATCATCGCGTGCAGGGCCTTGGTGCTGTCGTGCGCCGCCACGGCCGCCTCTTCCAGCAGGGTGAAGAATTGGGCGCCTTGGCCGAACATGGTCTGCAGGGAAAACATTTCTGTCACCTCGTCGCGCCGGTGGCGGGAACGCCACCGGCAGCAGGGGTTTGGCGTGGCTCGCCGATCGGCGGCGGGCGAATTATCACCTTTTAGCGACGCCCGCGCGCGCCTTCACGGCCGGGATTTGCGGCCACCTGTTACTATCCGCGCGCACCAGACCCGCCTTGCGCGTTCGCTTTTCCCGGTACATGGACGACGATCCCCAACCTCCGCCTGTCCCCTCGACCCCTCACACGGGCTTTTCTTCGGGGCCGCCCCAAGCATTGCGCTACCAGGCGAAAGGTCTCGAATGTTCGAGCTGACCGTCGTACTGGTGCTGATCGCCATCAACGGCTTCTTCGCGCTGTCGGAAATGTCGGTTGTGGCCGCACGCAAGTCACGCCTCCGGCAGGAAGCAGCCACCAGCCCAAAGGCGCACCGCGCGCTCATGCTGGCCGAACATCCGGAGCGTTTCCTGTCCACCGTGCAGGTGGGTATCACGCTCGTTGCGATCCTGACCGGCATGTTCGGCGGAGACGCAATCGGCGCGTTGATCAGTGTCTGGCTCGACGAGACGATCCCTGCATGGAGCGAATACTCGGGCGAGATCGGGGTGGTCCTGGCGGTCGTCCTGATCACCTACCTTTCGATCGTCCTCGGCGAACTGCTGCCGAAGCGGCTGGCGCTGTTGGCTCCCGAGAAGCTCGCCAGCTTTGTTGCCCTGCCGATGCACTGGATTTCCAGGGCAGCCACGCCGGCCGTCTGGCTGCTGACGCTCAGCACCAAGGGGTTGCTCAGGCTTCTGCGCCTCCAGGAATCGGAAGCTTCCAATGTAAGCGAAGAAGAGATCCGCATGCTCGTCAGCGAGAGCCACGAGCAGGGCGTGATCGATGCCGACGAACGCAAGATGATGGATCGGGTGCTCGGCCTGGGCGATCGCACCACCGACAGCCTGATGACGCCGCGCACGCGCATCGCGTGGCTGGACATCGATGCGCCACTGGACAGGAACCTCGAGACCATGCGCGAGTCGCCGTATTCGCGCTTTCCGGTCTACCGCGGCAACGATCGCGAAGTGGTCGGGGTCGTGGAGGCAAAATCGCTGCTTCGCGCGCTCGCACCGGGCGTGCCGCTGGACTTGTTCGCCAACCTGCGCACCGCGCTGTTCGTTTCCGAATCCACGCACGCGTTCAAGCTGCTGGAGATCCTCCGCGAGGAACAACAGTCGCTGGCGCTGGTGGTCGACGAATACGGCGACGTGACCGGGCTGATCACCGTCAACGACATGATGGGCGCGGTGATCGGGCGCATCCGCTCGGCGCAGGGCGACGAGGCCTCGTCCCCGGTGGTCGAGCGCGCGGACGGGTCGTACCTGATCGACGGATCGCTGCACGTGGAGGACCTGCGCGAACTGACCGGCGGTGGCCGGCTGCCGGACGAGGACGAGCACGACTTCCACACCGCCGCGGGCATGGTGATCGCGCACTTCGGCCGGATCCCGCACGTGGGCGAGCGTTTTACCTGGCCCGGCTGGGAGGTGGAGGTCGTGGACCTCGACGGGCCGCGGATCGACAAGCTGCTGCTCCAGCGGCACGTGGTGCACGATCCATCCAACGACGACACCAATGGCTGACCGCCGCAGAGATGCGGGGACCCGGGCCCTGCTGGATGGTTTCTCCCAAGGCGACCCCGACGACGTACTGAAGTTCGGCGACGTGTTCGCCGGGCTCGGGAAGCGTTCCTTCGGCATGCTGCTGTTCCTGTCGACCTTGCCCGCTTTTTTCCCGATCCCGGGCGTCGGCGGCGCCATCAGCGGGCCCCTGGTCGCGCTGATCGGCATCCAACTGCTGATCGGGTTCCGCAAACCGTGGCTGCCGCGCTTCGTCGCCGAACGCGGGCCGCGCCGGCGGGCAATGGTCGGTTTCCGCAACCGGATCACACCGTGGCTGCTACGACTGGAGCGCCTGGTGCGGCCCCGCGCGGCGGGACTGCTGGACCACCGGCTCGCCAGCGCCCTGACCGGCCTTCTGCTGGTGCTGCTGGGCGTTCTGTTGTCGCTCCCGATCCCACTGACGAACTTCATGTTCGGCGCGCTGCTGCTGCTTTTCGCATTCGCACTGATCGAGCGCGACGGCTTGCTGATGGCGCTGGCGTGGGTGACCGGAGCGATCGCGGTCACCGTGTTCGGGGTTCTGTCGGGCAGCCTGGCCACGGCAGCCGCGCGCTGGATCGACCTGCTGATCTGATCCGCCGGGCGCGATGCGCCGCGGCCGCGGCCGATCGATCCCGGGGCAGCGCTAGACGGGCGGGGCCACCGATGCGTCGATGACCTCGGCAAACCCGTCGACTGCCAGCGGCACGCCGAGCCAGTAGCCCTGGGCGAGATCGCAGCCACGTTCGCGCAGCAGCACGTACTGGCCCTCGGTCTCTACGCCCTCGGCGACCACGGTGATTCCCAGCGAGTGCGCCATGGCGATGATCGCCGTCGTCAGCGCGAGATCGTCCGGGTCGCGCAGGATGTCGGCCACGAAGCTGCGGTCGATCTTGACCCCGTCCATCGGCACCCGACGCAGGTGGCTCAAGCCCGAGAACCCGGTACCGAAGTCGTCCAGCCAGACTTTCACGCCGGTCTGTCGCAGTTGCGACAGCAGGCGGCTTGCATGTACTTCGTCGCCGAGCACCGCAGTTTCGGTGAGCTCCAGGTGCAGCCGGGACGGGTCCAGTCCCGCGTCGGACAGGCAGCCGGCAACGATCCTGGGCAGGTCGCCGCTGCGCAGTTGCCGCGGAGAAACGTTCACCGCGACGAACAGCGGATGGCGGCCGGGGAATGCACGCTGCCACTCCGCTGCGTCCAGGCACGCCTGGCGCAGCACCTGAGGCCCGAGCACCTCGATCAGCCCGCTCTGCTCGGCGATGTCGATGAAGACCGAGGGAGCGACCATTCCCTGCTCCGGGTGCTTCCAGCGCAGCAGCGCCTCGGCCCCGATCATCGCGTGGTCCGACAGGCGATAGACCGGCTGGTAGGCGAGGCTCAGCTCGCCGCGGGCCCACGCGCCACGCAGTTCATGCTCCATCTGCGCGCGGCGCTCGGCCGCCTGGTCCATGGCCCGGCTGTAGAAGCGGTAGCAATTCTTGCCGGCGACCTTGGCCTGGTACATCGCGACGTCGCCGTTCTTCATCAGGGTCGTCGCGCCGGACGCGTCGTCCGGAAACAGCGTGATCCCGATCGAGGTGCTGAGGAACACCTGGCGGTCGCGCACCTCGATCGGCTCGCCCAGTTCGATCACGAGCACGTCCGCAAGCTGCGTCGCCAGACCGCGGGCGTCGTCGGCGCCCGCGGCGCC
>JALYOG010000024.1 GCA_030856985.1 Pseudomonadota bacterium | reverse complement strand
CCGTACAAGACCGCCAGAACGATCCCCGAAGGCATGACGATTGAGAGAAGTAGGATCAGATTTGCCATTGGTGATTCCACGCTCCCATGAGCGCAAGAGAAACAGGGATCAGAGCGCACTTTCAAGCTCCCTTCGGACGAGGGTGCGTCAAGTCACGGCCCAAGCCCTGCCTTCAGTTGCATGCTCTGGCGACTGTGTCGTTGAGTTGCCGACGAACATCCACGTTTCCGTCTTGGTTGTTTCTGCCGAGCACGTACTCGCGACGCTGCTTGGCCTGCTCACACGCCGAAGGACTGACTGCACGAGGAATGTTGTGCAGACGCCCGCCCGCGGCAGTCCGGCGGTGCCGAGGCGCCGGCGCGGGTGTGCTTCGAAGTGGCGGGACGTTGCGCTCGGGTACGTAATTGGTCGCCGACGTGGTCTTGGCCGTCGACGGACAACGGTCGCTCTGAAAGCTGGTTGGCTTACCGCTCTCGACGCAGCGATACAGCGTCTGCGCATGGGAAGAGAAAATCGGTGCTGCCAGCAGCAGGCCAATGATCAGCCGACTTGCGCGCTGAGCTACAGGTACGGCATGTCGAGGCTCGCCAGCATCGTCGGTAAGCCCAGTACGTCTATTCCGAATGGTGAAAAGTCCCTTTCTCATGGATACCCCCGATCCGTCGGCCAAGCAGAAGCTACCACCGTTCCGCACGTAGCGGGGCGACAGCAGGATGTTGTGACCGACCCGCAGGAGTGATACTTGCCGCATCCAAGCCCATCAGGACGAGTCGCTTGAGCCTCCAGTTTTTTCTGATCGATTTCGAAAATGTGCAGCCCAGAAGTCTCGGTGCGCTGAAGCCGGGGACATGCCGGATCAAGTTGTTCCTGGGCGAGAACCAATCGAAGGTCACGGTCGAACTCTCGCGAGCGTTGCAGCCGTTCGGGACTGACGTGGAGTTCGTTCAGATCACCGGCAACGGCCCCAACGCGGTGGACTTCCACATCGCGTTCTATCTCGGCCGTCTCGCTCAGCTGCACCCGGGCGCCAGCTTCGTCATCGTGTCCCGCGACACCGGCTTCGATCCACTCGTGAGGCATCTGGCGGGCTTGAAGATCGCATGCAAGCGCATCGCCGAAATGGAAGGCGCGCTCAAGCCCAGCCCGAAGATTGCAGTTGCGGCGCCGACCACGCCACCCGCAGCGAAGAAGGCGGTCGCCGCCAAAGCCAAGCCGAAGAACGTATCGGTGACGATCCTGCCCGGGCCCAATGGCAAACCCGCAGCGCAGCCCAAGGCGGCTGCCGCTTCCGCCAACCACGTCACCGTCGTGGTGGCGCGGCTTGTGGGCATGAAAGCGGCACGCCCGGCAAAGCTCGCCACCCTGCAGTCGTCGCTGAAATCGTGGTTCAAGCCCGCGCTGACCGAGAAGCAATTGGCCGACGTGATCGAGGCGTTGACCGAAAGCAAGAAGGTCCGGCTGGACGGGACCAAAGTGACGTATGCGCTCAGCTAGGGAACTGATTCGCGTTGCGCCGCTGGAACCTCGCCCAGCGAGAGGAACTCCCATCTCCGCAACGCGTAGCTACTGCTGCGTCGGCGCCCGGCTGGTCGCCACGAGTTCTTCCTTGGCGACCACGCGGCCGTCGATGTTCGCGAGCAGGTCCTCGCGCGTGGCGCCATCGGGCAGGTCGAGCATCGCGTCGAGCGCCAGTACCTGGAAGTGGTAGCCGTGCGGCGGATCGCCCTCGGGTGGGCGCGGACCGAACCAGCCGATCGCGCCGCGTCGTTGCGGCCCTGGCGCATGCCACGCGGGATCGATGAAGCGACCTCCGCGCGGATGTCGCCGGGAAGCTCGTTCGTGTCGGGCGGGATGTTCCACGCCAGTCAGTGCACGAACGGTTGCGCAGTCGGCGCGTCAGGGTCCACCAGCACCGCGTAGAAACCTGCAGCGCTGATGCCATTCCAGCGCGGTCCGGGCGAGCGGCCTTCGCCGTAATCGGCGCGACGCTCGGGAATGGCCTCGTTCGCATCGAAATCCGGCGAGGTGACCTGGAGGTTGGCGATGGCGCTCGCGGCGTCGTGACCAAGCGCGATCGGTTCCGAGTTGCTGGCCGTTCGCGACCCGGCATGGTCTTGTCTTGGCCATGGCAATTGCCTCGTGGGCCTCCACTTGTTCACCGCGTATGTGCCGGCCGGCCAACGCCTCTGTGCTATGTGGAGCCGATGCTCGAGATCCCTGCCCAGCAGTTTGGTCTTTGGGTTGTCGCGGGTCTGCTCCCGCTTTGCCTCCTGGCGCGGACCCGTTGGCGACATTGGCTCTCAATCTCGCGTCCGGCGGGGCGCTGTGGAACTGATCGCTGAGAACTCGCCCACGCGCCTGCCCGGGTGCGGGGCTCGTGCATCAGGAAAGGGGCGGCGGCTGATGATCTTGCCGCGGACGACCGTTCGTGACCGTCCCTGCGGCCGTACTGTCGCGCGACGGTTGAGCGTCTCTCGGCCGACCCGAATCCCTCCCATCGTGGAGCCAGGCAGCGCCCACGGAAGCGCGACGAACGCCCGGCCGGCCCGGCGCCGGAGCATGTACTTGTAGCGATGGTCATGACGTATACGCTGCGTTGATCGCGGAACGGGCAACTTGCAGCCTGCCGCGTTGTGTTGGTCGCAACGCGCGCCGTCGCGTCAGGACCGTATCCCACGGTCCTTCAATACTACGCACGCGGCCACTTGGGAACCCCCGTGTACGGTGGCCCCCAGCAGGCCGTTGCGGCCTATCGAGCAACCAGAGATGCCCACCGAACATATCGCCGCACATACCACCCATGTCGATCCGCGGGCCGCTGGCGAGGACCTGGCGCAGCAGATCAACCGCGCGTTTTCCGCGGCGCCCGATGCCATCGTGCTGTTCGCGTCGTCGAGTTTCGACCATACGGTTCTGCTGGAGACCATTCAGGAGCAGTGTCGCCCAGGGGTGCTCGTAGGCGCATCGTCGGCCGGTGAATTCACCAATACCGCGCATGGCACCGGCTCCGCCAGCGTACTGGCAATCCGTTCCGACGACCTGATGATCTCCGCAGGGCTGGGCAAGGGCATCCGGGGCGACAGCCGCCGTGCCGCCGGCGATATCGTCGCTGATTTCAAGGGCATGCAAGGCAAGCGCTACCCTTATCGCGCGGCGTTGATCATGACGGATGCATTGGCAGGGCACGCCGAGGAATTCGTTGAGGAAATGACGCGGCTCACCTCGGGACGCTACCTGCTGGCAGGCGGTGGTGCCGGCGACGACGCGAACTTCTCGCGCACGCATGTGTTCTTCGGAACGCAAATCCACACCGATGCCGCAGTAGCGCTGGAGCTGCTGTCGATGAAGCCGCTGGGGGTGGGCGTCGGCCATGGATGGGAGCCTTCCAGTGCGGCGCTGCGCGCTACCGAGGTCGACGGCATGACCGTGCGCGGCTTCAATGGGCTTCCCGCAGTGGAGGCCTTCGAGCGCCATGCCGAAGCCACGGGCCAGGTGCTGGACCGGGGCAATCCGCTCCCGTTCTTTCTGCACAACATTCTCGGGGTCGAGACCGGTGACGGCTACCGCCTGCGGGTGCCGTTGGCGTTGGACGAGAACGGAGGCGTGCATTGCGCTGCGGAAGTACCCGAGCAGGCGCGCGTATTCATCATGAAGACCACGGCGGCGTCGGCTGCCGTGGCGGCGGCGCGGGCCACCGAAGCGGCGGTGGGCGCGCTGGGTTCGCACAAGCCCGGGGCGGCGTTGTTCTTCGACTGCGTCGCCACGCGCCTGCGCACCGGAAGCGAGTTCGGCTTCGAGCTGGCGATAGTGGCCAAGGCGTTGGCGGGCGCCCCGTTCGTGGGCTGCAACACGTATGGCCAGATCGCGCGGTCCGACAGTCAGTTCAGTGGATTTCACAACTGCACCGCCGTGGTGCTCGCCCTGCCCTCCTGACATGGGCCATATCGATCTGCAGGGCCTGATCGCCACGCTGGTGGACGCAGACGATCGGGTCGCGTCCACGCGCGGGGTGGCTGCCGCACTGGGCGTCGACGAGGTGATCGTGCTCAGTCGCGATCCGGGGACGGACGCCTACCTGCCGGTGCCGGGTTCACGCAAAACCCTGCCGGGTGGCACGCAATGGCGCAGGCTCCTGTCAGGGCTTGGCAAAAGTGCCCTGCAGCGCGCGATGTTGCCCACTTCGAAGAAGCGGGAACCGGTCGGCGCGATCGCGATTTCGAACCAGGACATCGCGATCGTGCTGCTCGGGGGCGATGTCGAGGACGCGTTGGCGGCCAGGTTGTGCTCGATGCTGCCACTGCTGAGCGCGGTGCTGCGCAGCCAGCAGGCGCTGGCGATCGCGCAGGGTGAGCTGGCGGCGTCTCGCTATGAGTTGAAGCAGTCCGCGGCGCTGATGAAGTCGCTGGACGACACCCGCCGGCAGCATGATCGGACCCTGATCGAACTGGATGTCCAGGCTCAGTCGCTCAGCACCGCGCGGGCCCGTGCAGAGCAGGCGACCTTGGCGAAGGACCGTTTCCTGGCCATGCTGGGCCACGAACTGCGCAACCCCCTGTCGCCGATCGTCACGGCCCTCGAGTTGATCCGCCATCGCGGACTGTGGTCGCCGGAGCACGAGATCATGCATCGGCAGGTGCGTCATCTGCTGCGACTGGTCGACGATCTGCTCGACATCTCGCGGATTACCGGCGACAAGCTCGTGCTGGCACGCGAGCACCTGGAGCTGGCGACCGTCGTGGAACTCGCGCTGGAGATGTCCAGCCCTCTGCTCGTCCAGCGGCGACACAGCGTCGACACGCGTGTTCCGCCGAGCGGCCTGTGTGTGTTCGGCGACCCGGCGCGCCTGGCGCAGGTCTTTTCCAATCTCATCACCAACGCGGCCAAGTACAGCAACCCAGGCTCACCGATCACGATCACGGCGCGGCGGTGCGACGACGTCGTGCGCGTGGAAGTGGTCGATCGGGGCATAGGCATCGATCCGCAGATGCTGGAGGGAATATTCGAGATGTTCCAGCAGCAGGAACGCGGGCTCGACCGGTCGCAGGGCGGGCTGGGCCTTGGCTTGGCCATTGTGCGCAACCTGGTGGTCCAGCACGGCGGTCACGTGGAGGCGCTCAGCGAAGGACACGGCCAGGGCAGCTGCTTTGTGGTCGAGCTGCCGATCGAGGCAGCCCCCGTGCGCCACATCGCAAGCGGCGACATCGAAGCACCGGCTCCCGGCCACACGCCCGCGGCTGTGCTGGTGGTGGACGACAATGCGGACGCCGCCTCCACGCTGGCATCGGTACTGCGGTACGCGGGGTTTGCGGTGCGCACGGCCGGCGATGGACTGTCGGCGCTGCGGATGGCGGCGGAATTCCGCCCGGACGCGGCGCTGCTCGACATCGGACTGCCGGTCATGGACGGCTACGAACTGGCGCGTCGCCTGCGCGCCGAATACGGGAGCGGCATTCGGCTGGTCGCGATTACCGGGTATGGACGCGAAAGCGATCGGCTGCTCGCGGAGGCGGCGGGATTCGATGCGCATCTCGTGAAACCGGTGGATCTGGCGATGCTCGACCGCCTGCTGGCGGACCTGGTGGGGACTGCCGAAGAGCGCGCATCCTGACCTGTGCGGTCGCAACGGGGTCGCAACGGGGTCAGAGCGCACTTTTTAAGCGCTCTTTGGAAGAGACGTGGTGGCACTGACATTCCGAGCCGGCCAGCCGTATGCTCGCCGACCCATGGGCGATGGCGAAGCCCGCGAAAACGCTGGCGCGAAGCATCTGCAACGGCCCACCCACTCGTCATGCTGTTAGCGGCAAGAGATTTACGCATGATCAGAAAACTACTGAAGGGCCTCGCAGTGCTGGTCGTCGCGCTCGCCATCGCGCTGGCGGCGCTGCTCAACTGGCCGCTGCCCGCGATGCCGCGTCCCGGCGTCACCGGCGACTTCCTTGTCAGGAATGTCGCCGTCGTCGATGTGGTGAACGGCGCGATCCTTCCCGGGCATGATGTCGTGGTCCGCGCCGGGCGCATCGATTCCATCGGCACGAGCACCCCTGCAAGCGGGCAAGGCGGCCTCGTGGTCGTCGATGGCAGCGGGAAGTTCCTGCTGCCGGGGCTGTGGGACATGCATGTCCATTCGCTGAAGATCTCGCCGCAGTACAACCATCCGCTGTTCATCGCAAACGGCGTGACCGGCGTGCGGGAAATGTGGGGCTGCGCGTCCCTGCCGGATAGTTTCGTTGCCTGCGGACAAGACATCGAGCGCTGGCGCGAGGGCCTGGGAGATCGCAGCCATCTCGCGCCCCGATACATCCAGCGCGGCAGTTTCGCAATCAACGGCGAAGGCGGCGTGCCCGATGAGGCGCCGGCATTCTTCAGGGCGCGCAACGCGGACGAAGCCCGATTACTGGTGGCGCACCATGCCGGCGACGGCGTCGATCTGTTGAAGACCTACACCAATCTCTCCCCGGCGGCATACGAGGCGCTGGCCGTCGAGGCGCCAAGGCACGGGCTCGTGCTGGCGGGACATCTTCCCGTTCGTGTTTCGCTCGAAACCGCTCTCGCCGCCGGGCAGCACAGCATCGAGCACCCGCGGATTTTTTTGCTGGAATGCTACCGCGGTGCCGCCGGGTTTCGGGCATTGCCCGATCCCATGGCCGCCTACTCCACCTCGGTCGACATGCAGGCCCGGCTCGTCGACGAGCATGATCCCCAGCGCTGCGCCGAGCTCATGGCGGCGATGGCGGCATCCGATACCTGGTGGACACCGACCCTGCAGGTGCTTCGCATGAGCGCACTCGCCGGCGACCAGGAGTTTCGCGAAGATCCGCGCCGGCGCTACGTCCCGTTCCTCATCAGGGCAGGCATCTGGGAACCCGATGCCGATCGCTGGGCGGAAAATGCCGCGCACCAATCCGGTCGCAACGTGCAGGCGGAGTTGTATCGACTTGCGCTGGACAACGTGCGCCAGGCCCACGCGGCCGGCGTCAGGATGGTGGCCGGAACCGATGCCGGCGACACCTACGTCTTCCCCGGGTTTGCCATCCACGACGAACTAGCCGAACTGGTGCGCGCCGGGCTGGCGCCGACGGACGCATTGCGAAGCGCAACCATCGACGCCGCGCGGTTCACCGGCACGGACGAGGATTACGGCTCCATCGAGGTCGGCAAGGTCGCCGACATGATCTTGTTGGACGCCAATCCGCTGGCCGATATCCGCAACACCGGCAGGATCGCGGGCCTGTTCTTCAACGGGCAATACCTCGATCGTGCCGCGCTCGATGAGCTGCTGGCGTTCGCAGAGCAACAGGCCGGCAGCGTCCGCACCAACCTCCAACTCCTGTGGGGCGCGCTGAGAAGTCCGGTGGTGCAGGCGCAGTTTGCAGGCTAGCCTGGAGCAAGGGGAACGCAGGGCCTCAGCCCCCGCCTACTTGCCTTTGTTTTTTCTTTTCTTCTTTTCTTTCCCTTTCCCCTTGCCGCCCCCGCCAAACCAGCGGTCGCGCAATGCCCGCCATTGCGAACGCGGCACCGCTTCGCGGCGGCGAACCTCGCGCGGGACGCCCAAGGCCTGCGCGCCGATGGCCGGAGCGGTGAACTGCGCCCACATGCTGGCGGGCAAGCCGCCGCCGGTGATGCCCTGCATCGGGGTGTTGTCGTCGTTGCCCAGCCACACGCCCACCGCCAGGTCGCCGGCCAGCCCGATGAACAGCGCATCGCGGTGGTCCTGCGTGGTGCCGGTCTTGCCGAAGGACGGCTGCGACAGGCGCGCGGCGCGGCCGGTGCCGTCGGTGACCGCCGCACCCAGCAGGGCGAGCAGAGCCGCCCGCTCGTGGTCCTCCAGGACGACATCGCCTTCTGCCTCTTTCGAGTCCGGGCGGCGTACTCCGTAGGGCTTGACCGGAGCGGTCGGCGCGCCCAGCGCGGCGTAGGCGGCGGTCAATTCAAGCAGGTTGGTTTCCGACACTCCCAGTGCCAGCATCGGGTCGTTCGCAAGCTCGCTGCGGATGCCCAGGTCGCGCGCGGCCCGAACCACTGCACGCGGGCCGACCTGCTCGGTCAGCCTCGCGGCCACCACGTTGCTGGACTGGGCGAACGCCTGCTGCAGAGTGATCGGGCCGGCGTAACTGTCGTTGTAGTTGTGCGGCGTCCAGTCGCCGATGGTCACCGGCGTGTCGTCCACGATGCTGCCGAGCGTGAGGCCATCGCGCAGCGCCGCCAGGTACACGAACAGCTTGAACGTGGAGCCCGGCTGCCGCTGCGCCTGCGTGGCGCGGTTGAACGCGCTCAGGCCGTAGTCGGCGCCGCCGACCATCGCCACCACCTCGCCATTGGTGCGCATCGCCACCAGCGCGGCCTGGCGGACACCGCTACGAGCGCCACTGCGCAGGCCCTCGCGCACCACGCGCTCGGCCAGCGACTGCAGCCGCGGATCCAGGGTGGTCGGCACCTCGACTTCGCCGTAGGCTGCCTCGAACACCGCCTTGGCCTGCGGTGATACCCAGTCGGCGAAGTACGTGCCGACCGGCAACGCGGCACGCCCGGGCCGGAGCCGGGCGGGGCGTGCGCGTTCGGCTTCTTCTGCGGTGATGGCGCCGTGGTCGACCATTGCCTGCAGCACCACCCGGGCGCGCTCGCGTGCGCCGTCCAGGTTGTCGGTGGGGGACAACGTGGAGGGCGCCTTGATCATGCCGGCCAGCATCGCCGCCTCGCCCAGGTCCAGCTCTTCGGGCGCGCGGTCGAAGTAATGCCGTGCGGCAGCACGCAGTCCGTACACGCCGTCGCCCAGGTAGATGCTGCTGAGGTAGCGCGACAGGATCTCGTCCTTGTCCAGCCGCGCTTCCAGCCACAACGCGATCAGGGCCTCCTGTCCCTTGCGCCGAAAGGTGCGATCGGAATCGAGGAACGTGGCCTTGGCCAACTGCTGGGTGATGGTGCTGCCGCCCTGTTCGATCTGCCCGGCTTGGGCATTGTGGCGGGCGGCGCGCGCGACGCCGCGCAGGTCGATGCCGAAGTGCCGACGGAAGCGCCGGTCCTCGATCGCCAGCACCGCATCGAGCACGTGCGGCGGCAGGTCGCGCGCGTCCACGGGCGCCTCCTTCAGCGCCCCGCGCCGGGCGAACGGCGTGCCCTCGCTGTCGAGCAGCACCAGCGTCGCTTCCGGCAGCGGCTCGAGCGCGCGGGAAATCGGCAATGCCCAGCTCAGCCAGACGAATATCACCAGCAGCACCGCGCACACCGCGCCCGCGCCGCGCCATGGGTTGGTTCGGATCCAGCTCCGCAGCTGCGCCACACGCGCGCCCAGCCTTGACGCCGCAGGTGCACGGGGGGCGGCGAAGTCCGGCGCATCGACAATTTCGTTCATCCGCCGATCTTCGCGTTATCGCGTCGTCGCCTGCGTGAAGTGGCGCACAAGATAGGGAGGTGGACGGAGGCACTTGGTCGCAACAATTGCCTCTTTTCCCGTTCGGACATTCGTGTGGCGCAGTGGCTTCCTGGAAGCGGTGCGCGGTCGTACGATCGACGCAACGACGACGACGGACTCCACCTGCGGCGAAAAAACCTGCGGCGAGCAAAACGCCGGAGCACGCATGTTCCGCGTCCTCCGGCGTTGCTGTTGCGTGGCTCTCGTGCGAGCGCGATCTACGGGACGATGAACTGCCAGTTGAGCTTCGCCCCCTGCGGCGCACTGCCGGATTTCCTCGTGGAACCGTCGATAAACTTCAGGCCATCGTTCAAGGCCACGGTATAGGTGCCGACGTTGTCCGGGGCGACCAATACCGTCAGGGTCAGGATGTGCTCGCCGACTTTGAGGTTGCTGATCGCCAGTGTGTTGGAAGCGCCGATCGAGGTCTGGCCGATGGAGAACCCGTCGATCGCCACGCCGAACGCGTCGTCGGCAAGGCTGCCGCTGTCGCTGACCGTCACGCTGCCCGAACCTTGCGCGTCCACGCATGCGTCGGGGTCGATCCTCGACTTCGACTGGATGATCTGCCCGTTCGGGACGTATTCCAGGTGCAGGTGGGGTCCGGATGAGACGCCGGTGCTGTTGGCGGTGCCGAGGTTCTGGCCCCGCGAAACCGTATCGTCAGCCTGGACATCGCGCCGCTGCAGGTGGGCGTACAAGGTCGCCCCGCCGTCGTCATGCCTGACGATGACCGTTTCGCCGAACGAACTGCTCGTGTACGAGCGCTCGATCTTGCCGCTCGCCGCCGAAAGGATCGGGGTGCCGGTCGCGGCGCGGTAGTCTACGCCGTGGTGCGGGCGCGTCTTTCCGAGCACCGGATGGCTGCGGGCCTGGCTGAAGGGGCTGGTCACGGTGCAACCGCCATTGACGGGGCAGGCGATCGAGGCCGCCTGGCACTGCGAGCTGCTGGGCGAAACGCTCTGCAGCTGGCTGAGCGCGCTGTGCGCCAACGTCGCCGGCGGATCCTTTACGCCCGGCGTGGGCGCAAGGGTGAACACCGCCTTGTAGTTCCCGTCGGCGTCGAGGAAGAAAGCCGCCGCGGGCACCGTGGCGACGATCCCGTTCCCGGTTGCGGTCAGATGGCTCTCGAACAGCTCGAAGCTCCTGTACGGGAACGACAGATCGCTCTCCTGCTCCAGGATCGCGAAAAACTCGATGCCATAGCCCTGCGGCACCTGGGCCAGGAAGTCCGCCGGCAGGTCCAAGCGAACGTCGAAGGTTTCCGACAGCGGCGGAAGAGCGCCCGTGGTGACGGTCACCTCGTAGGCCAGGCGCGAGGAGGGACGGAAGATCGACGCGAACTCCTCGAAGAGTGCGGCAACCGCCGCATCGCGTCCGGCCGCGACTTCAACCATCGTGTCGCTCGCGAATGCGTCCGACGGGAACGTGACGGTGCCGATGCCGGGCAGCGTCACCGAGCCGCCGGCGGCAGGCACCAGCGCACGCACCGAGTCGTTTCCGAGTATCTGGTCAATATCCTTGCCGCCGGTGGCGGCGCCGAATGCGCGGCGGATAGCCACGCAGCGCTGGCTGTCGTGATGCGCCGGCTCCAGGCAGTTGGGGCCACTCACGTATGCGTTGCACAGGCCCAGCGATGCGCGGCTCAACTGTGCTTCCTGGCAAACGGCTGCGGGGCCCGCATGCGCGGGCGTGCTGAGGAATAGGGACGCCGAAAGCGCCATGGAACCGAACGCCGCCACAAATTTTCCGTACATAACCGCGCTCCTTCTGGATTTACGGGAAGAACTTCGGACTATCGGGTGTAATCGTCGTGCCATGCGCCTTTCGCATCCTTCCAGACGCGGAAGTTGCCGGTGTTTGCGGCGGGCTCGGCGGAGTACGGCGTGCGGCTGTAGCGCACCTGCAGGCGGGTCGGGCCCAGCCAGCCGATCAGGATCGGCCCGGTACCCGTAGCGAACCTGTCGACCTCGTACAGCAGTTCGCTGCCCGACGAGTTCCAGATCGCGACCCTGTTGGGCAGGTAGCCGGCATCGGTGTCGTAGGACACCGTGGCGAAGACGTCCTTCGCGGGCGAGAACAGGGGCCGGTTGTCGATGCGGTGGTGGCTGCCGGTCTTTTCGTCGACCAAGAGCACCGCGTATCCCTCGATGTGTTCGATCTCCACCACGACGAAATAGCCGTGCGACCGTTCGAGGAACACGTGCTGGAGCCCCTGCGCGTGCGGCAGGCAGACTTCGCTTGCTCCCGGGGCCGCCATGCACAGCGGGCCGTCCGATCGGGAAATGTCCACCTCGTGCTGTTTGGCGGCGGGCGGCTCGTTGCGCCGGAGGCAGGCCAGCAGGCCCAGCGAGGGTTCGCATTCAATCCCGTCGGTGAGATTGAACGACCGGGTGCCCATGTCGGCGGACGCCGGCGCGGCGCTTTCACCTTTCGAACTGCAGTTCGCGAGCAGGACGAAGGCGAGAATTGCCACGAGCGCGCGAAGCATCCTCATGGCGAAGGAACGCCCGGCAGTGCGATGCGGCAGGGCAAAGGGATCCGGCGGAGAGAACGCGACGCGAGCGGCGGGGCCGCAAAGGGCGCGTCGGTCGTGGCGCGCGACAGGCGGCGCGTTGGCGATTGGCCAGGCTCAGCGGCCAGCGCAGTCCCGATATGCCAACTGGAGAAAAGCCCCTTTTCCATCGGATCCCCCGATCCTCCCCTGGCGGAAATCTAGCATTGCGCCGGGGTGGTGGCGCAAGTGCAAGGCAGGACGAGCGACACACAAGCTGCGCGCGTCGCGGAGCTGCCATTTGCCGGACAGCGCCGGGCCCGGTGGCTGCGAAGCCATCCACAGGCAACAATGGCGATGACGAATCGACGGCGGAAAGATGCGGACTGCGCGAGCATCCACTCCTTCGCCGCATGAGCCTGGCGCTGCCGACCTTCAGAAGATCATCGGGTCAGGGCTCACTCGCAACCGACCCCGTCGCCGTCGCGGTCGAGGTGACTGCCGTATTCCGGATCACCCCGCCTGACCGGCGCCGCCCCGGCTGCCTTGGCTTCGCTGCAGTTGCGATAGCGGCCCGATCCATCCCGGCGGGCGGCGGCATCGCTTCGCGAATCCTGTGGAGCAAACGTCGCCGCCGCCGGCGCGGGATGCCGATCCGCGATGGCAGTGATAGCCACCATTCTTGCGATCGTTGTGGCATCCCTGGGCGTTGAGCCCGCCGCCGTGCGCAGCTGCCGCACTACTCGCTAGTGCCAGCACCGCAATCGTCGTGGCGAGAATTGCTGATCTCATCGCAGTCCCCCGGGCCTCGGCGCAACGTCGAAGCTAACACCGTTGTCTCAGGGACGCGGTACGGCCGCCAGTCCACGACAGCCCGATCGCAGCTCGCGCGCCGACGGCGGGTCGTCGCTCGGGAAAAGTGCCGGCCAGAACGAAGCGATCGCGCGGCAGCATGCTGCCCGGTCTTTGCGGGTTTTCAGCTAGCTGACCACCAGTACCGACGCCGAACGCCGCGGGTGCCATAAACCAATTGACACACCCAATACCCCGGGGTACGGTCCTCGCGCGGCCGGAGGGGTGTCACGTGTCCCTGGTTGCGTTCAGGTTTCGTCAAAGGTGCAGGGCCACGAAGGCGCTGCGACGTACACCACCCTCTGGAGTTCGACCATGAAGAACGGATTTCTCGGCGCCACCCGTACGTGGTTGCCCGCCCTCGCGTTGCTCGGCCTCAGTGCCTCGGCCATGGGCAGTACCCTCAACCAGAACGTTTCCTGGACCATCGACAGGTCCGGAACCGCGACCAAGCACCGCATCACGGCCTACGGCGACTCCATCTACGCCGGCTACAACGGCTCGACCAGCAATGCGGCGAAATACTCGGCGCCCACCGTGGATGCCGAATACCTCTCGGCGCTGTGGAACGCCGACATAGAGAGCGTGCGCCGCGCCAAGTCCGGCGCCGTGGCCCGCGACGTGTACGAGAACAAGATCGTCGCCGAGCGCGCCTACATGCAGCACAGCTCGACCCGCGCGGTGACCTTCGAGATGTGCGGCAACGACGGCCTGCAGGCGCGCTCGAACT
>JALYOG010000006.1 GCA_030856985.1 Pseudomonadota bacterium | reverse complement strand
GGCTGCTGGCGCATGCGTTGCGCGAGCAGGACCGGATCGCCGCCTGCGAACTGATCCCCGAGGAGGCCGAGCAGCTGAAGGCGAACTTCGCCCGCGACGAGCGCGTCGCGGTGCATGCGCGCGACGGCTACGCCGCGATCAGGGCGCTGCTGCCGCCGAAGCTGATCAAGGCCGGCGGCGAGGAATTTCGTTTCAGCCGGGGGATCGTGCTGATCGACCCGCCGTACGAGGCGCAACTGGATGAATTCGACCACATCATCGCCGCGGTGCGCGAGGCGCTCTCGCGCTGGCCGCAGGCGGCGTATGCGGTGTGGTATCCGATCAAGCGTCGGCGCTCGCTGCAGCCGTTCTTCCGCCGTGCGGCGACGCTGCCGGCGAAATCCTCGCTGCTGGTCGAGCTGCTGGTCCATCCCGACGACTCGCCGCTGCGCATGAACGGCAGCGGAATGCTGCTGCTCAACGCGCCCTGGCAGTTCGACACGATCCTGGCGCCGGCGCTGGCGAAACTCGCCGGCGTGCTGGGCGAGTCTCCGGCGGCGACGTCGCGGGTGGAGTGGTTGAAGCAGCCGGCCTGAGGGCGCCTCGCGTCGTTCGGAGTCCAGCTGTTGCTGGAGCCCTTCGCGCGTTTCAATTTGCGCACCCACCCCAACCCGCCTCGCAAGCGCGGGAGCAAACCTTGCGCCAGGCTGTTGACGGCGCCAGCGCGATGGCAGACAGCGGAACTCAGAACACCAGCGTTTCCGCGAGCAGCCCCAGCACACCGGCCGCCGGTATCAACGCCCAGACCGGCCAGCGCCAACGCGCAAGCGCGAGATAGGCAAGCACTGCCAGCGCCAAGCCGGTCGCGACCAGAGGCCATGCGGCATCCCCGAGCAATCGCCACCCGAACCACAGCGCCAGATTGGCGATGACGCCGACCACCGCGGCGGTAACGCCGGCGAGCATCGCCTCGGCCCATCGCCACTGCCCGATGCGCTCGATCCACGGCGCGGCAGTCAGCACGAACAGGAAGCAGGGCACGAACGTGGTCCACAGGGTGATCGCCATTCCGAGCAGCGCCGAGAGCAGCGGCGAGGCGAGATCGGGGTTCTGCCATGCACCCACGAAGCCCACGAACTGCAGCACCAGGATCAACGGTCCAGGCGTGGTTTCCGCCAGGCCGAGCCCGGCCATCATCTGCTCCGGCTGCAGCCAGGCGTGATGCATTACCGCCTGGTCGGCGACGTACGGCAGCACCGCGTACGCGCCGCCGAGCGTCACCAGCGCCGCCTTGCTGAAGAACAGGCCCATCGCGAAGCTCGTGCTTCCGGTCCCCAGCCACAGGCCGATCGCTGCGACCGGCAACCACCACAGCAGCAGGCAGACCGCTGCCGTGCGCAGGGCACGTGCGGTGGAAGCCGGTCGCACCTGCAGGCCTGTTGCCGGTGCGGCGCCGGGCGGCCCGTGCCCCGACTCCACCGGCAATGCCGATGGTCGCCAGCGCCACAGCAGCCAGCCAAGCGCCGCAGCCGAGACGACGATTGCCGGAAACGGCACGCGAAGCACCGCGATCGACAGCAGCGCTGCTGCCGCGATGGCCAGCGCATACGGCGTCTTGAGCACACGCGCTCCAATGCGCTGGACCGCATGCACCACGATGCCGAGCACCGCCGCCTGCAAGCCGAACATCACCCCCGCGACGGCGGGCACGCTCCCATAGAGGACATACAGCCAGCTCAGCAGCGCCAGGACCACGGCGCCCGGCAGCACGAACAGCACGCCTGCGGCGATGCCTCCGGGCAGGCCGTGCATGCGCCAGCCGAGCCACGTCGCCAACTGCATGGCCTCCGGGCCGGGCAGCAGCATGCAGAAATTGAGCCCGCGCAGGAACGAGGCATCGCTGACCCAGCGGCGCTTGTCGACGAGGTCGGCATGCATGATCGAAATCTGCCCTGCGGGCCCGCCGAAGCTGATCCAGCCCAGCAGGAACCAGTAGCGCAAGGCTTCATGGAGCGTGGGCGTGCGCAGCGGCATCGGCTCGTCCGACGCGGCGGTCGCACCCTGCCTGGGTTCGTGCGCGGAATCGGGGAGGTGACTGACGGCCATCGGGAGCAGTGTGCCATCGCCGTGCGCCTGGAGCGCCCAGTCTCGATCCGCTTCGCCGCGCGCCCCTCCGCCAGCGGCACAACCGGGCCATTGTGCAGCCCGCCAGCGCCACTTTGGCGGGGTTTCCGACGGCGTATGAACGCGAGGATGAACCCGTTGCCAATGTGACAAACCCATGAAGGATCGGCGCTGGAGCGTGTGCCAGAATCCAGCCATGACGGTGCACGAACGCCTCCCCCCATGGCATGAGCGGCAGCGCTTGCCGAACGGCCGCGACATCCTGATCCGGCCGATCCGGCCAGAGGACGCCGAGCCCCTGCGCGCGGGTTTCGACCTGCTGCAGCCCGACGAAATCCGGCAGCGGTTCCTCTACACGCTCAATCACCTCACGCCCGAACTGGCCGAGCGCTTCACCCGGCTCAATCCCAAGAGCGAGTTCGCCCTGGTCGCGGCCGAACCGCTGCCGCCCGGCGAAGCACTCGTCGGCGCGGTCGCGCGTATTTCCATCGACGAGGGCGGGCAGGACGCGGAGTTCGCGATCCTCGTCAGCCACTTCGTCGCGGACATGGGGCTCGGCCGTTACCTGATGACCCGTCTGGTCAAGTGGGCGCGCGGCAAGAAGGTCCAGCGCATCCACGGCGATGTCTTCGCGCACAACGAGGCGATGCTCTCGCTGGTCGAATCGCTCGGCTTCCAGCGCGACCCGCAGCAGGCGGAAACCGGGCTGATCCGGGTAACGCTGGACCTCAGCCCGACCCGACACTGATCCGGTCCGCGGCAGAATCGCCGGGCCCGATGCAGCAACGTCCCGAATGACGCAATCGCGCGGCGGCACCGCCATGACCGCCGCCGGGCCGAACGCCGATCCGCGCGTTCCGGCCGCTTCGACCCCCACGCGTTAAACTGCGCGCCCCCTCACGCACCGGGCGTCTTCGTGCCCGGTGGCCGTCATGGCGCGCATGAACGACCACACCGGACTTCCGCAGAGCTTCGCCATTCCACCGCTGCCGCGAACCGGCCAGCAGCGGGCCTGGTGGCGCGCGCCATCGTCGCCCTCCGCGCTGGCCTTCCATATCGCGGCCGCAGCCGGCGCGCACGACGGGCCGCTGCTGGTGATCGCGCGCGACAACCACGGCGCGCATCAGCTCGAGACCGATCTCCACACGCTGCTCGGGCGCGCCGCCACCGTCGGCGGCGGCGGCGCGCTCACGGTGCAGGCGTTCCCCGACTGGGAGACCTTGCCGTACGACGTGTTCAGCCCGCACCCGGACATCGTCAGCCAGCGCCTGGCCGCGCTGCACCGGATGCCCGCACTGGCCCGCGGCATCGTCGTGGTTCCGGTGCAGACGCTGCTGCAGCGGCTCGCCCCGTTGCGGCACGTGGTCGGAGGCAGCTTCGACGTGCGCGTCGGCCAGCGGCTCGACATGGACGCGGAGAAACGCCGGTTGCAGTCGGCCGGGTACCGTCATGTTCCGCAGGTGCTCGACCCCGGCGATTTCGCCGTCCGCGGCGGCCTGCTCGACGTGTACCCGATGGGCGCGCAGATGCCGTATCGGGTCGAACTGCTCGACGACGAGATCGACACGATTCGCGGGTTCGATCCGGAGTCGCAGCGCTCGCAGGAGAAGATCGACGCGGTGCACCTGTTGCCAGGGCGCGAAGTGCCGCTGGACGAAGTCGCGCTGAAGCGAGCGCTGGAAACGCTGCGCGACCGCTTCGACGTGGACACCCGGCGCAGCGTCCTTTATCAGGATCTGAAAGCCGGTGTCGCGCCGGCCGGCATCGAGTACTACCTGCCGCTGTTCTTCGAGAACACCGCAACGCTGTTCGACTACCTCGCCCCGAACATGCTGCCGGTGCTGTGCGACGGTGCGCTGGAGGCGGCCGAGCAGTTCTGGACGCACACCGCCGAGCGCTACGAGCAGCGCCGCCACGACGTCGAGCGGCCCCTGCTCCCGCCGGAAGACCTGTACCTGTCGCCCGAGGCACTGCGCGGCCGGCTCAACCAGGGCGACCGGATCGAGGTCTGCGGCGCGGACCATCCGCAACGCGAACGGGCGCGCCCGCTGGGCAGCCAGCCGGCGCCGCTGGTGCCGATCACCGCGCGCGAGGCGGCACCTGCCGATGCACTGAAGTCGTTCCTGCGCAGCTATCCCGGGCGCGTGCTGGTGGCTGCCGACTCCCCGGGCCGCCGCGAGGCGCTGCTCGAAGTGCTGCAGGCCGCTGGGCTGCATCCGGAAGTGCTGCCCGATTGGGCGGCGTTCGCTTTTGAGCCTTTTCCCTCCGGGAGAACGTGGCGCGAAGCGCCGGATGGGGGTTCGGCGAAGTCAGCGACACCGGAACCACCGTCGCTTCGCCGAACCCTCGCCCCAGCCCCTCTCCCGGGGGGAGAGGGGCTTAGCAGATTCGCGATCGCGGCGACGCCGTTCGAGGACGGCTTCGCGATCGACGAGCCCGCGCTGGCGGTGCTCACCGAACGCCAGCTGTTCCCCGAACGCGCCTCCCAGCCGCGTCGGCGCAAGCGTGCGGGGCGCGAGCCCGAAGCGATCATCCGCGACCTGGGCGAGCTGTCCGAGGGCGCGCCGATCGTGCACGAGGACCACGGCGTCGGCCGCTACCGCGGCCTGGTGACGCTCCAGGCGGGCGGCGAAAAGGGCGAATACCTCGAAATCGAATACGCCAAGGGCGACCGGCTCTACGTGCCGGTGGCGCAACTGCACCTGATCAACCGCTACTCCGGCGCATCGATCGAAACCGCCCCGCTGCATTCGCTCGGCGGCGAGCAGTGGACAAAGGCCAAACGCAAGGCCGCGGAAAAGGTCCGCGACGTGGCCGCCGAACTGCTGGAGATCCAGGCCCGGCGGCAGGCGCGCGTGGGGCTTGCGATCGATGTCGACCGTGCGATGTACGAGCCGTTCGCCGCGACCTTCCCGTTCGAGGAGACGCCCGACCAGCACGCCGCGATCGAAACGGTGATTCGCGATCTTGCAAGCAGCCAGCCGATGGACCGGGTGGTGTGCGGCGATGTCGGATTCGGCAAGACCGAGGTTGCGGTGCGCGCCGCGTTCGTCGCCGCGATCGCCGGCAAGCAGGTGGCGGTGCTCGTGCCGACCACGCTGCTGGCCGAGCAGCACTACCGCAATTTCCGCGACCGCTTCGCCGACTGGCCGCTGCGGGTCGAGGTGCTGTCGCGCTTCAAGACGGCCAAGGAGATCAAGGCCGAGATCGGCAACATCGCCGACGGCAAGATCGACGTGGTCGTGGGCACCCATCGGCTGCTGCAGAAGGACGTTGCGTTCAAGGACCTGGGCCTGGTGATCGTCGACGAGGAGCAGCGCTTCGGCGTGCGCCAGAAGGAAGCGTTGAAAGCCCTGCGCGCGAACGTGCACCTGCTGACGCTGACCGCCACGCCGATCCCGCGCACGCTCAACATGGCCATGGCCGGCCTGCGCGACCTGTCGATCATCGCCACCCCGCCCGCGCATCGCATGGCGGTGCAGACCTTCGTGGTGCCCTGGGACGACGCGCAGCTGCGCGAGGCGTTCGAACGCGAATTGTCGCGCGGCGGGCAGGTGTATTTCCTGCACAACGACGTGGAGAGCATCGGGCGCATGCAGCGCGAGCTGGAAACGCTCGTGCCCGAAGCGCGCATCGGCGTCGCGCACGGGCAGATGCCGGAGCGCGAACTGGAGCGGGTGATGCTCGAATTCCACAAGCATCGCTTCAACGTGCTGCTGTGCACGACGATCATCGAGTCGGGCATCGACATCCCCAACGCCAACACGATCATCATGAACCGCGCCGACAAGTTCGGGCTCGCGCAGCTGCACCAGTTGCGCGGACGCGTCGGCCGTTCGCACCGGCGCGCGTATGCCTACCTGCTGGTGCCCGACAACCGCAGCATCACCGCCGACGCGCGCAAGCGCCTGGACGCGATCGCCGCGATGGACGAGCTGGGCGCCGGGTTCACCCTGGCGACGCACGACCTTGAAATTCGCGGCGCCGGCGAACTGCTCGGCGAGGACCAGAGCGGGCAGATGGCCGAAGTCGGCTTCAGCCTGTACACCGAACTGCTCGAGCGTGCGGTGCGCTCGATCAAGCGCGGCGAGCTGCCCGACCTGGACGGCTCGCAGGCGCGCGGCGCGGAGATCGAACTGCACATCCCCGCGCTGATACCGGAAGACTACCTGCCCGACGTGCACACGCGCCTGACGCTCTACAAGCGGATCAGCGGCGCGCGCGACCCGGGCGAACTGCGCGAGTTGCAGGTCGAGATGATCGACCGGTTCGGCCTGCTGCCCGATCCGGCGAAACACCTGTTCGCGATCGCCGAACTCAAGCTGCAGGCGACCGCGCTGGGACTGCGCAAGCTCGACCTGGGGGAGAACGGTGGCCGGGCGCAGTTCGTCGAGAAACCCAATGTCGATCCGATGGCGATCATCAGGATGATCCAGGGCCAGCCGAAGCTCTACCAGATGGACGGACCGGACCGGTTGAAGCTCAAGCTCGATCTGCCCGACGCCGGCACCCGCCTTGCGGCGGCGCGAGGGCTGATGTCGCTGCTCGGCCGCGGCTGAGCGGGTCGCCAGGGTGCGATCGCGGGCGAACGGCACTCGCCATGGTCGGGATATGCGGCGACACTGCAGCATCGCCCGGTTGGAGGATCACCTGCATGTCGCATTCCTGTCGCATGCTCGCATCGGCGCTGTTGCCGCTGGCGCTGACCGCCTGCGCCGCGTT
>JALYOG010000154.1 GCA_030856985.1 Pseudomonadota bacterium | reverse complement strand
TCCTCGGAGCGGGTAAACCGCGAGGCGACCGACACCAGTTCGTCCAGGTTCTCGGTGCGCGAATCCAGCTGGCCACGCGATTCGCGGTCATAGTGCTCGCGCAGACCGGAGCGCAGCAGCACGTGGTCGATCTTGTCCTTGAGCGGAAGCTCCGCGGATTCGACGGACAGCTGGTCGATCAGCGTGGTGAATGTCGTCAAGGCCGAACAGGCGCGCGCCGCGACCCCGCGCTCGCCGCAGATGCGCCGCTTGGCCTCCCACAGCGGTACCGCATCGCTCCGTGCGCGGCGGCGCACTTCGTCCAGTGTGCGGTCGCCGATGCCGCGCGGCGGCGTGTTCACCGCGCGCTCGAACGCCGCATCGTCGGCGCGGTTGGCGATCAGCCGCAGGTAGGCCAGCGTGTCCTTGATCTCGGCGCGCTCGAAGAAGCGCTGGCCGCCGTACACGCGAAACGGCACCCGCGCCGCCAGCAGCATCTCCTCGAACGCCCGCGACTGCGCGTTGCTGCGGTAGAGGATCGCGACGTCGCCATAACTGCCGCCATCGCGCACCCACTGCGCGGCGCGCTCGACCACGAAGCGCGCCTCGTCCATCTCGCTGTACGCCGCATACAGGTCGATGGTCTCGCCCGTGCCGGTGTCGGTCCACAGCTTCTTGCCGAGCCGGTCGGGGTTGTGCGCGATCACCGCATTGGCCGCCTCCAGGATGTTTGAACTGGAGCGGTAGTTCTGTTCCAGGCGGATCGTGCGGGCGCCGGCGAAGTCCTTGAGGAAGCGCTGCACGTTCTCGACCTTGGCCCCGCGCCAGCCGTAGATCGCCTGGTCGTCGTCGCCGACCACGAACACGCGCCCGCTGTCGCCGGCCAGCAGCCGCACGAAGCCGTACTGGATCGCGTTGGTGTCCTGGAACTCGTCGACAAGGATCTCCTGGAAGCGGTGGCGGTAGTGGTTCAGCAATGCCGGCGTGTCGCGCAGCAGCTCGTGGGCGCGCAGCAGCAGTTCGGCGAAATCGACCAGCCCGGCGCGGTCGCAGCGTTCCTGGTAGGCGGTGTAGGCGCGCCGCATCGTGTCGGCCCAGTGGTCGCCGCCGCCCTGGATGTGCTGCGGGCGCCGGCCTTCGTCCTTTTGCGCGTTGATCCACCACGCGATCTGGCGCGGCGGGAAGCGGCCGTCGTCGAGCTCCAGCGCCTGCGCGACCCGCTTGACCAGGCGCAGCTGGTCGTCGGAGTCCAGCACCTGGAAGCCTTCGGGGAGCCTGGCGTCCTGCCAGTGCAGCCGCAGCAGGCGATGGGCGAGTCCGTGGAAGGTCCCGATCCACATGCCGCGGCTGCCCGAACGCAGCTGCGCGTCGGCGCGGGTGCGCATTTCGCCGGCGGCCTTGTTGGTGAACGTCACCGCCAGCACGCCGTGGGTCGGCACTCCGAACACCTCGTTGAGCCAGGCGATGCGGTGGGTGAGCACGCGGGTCTTGCCCGATCCCGCGCCAGCCAGGACCAGGTAGTGCCCGGGGGCGGCGGTGACGGCGTCGCGCTGCGCCGGGTTGAGCGCATCGAGCAGGTGGGAGACATCCATCGCGCTAGTTTACGCGGGCGCTCTCGTGGCGAGGCTGCCGACGCACCCCGGTTTGCAGCAGCGTGAGCACGTCCTCGAACGCCTGCGGCTCACCGAGCAGGAATCCCTGGATCTCGTCGCATCCGCGCGACCGCAGCCATTCGTGCTGCTGCGCGGTCTCGACGCCCTCGGCCACGGTGGCAAGGCCCAGGGAGTGCGCCAGGGCGATGATCGCCGAGCAGATCTAGAGCGTCGTCCGGGTCCACGCCGAGGTCGCGAACAAAGGAACGATCGATCTTGAGCCGCTCGATCGGCAGCCGCTTGAGGCAGGCCAGGCTCGAATATCCGGTGCCGAAATCGTCGATCGAGATTCCGACGCCGAGGGCCACGATCTGCTGCATCGAGCGGATCGCGCGCTCCGGCGAGGCCATGATCACGCTCTCGGTCAGTTCCAGTTCCAGCACCCCGCGCGGCAGCGAGAACCGCGCGATCACCTCGGCGATGTCGGCGTGCAGGTCCTGGGCGAACTGGGCCGCCGAGACGTTGACCGCGATGCGCAGGTGCCCAAGGCCTGCGGCGACCAGCATGGCGTGGTGGCGAGCCGCCTCGGCCAGGACCCGCCGGCCGAGCTCGACGATCAGGCCGCTTTCCTCGCATACCGGAACGAATTCCTCCGGCAGCAGCACCCCGCGCTCGGGGTGATGCCAGCGCACCAGCGCCTCCAGCGCGACCGGGCGGTCGTCGACGCCGAACAGCGGCTGGAAATCGAGCAGGAACTCCTGGCGCCGCAGCGCATCGCGCAGCTGCGAGACCATCTGCAGGCGCCGGGACACCGCGGCGTCGAATTCCGGGCGGTAGGCGACCGCGCGGTTGCGGCCCTGCTGCTTGGCCTGGTACATCGCCACGTCGGCGCGCATCAGCAGCGCTTCGGCACCGTCGCCCGCGTCCGGGTAGCGGCAGTAGCCGATGCTCGGGGTCAGCGTGTAGGAGACCCCGGCCAGTTCGATCGGATCGGTCAGTCCGCTGGCGATGCGCGCCAGCACGTCGGCGATGGCAGGATCGTCGGTCTGTTCGGTCAGCACGATCACGAATTCGTCGCCGCCGAAGCGCCCCACCGTGTCGGTGCCGCGCACCACTTCGCGCAGCCGTTGGGCCACGGCACGCAGGACGTCGTCCCCGGCGCTGTGGCCCAGACTGTCGTTGACCAGCTTGAAGTCGTCCAGGTCGATGAACACCACCGCGACCTGCCGCCCGTAGCGCTCGGCGCTCAGCACCGCCTGCTGCAGGCGATCCAGCAGCAGTTGCCGGTTCGGCAGGCCGGTCAGTTCATCGTGCGTGGCCCGGTAGGCGAGCTGCTCCTCGTAGCGCTGGCGCTCGGTCACGTCGTTCTGCACGCCGACGAAGTGGGTCAGCTCGCCGCTGCGGTCGCGGACCGGGGCGACGTGGAAGTCGTTGGCGAAGGGCGTGCCGTCCTTGCGGTAGTTGCGCAGCAGCACGCGCACCTCGCGCTGTTCGCGCAGGGCCTGGCGGATGCTTTCCAGTGCGATCTGGTCGCGATCGTCGCGCTGCAGGAAGCGGCAATTGCGTCCGATTACCTCCTCGGGCGCGTAGCCGGTGATGTCCTGGAACGCGGGGTTCACGTACACGATCGGGCAGTCGGGCTGGCGTGCATCGGTGATGATCACGCCATTGCTGGTGGCCTCCACCGCGCGCCGCAGCAGCCGCAGGTCGGCTTCGGAGCGGTGGCGTTCGCTGACGTCGAGCATTCCGCCGACGATGCGCGTGATGCGCCCACTCGCGTCGCGCAGCATGTAACCGCGATCGATCACCTCGGCATAGCGCCCGTCGTGGCAGCGGAAACGGTACTCCTCCTCCCATTCGCTCAGTTCGGAATCCATCACCGCCTTGAGGCTGCCGCTCACGCGCGCGCGATCGGCGGGGTGTACCAGTGCCTCCCAGGCTTCCAGCGTCGCGGGAACGTCCTCGCGCGAAAATCCGAACGTGCTGTAGAAGCTGTCGCTCCACCACAGCGTGCCGTCCTCGGCGTCGAAGTCGTACACCGCGTCGCTGGTGGCGCGCGCAATGAGGCGGAAGCGTTCTTCGCTGTGTTCCCGCTCGGCCTCCGCGCGTCGCTGCTCGGTGATGTCGCGGATCAGCACCAGGCAGGCCGGGCGCCCGTCGAACTCGATGTCCACGCCGGTGTTGTTGACGTGGATGACCCGGCCGTCCTTGAGCACGTGGCGCCAGGCTTCGGCGCTGTCGTTGGGCCAGGGCGGATTCTGGATGTATGCCAATGCGCGGCGCCGGTCCTCCTGCGGGCGCACGTCCAGCACGGTCATCGCCAGGAACTCCTCGCGTCTGTAGCCGTACTTCTGCATTGCCGTCTCGTTGACGGCCAGCAGGCGCAGCGTCTCGCGGTCGTAGACCCACATCGGCAAGGGGTTGTGTTCGAACAGGAACCGGTACTGCGCCTCGGCCTCGCGCAGGCGTTCGCGCACCTGGGCCAGTTCGGTGACGTCCTGCTGGAAGCCGCGCACGTAGCGCCGTCCGTCGGGATCCTCGACCAGCGCACCGCGGGCCTGCACCCAGCGCATCTCACCGTCGGGGCGGTGGATCCTGAACTCCAGGAAATCCGGCCTGGTGCCGCAGACCAACTGTTCCAGCGAAGCCTCCACGCGCTGGGCGTCGCGCGGGTCCACCCATTCCAGCGCGCGCCGCGAATCCAACCCGGCACCGGTGTCGGGCCGGCCGTAGATGTCGTAGATCTGTCGCGACCAGCGCACCTGGTCGGTCTGCAGGTCCCACTCGTACTCGCCGATCGCCGCCAGGGCGTGCGCCTGCTGCAGCCTCATGCCGGTGTGGCGCAACTCGTCGACGAGCGCGCCCTGGCGACCCTGGCTGCGCGCGAGCAGCCGCATCAGCCAGGCCCACAGGCCGCCCATCGCCAGGCTCAGGCCCAGCACCACCGCAGCGAACGCATACCAGGGCAGCAGGATGGCGCTCTGCGGCGAGCTGGCGACCGCGATCAGCGGCGTGCCTGCGATGCGACCGAACACGAACTGGCGATTGAGCCCATCGACCACGCTGCGCCCGACGTAGCGGCCCTGCATCCGCGCCAGGTGCGGCTGCTGGAACAGCAGGGCGCGTTCCACCGAGCGCCCGACATTGGCAGCATTGTCCTGGGAGCGCGCGACCAGCACCCGGTCTTCGTGGACCAGGTCGAGCATCTCCCTGTCGGCGAGGTCGTAGCCCTGGACCATCTCGGCGAACCAGGAGGCGTCGACGCTGCCCGACACCCGCATGCCGGAGGGATCGTCCTGGTGAACGGGTACCACCCAGCGCCCGTTGTCGCGAACCGGCGCTTCCAGGTGCAGTCCGGAATACGCCCCTGCCGCGGCGCCGGTCGGCGGCATGCCCGGTTGCACGCGCAGAGCGCTCAGCGGGATCGGCGAAACCGTCCTGGTCTGGCGCCCGCCTGCGCTGCGACGAGCCTGCGCGGCCTGCATGCCCAATTCGTGCGACAGCAGTTCCAGCCGTTCCGCCGCCTGCCGCTGCACCGCGTGCACCAGAAGTTGCGAACGCGCGGCGGCGAGATCCTGTTGCTCCCGACGCTCATGCACCAGCAGCCACACCGCCAGCAGCGGCAGGGCGATCGCCAGCGCCATCCCGAACCAGAGCAGGCGCCGAGGGCGCCCGGACTCCTGTGCGGAACCGGCCGGACCGTCTGGAATGCGCTGCGTCAACGGCTCAGATCGAGAAGGACGGCCTCCCAGTCAACGCGCATCGGCGCGGGCGGTCAAGTTCGATCCGCCGAGCGGCGGGCGAGCCGGCTGAACCGGCGGCCGCGTCAGTGCGCCGCCGCCGGCTTGCCGCTCTTGGCGGTCTGCTCCATGAGCCGGTCGGTCCAGGCGATTCCCACCGCCGACAGGATGAACACGCCGTGGATGATCGTCTGCCACATCACCCCGGTGGATGTCGCCGCGGTGCACTTCTGGGCCGCGACCTGCACACCGGCAGCGGTGGCCGCCGCTGCCGCGGTCAGCGCGTTGATCGCCTCTGCCGAGCCGCATACAGGCAAACCGAGTTCACCGGCGGCGATGAAGGTCTTGAGCAGGTGGATCGAGGAAATGCCGATGATCGCCATCGCGAGCTTGACCTTGAGCACACTGGCGTTGACGTGGCTGAGCCACTCCGGCTGGTCGGGATGACCCTGCAGCCCCAGCCGCGACACGAAGGTCTCGTAGCCGCCGACGATCACCATCACCAGCAGGTTGGAGATCATCACCACGTCGATCAGGCCCAGCACCAGCAGCATGATTCCCTGCTCGCCGAGCGTGTTGGCGCCCTGGACCAGGTGCAACAACTCCTTGAGGAACAGGAACACGTACACGCACTGCGCGAGGATCAGCCCGAGGTACAGCGGAAGTTGCAGCCAGCGCGAGCTGAAGATCAGCGCCGGCAGAGGGTTGAGACGGGGGGAAGGGGCGGCTGACATGGCGGCCTGGGGATCGGAGGATCGCGCAGCGTAGCGGCCGCGCGTGGTGCTGCCAAGCACGGGTCGGCCATGCCGTCAGCCCTCGCGCAGCGCTTGTGCGCCCATCTGCGCCAGCACCGCGGCCATGCGCCCGGCCTGCGCAGCCTGCTCGCTGGACGCGTTGCCCTGCTGCGCCCGCTTCGCGACGCCCTGGGCGATCGCCGCCAGGCGGAAGAAGCTGAAGGCCAGCACGAACGGCCAGTCGGCGTCGACCCGGGTGCCGCTGAGCTCGGTGTAGCGCCGCAGCAGTGCGGCTTCGTCGGGAATGCCGAGCGCAGCGCGATCCTTCCCGGCCAGTCCGGGCAGCGGCGGCTGGCCCGGCAGGCGCAGGGCCATGCAGAAGTAGCCCAGGTCCGCCAGCGGATGGCCGAGGGTCGACAGCTCCCAGTCCATCACCGCCAGAACGCGCGGTGCGTCCTTGGCGAACATCAGGTTGTCGCAGCGGAAGTCGCCGTGCACGAGCGCGACGCGGCCGTCGTCGGCGGGGCAGCGCGCCGGCAGTTCCGCCAGCAGGGTTTCCATCGCCGCGATCGGCCGGGTTTCGCTCGCGCGGTACTGCGTGCTCCAGCGCGTCAGTTGCCGCTCGAAGTAGTTGCCGGCGCGGGCGTAGTCGGCCAAGCCTGCGGCTTCCACGTCCACCGCGTGCAGGGCCGCCAGGGTGGTCACGATCGCCTCGTAGTGAGCCCCGCGTCGCCCCGCCTCGAGCTGTGGCATCGCCGGGTCCCAGAACACCCGGCCGTCCACGTATTCCATCAGGTAGAACATCGAGCCGATGACCGATTCGTCCTCGCACAGGTGCAGCGCGCGTGCGACCGGAACATCGGTCGTTTCCAGCGCGCGCAGCACCCGGAACTCGCGGTCCACCGCGTGCGCCGACGGCAGCAGCACGCCGGGCGGCTTGCGCCGCAGCACGTAGGTGCCGCTGGCCGCATCGATGCGGTAGGTCGGGTTGGACTGGCCGTCCTTGAACTTGGTGGCGGTCAGCGGTCCGCGGAAACCTTCGACGTGCGCGGCCAGGTGATCGGCCAATGCGGCCTCGGGCAGCGCGAACGTCGGCGAGTCGGTCACAGGTCGGCCTTGAGCATGCTGCGCGCCAGCGCGGCGATGTGGACCTCGTCGGGGCCGTCGGCCAGGCGTAACGAGCGCGCACCGGCGTAGGCGTGGGCGAGGAAGTGGTCCTGCGACAGGCCGCCGGCGCCGTGCATCTGCATCGCGCGGTCGAGCACCGCGCAGGCCATGCGCGGGGCCACGATCTTGATCATTCCGATCAGCTCGCGCGCGGCGCGGACACCGTGCGCATCCAGCGCCGCGGCCGCCTGCAGGGTCAGCAGGCGCGCCTGCGCGATTTCGCAGCGGCTCAGCACGATCGCCTCCTGGGCCATGCCGTGCGAGCCGAGCACCTGCCCGAACACGACGCGTTGCCGGGCGCGGTCGACCATCGCCTCCAGCGCGCGTTGCGCCAGGCCGATCAGCCGCATGCAGTGGTGGATGCGGCCCGGCCCCAGTCGCGCCTGGGCGATCTCGAAGCCGCTGCCTTCGGCGTGGATGAGGTTTTCGACCGGCACCCGCACCTGCTCGAACGCAAGCTCGACGTGGCCGTGCGGCGCGTCGTCGTAGCCGAACACCTGCAACGGCCGCACGACCCGCAGTCCGGGCGCGTCCATCGGCACCAGCAGCATCGACTGGCGGCGGTGCGGCGGCGCTTCGGGGTCGGTCACGCCCATCACGATCAGCACCGCGCAGCGCGGATCGCCGGCGCCGGTGGTCCACCACTTGCGGCCGTCGAGCACGTACTCGTCGCCGTCGCGGCGGAAGCGCATCGCGATGTTGGTCGCGTCCGAGGACGCGACCGCAGGCTCGGTCATCGCGAAGCCCGAACGGATGCGGCCGTCCAGCAGCGGCTGCAGCCAGCGCGCCTGTTGCGAAGCATTGCCGAACTGCGCCAGCACTTCCATGTTGCCGGTGTCGGGCGCGCTGCAGTTGAAGATCTCCGCGGCGATCAGCGATCGGCCCATGCACTCGGCCAGCGGCGCGTAGTCGAGGTTGCTCAGGCCGGCGCCGTGTTCCGGATCGGGCAGGAACAGGTTCCACAAGCCCTCCTCGCGCGCCTGCTGCTTGAGGGTTTCCAGCTGCGGCGGCGAGGTCCAGCGCGTCGCCGGGTCGGCCACCCACTGGGCGAATGCCGCTTCGGCCGACACCACGCGGGCTGCCATGAACGCCGCCAGCCGCGCCTCCAGTTCGCGGCTGCGCGCGCTCTGCGCGAACAGCCGGTCGGGCGCGGCGGGTGCTGTGCTCATGCGTCCGCCACCAGCGTGACTCCCGGAAGCGACAGCACGTACTCGGCGCCCATCAGTTGCGACGGCGTGCGGAAGCCGGCCCCGGTGGTCCCGCCGAGCAGGTGCTCGACGATGCCCAGCGAGGCGGTCGCGGTCAGCGTGTAGCCGTTGGGGACGACGAGGTGGCGCTTGGCTTCGCGGCCGCTGCTGGCGTCGCATGCCTCGCCCCAGACGTGGGTGACGGTGCGTTCGCGTTTTGCGTCGGACGGTCCGCGTATCGAACGCGCCACGCCGCGCTTGAGGAACCACTGCACCGGCGCGCTGTCCAGCAGTGGACCGAGAACGCGCATGCGCCGCATCCGCGCGATCGTTGCCGGCGCTACCGCCATGTAGACCTCGATGTTGGGAATGCCGGTGCTGACGTTCGCGGTGTAGACGTCGCCCCACGGAATCGTCATTGCCGTGCGCGCCTGGCCGTCGCGCACGAAACTGCGCGATTTCCAAGCCAGCGGTACCCGCTGCACCTTTCCGTCGATGCGCGCGCGTCCGCCCTTGCCGAGGCCTTCGACGCTGGTCTTGGCGGTGCCGGGGCTGGGCCCGCCGCCGGCCTCGAACGCGAGCACCAGGTGCGTCGCCGTCGGCAGGTCGCGCTTGAGCATCGCCGACAGGCAGTCGGTGGGGACCACGTCGAAGCCGGCCCCGGGCAGCACCACGATGCCGCGCTCGCGCGCCCGTGCGTCCTGCGCATGGCAGTGCGCGAACACGTCGATCTCGCCGGTGATGTCCAGGTAGTGCGTGCCCGCGGCGAGACAGCCCTCGAGCATCGGCGCGCAGGTCGTCGAAAACGGGCCGGCGCAATGCAGCACCAAGCCGATGCCTTCGAGCCCTGCGCGTACCGCGTCGGCATCGGCCAGGTCGAAGCGGCGGTCCTCGAAACCGAGTTCCTGCGCCAGCGCCACGACTTCTTCGCTGCGCCCGGCCAGGATCGGGGTGAGGCCGCGCTGTCTGGCTTCCCGGGCGATCAGGCGCCCGGTGTAGCCGTTGGCGCCGTAGATCATCCACTTCATCGTGCAGCTCCCGTCTTCGTGCTGCTCGCCCGCGGCCCGACCTGCGCCATCAGCTGGCGGAAATACACCGAGGGCAGCCAGCGCCGCAGCCGCCAGTGCATCGTCGCGCCGCGCGTGGGCAGGATCAGGAAACGCCCGCGCTCGAAGGCGTCGAATATGTTGTCGGCGACGCCGTCGAGGGTGTCGCTGCTGCGCGACATCATCTTTGCCGCATGCGCCTTCATCGCCTCGTTGCCGCGCCACTGCTGCAGCAGGTTGGTCTGGAAAAAAGCCGGGCAGGCGACCGACACCGACACGCCCTGCCCGTGCAGTTCCGCGCGCAGCTGCTCCGACAGGGTCAGCACGCCGCCCTTGGCGACGCCGTAGCTCATGATCGACGGCGCGCCGGCCAGCGCCGCGAACGAGGCGATGTTGAGAATGCTGCCGCTGCCGCGCTCGAGCATGCCGGGCAGGAACGCCTGGCAGCCGCGCACGACGCCCAGCAGGTTGACCTCCAGCACCTCGCGCCATTCGGCCATCGTCGAATCCAGCAGGCTGCCGCCGCTGGCAATGCCGGCGTTGTTGACCAGCACGTCCGGGGCGCCCCAGCGCGCCAGCACCGCATCGTGCATCGTCGCCATCGACGCGTCGTCGCCGACGTCGGCGGCGACGGCGAAATGGCCGGCGCCGGGCAGCGCGGCGCTTGCCGCCTGCGCGCGCCCGGGATCGCGATCGATGCAGGCCACCGCGTC
>JALYOG010000023.1 GCA_030856985.1 Pseudomonadota bacterium | reverse complement strand
CAGTTCCCGCTGCCGATCGGCGAGTGGGAGGTCCCCGCGATCGCCGAAGATCCGGTCTGGTACTACGATCAGAAGCTGATCGCCAATACCGACAAGGACGACAAGAAAAGCGAGATCCCCCCGGGGCCGAACAACCCGGTGGGCAGCACCTGGATCAGCATCAGCAAGCCGCATTACGGCATCCACGGCACCCCGGACCCGGCGAAGATCGGCAAGACGGCGTCCAACGGGTGCATCCGCATGACCAACTGGAGCGCCGAGGCGCTGACAAAGGTGGTCTCCCCCGGCATGACGGTCTCGCTGCGCGAGTAGCGGCGGCTTCGCGGGGCCGGTGCAGGCCCCGCGGCGGCAGGCCCCGCATCGGCACGCTTCCCCCGCTTGCCGAAGGAGGGCAGGGGCGCGACCATGCCCCATCCGCCCCGTCAATGGAGTCGACATGCGCCTGCGCCACGTACTCGCCCTGGCCCTGCTGGGAACCCCGTTGCTGTCCTCCGCACAGCAGCGCGACTGGTCGAAAGTGGAGGTCGAATCCTCGCCTCTGCGGATGGGCACCCACCTGGTGACCGGCGCGGGCGGCAACATCGTTGCGAGCGTCGGCGAGGACGGCACCTTCATCATCGACGACCAGTTCGCGCCACTGGCCGAGCGGATCGTCGCGGTCTTGCGTGAACTCGACCCCGGGCCGGTCCGCTTCGTGATCAACACCCATTGGCATGGCGATCACACCGGCGGCAACGAAGCCTTCGGTTCCGCCGGCGCGGTGATCGTCGCGCACGACAACGTCCGCAGGCGCATGAGCACGCAGCAGTTCACCGCGTCGATGGAACCGCGCGGAGCGCCTTCGCCGAAAGGGGCGTTGCCGGTCGTGACCTTTACCGAGGGCGTCACCCTGCACCTCAACGGCGACATGGTGCGCGTGATCCACGCCGCCAGCGCGCACACCGATGGCGATGCGATCGTCCGGTTCGAGAACGCGAACGTGCTGCACATGGGCGACACCTTCTTCCACGGCAGCTATCCCTTCATCGATGTCGCTTCAGGAGGCGATGTCGATGGCGTCCTGGCCGCGGTGAAGAAGGGGCTGGAGCTGGCCGATGCCGACACGATCGTGGTGCCCGGTCACGGCGAGCGCACCGACCGCGCCGGCCTGGAAGCCTATGGCGCACTGTTGCAGGGATACCGCGACCGCATCGCCGCGATGAAAGCCGAAGGCAAGAGCGTGGAGCAGGTGATCGCCGCGCGGCCGACCGCTGCGACCGACGAGGCGATGGGGCAGGGCTTCATCAAGCCGGAGCAGCTGGTGACGTCGATTTACCAGACGCTGTAGCAGGACCGGTGCTGGCACTCCAGCCGCGCGCGCGCCGCGGCAACGGCTCGCCGCGACGCATGCCGGGTGCGATGACGCGCGGGTTGCCGCCGGCCGTCGTGCGAATCCACAATGGGTCCATGCCCTGTCTGCAGGCCAGCCTGGTGGCGAGCGCGCGTGCGGTCGCGCCGTGGGTCCGCGGTCTCGTCGCGGGCCTGCTGCTTGCCGTGCTTGCCGCCTGCAGCAGCGCACCGGTGCGCAACCCGATGGCCGAGTGGCACGGTTCGCCCAACTACGACGCGCGCAGGCCGCGGCTGATCGTGCTGCACCAGACCCAGATGGAGAGCGCGGACTCGGCCCTGCTGATCCTGCGCACGCGCAACGCCGGCGGGCGCGTCAGTGCGCATTACCTGATCGGCCGCGACGGCCGCCTGTACCAGTTGGTGTCCGAGCAGGACCGTGCCTGGCATGCCGGGGCCGGCAGCTGGGGCGGCATCGCCGACGTCAATTCCGCCTCGATCGGAATCGAGCTGGACAACAACGGCCAGGACCCGTTTACCGAACCCCAGATCCAGGCGCTGCTGCGCCTGCTGGAGGATGTCACTGGCCGGCTCGGAATTGCCCGGCACCTGGTGATCGCACATGGCGACGTGGCGCCTGCGCGCAAGCGCGACCCCGGCGTGCTGTTTCCGTGGCGGCGGCTGGCGCAGGCCGGATTCGGGCTCTGGCCGCGGGAGGCCTTGCCAGCCGCGCCGCCCGACTTCGACATGTGGGCGGCGCTGCGGCTGATCGGTTACGACCTGCGGGATCCGGCGGCGGCCGTACGCGCTTTTCACCGGCATTTCCGCTCCAGCGAAAGCGAGCTGTGGTTGCCGGGCGACGCGGAGATCCTGTTCGACCTGCAGGCGCAGTCGATGCAGGGCGTCGATGCCGGATCCGGCGGCCAGAACCTGACGCGCTAGCGCGTCCTGCAGCGGAACAAGAGGGTGACCGCAGGCCGCCTTCCGCGACGCCTGGGGCCGCGAAGACCCCTCCGGCCCACGCCCAGGGCGCGGACCGCGCCGCGCCCCACGCCGCGGTCACGCATCGGGTGCTGTGGTCGCAGCTCGACACCGACAACGACGGGCGGATCAGTTCGGTCGAGTCGAGCATGCATCCGCAACTGGGCGAGCACTTCAGCCAGTTGGATGCCGACGGCGACGGGTTCCTCACGGTCGTCGAATTTCGCGGGGGCGCCAAACAGGATCCGGCGAGCTTCTCCGGCGATGCCGACATCGATCAAGAAGCGGCGAGCGACAACAAGCAGCGTAGCCGTGACGAGTCCAGCGCGGCCTCCGACGCGCGCGGGCAGTCCACGGGGGAAGAAGAAGAGGAAGAGGACGACCGCGACGGCGGCTAGCCCGTCGGCGACGCAGCACACCCCGACAGGCGCCTTCGGGCGCCTGCTTTTTTGGCGCTTCACCGAATCGGGTGGGTGAATTCTGCTGGCCGGCTGGCCGCAGGTCGCTCTTGCTCCCCTCTTCCCCCGGGAGAGGTGCTGGGGGTGAGGGTTCGGTTTCGCGCTCATCTCCAGGATCGAAAGAAGCCTCGCGCGTTCCAGGCGGAACGAGCTCTCATTAGCCCCGTGCTCCGAACCCTCACCCCCAACCCTCTCCCGAAGGGAGAGGGAGCTGAAGCGCAGCGGCGCGCTATCGGGGCGACCCAATCGAAACGGTGAAGGGCCGCTTTTTTACGCCGGTGCAGGAAAATAGCTCGCCGTACCAAGGCAAGGCCCGGAAGCGTCAGCCGCGCGGACTCAGCTTCAACAGGCGGCCACCGGCTCCATCCTCCAGCAGCCAGACGTGCCCGTCGGGGCCTTGTTCGACCTCCCGGATGCGCTTGCCCATGTCGTAGCGGGCCACCTCTCGCGCGCTGTCGCCGCTCACGGCGACACGCACCAGCGCGCGGCCGGACAGGCCGCCGATCAGCCCGTGTCCCTGCCAGCGCGGAAACTGCCTGCCCGAGTAGAAGACGAATCCGGCTGGCGATATCACCGGCGTCCAGCTGATTTCGGGCGCGTTGAACTCCGGGCGGGTGTCGTGGCCGGGGATGTCGCGGCCGTCGTACTGCATGCCTTCGGAGACGATCGGATACCCGTAGTTGCCGCCGCGCTCGATCAGGTTCAGCTCATCGCCGTCGCGGGGTCCCATTTCGGCGGCCCACAGTCTTCCCCGGGCGTCGAAGGCGAGGCCGAGGATATTGCGGTGTCCGAGCGTCCAGACCTGGGCTGCGACCCCGCCAAGCGCCGCGAAAGGATTGTCGGCCGGCACGCTGCCGTCGTCGGCGAGGCGGACGATCTTGCCCAGGTTGGCATCCATGTCCTGCGCCGGATCGAACTTCTGGCGTTCCCCCGAGCTGATGAACATCTCGCCGCTGGGAGCGAAGGCGATACGGTGCCCGTAATGGCCGCGGCCGGATACCTTGGGGACCTGGCGCCAGATCACCTTCATCCCCGACAGGCTGCCGCCGCCATCGGCATCCAGGCTCAGCGTCCCTCTGGCGACCGCCGCGCCACGGGTGTCGCCTTCCCCGGCCTCGGCATAGCTCAGGTAGATCACCGAGTTGCGTTCGAACTGCGGATGCAGCACCACGTCGCCGAGCCCGCCCTGGCCGCCGTAGTCGACATCCGGCACGCCGCCGATGGTTTTTGCCTCGGCCGCGCCGGTCGGGTCGAGCAGTCGCAGCCGCCCCCGTTTTTCGGTGACCAGCAGCCTCCCGTCGGGCAGGAAGGTCATCGCCCAAGGTTCGTCGAACTGGCCCACGGGCGTGACCGCGAACGGCTCGGCGCTCTCGTCGCTCCGGGCAGGCATCTGCGGCGGCACGGCGCTGGCGGCGGGTGCCGCAGTCACCTCCGCGTCTGCCGCGATCGTGTTGCCGTTGCCCGCAACGCAGGCCGACAGGATCAGGACGCCGAATGCGGCGACCAGCAGGCGAGTATCCATCGTGCGCTCCCGGATGGCGGTGGATCGCCGTATGCGGATGCGCCTACGGCGTGATGTTGGAAGACTCGTAGGGCAATCGTACCGCGCCGGCATTCACCACCGCCGGCTCGGCCGCCGCCACGACATCTTCGGGCCCGTCCACGATCAACAGGACCTTGCCGCTTTCGATTTCGTCGTCGAATTTCTGACGGATGGGGTCCGGCAGCGCGGCTCCGAACAGCGCCGATGCGCCGCTTCCGATCACGGCGCCAGCCAGCGTCACCGCCGCGGCACCGGCAAGGGTGATGCCGACCGGTGCGATCACCACCGCCAGCAGGCCGCCGAGCAGTCCGGCCCCGGCGCCGAAGCCTGCGCCGCGCAGGGCGGCCACTTTCATGTCCGTGTCGGCTTCCTTGCGATGGTTGGGGACCGCGTCCAGTTCGATATCCGAACGCGCCACCAGCAGCAGGTCGTCGTCATGCACACCGGCGTTGCGGGCCGCCACCATCGCCGCCCTGGCCGTGGCCACGTCGGGCGTGCTGAACACGTGGCGGGTGTTGATATGCATGCGATCACTCCTGGCGCGGCCCGCTTCGGACGGTTCGGGGAAAGCTTTGCGGCGCGCCGGTGAGTCAGACGTGAAAGATGCGGTTTCCAGGCGCGCCCAGGCGCGCCCCCGAAGCGCCGCGCGCCCACCCGGATGCGGACCGTGCCTCCGGCGCGCCAGGTGTGGGTATTCTGATATCGGCACGAACGGTGCCGTCGAACCGGAACGAAGCCGATGATGCACGGCCTGATGGTGCACTGTCCCTACTGCGGCGAGGCCATCGAGCTGACGGTCGAGGCCTCCGGCGAGCAGCACGACTACATCGAGGATTGCCAGGTCTGCTGCCGTCCGATCGTGGTCACCGCGTGGTCCGACGGCGAGCAGCCCAGGGCCAGCGTGCGCTCGGAAAACGAATAACCGTCCAGCGGCGGGATCGGGTTGGCTTCGTCGCGGCGCCCGCTTTGCGGCGCAAAGCGGAGAGGGAGCCTCCCGGCGCCCTCCGTTCTTGTTGCCCTGCGCCCGGGCGCTCAGTGTTTGCGTCGAGCTCCTTGTCGTCGTCGAGATTGCCCTGGTCGCCTTGCGAGCCACACTGCGAGCCGCTCTGATTTGTCTGCGGGCCGGCCTGGCGCTGACCCTGCCTGCCCTGGCCGCCCGCCTCGCGGGTGCGGCCATGCTCCTGTTCGTCCTGGCCGGCCTGCTGACTGGTGGCCCGACTGCTGCCTGCTGGCGTTCTTGCCTTCGCGACTGCCCTGGCCCTTGTTCTGGCCGGCCTGGTTTTGAGGATCGTTGCGCATTGCGGTACTCCACGTGTGACGGAGAATGATGCGACAGGGCAACGGCACCGGCTGGAGGGCGCTTTCGTGAGCCGCGCGTTCGCATTACGCACACCAGGCCCGCGCCGGTTACTTCCGGGCCGAATAAAGGTAAATTTTCCGTGATTCCGCGCCATCGGTTCCACGACGGTCCAGGCGCATCGGGGTCTGCTGCACCGCAGGCATAATCGCCGGATGAAGCAATCGCCAGGCAGCCACATCGGCATGGTCGGATTCGACGCCGACGACACCCTCTGGCGCAGCCAGGACTACTTCGATGCCGCCCAACTCGAGTTCGAGCGGATCGTCGGCCGATACGTGGACCTGCACGACAGCGGCGCGCGGGCGCGGCTCTACGAAGTGGAGTGCGGCAACATCGCGCTGTTCGGCTACGGCGTCAAAGGCATGGTGCTGTCGATGATCGAGGCCGCCGTCGAACTGACGTCGCAGCGCATCAGTGCGACGGACCTGCATCGCATCGTCGGCCTGGGAAAGGAGCTGCTGCAGCATCCGGTGGAACTGCTGCCGGGAATTGCCGACGCGGTCGCCGAGATCGCGGCCAGGCACCCGGTGGTGCTGATCACCAAGGGCGACCTGTTCCATCAGGAGTCGAAGGTGCGGCAATGCGGGCTGGCGAAGCTGTTTCGCAGGATCGAGATCGTGAGCGAGAAGGACGCCTCGACCTACGCGCGCCTGCTGGAGGAGTTCGGAATGGCAGCGGATGAATTCGTGATGGTCGGAAATTCGCTGCGCTCCGACATCGTGCCGGTGGTCGAACTCGGCGGCTGGGGGATCCACGTGCCGTACCACGTCACCTGGCAGCACGAGACCGAGGTCGTCGTCGATCCGGCGCTGCCGCGGATCAGGCAGGTCGACACGGCCTCGGCGCTGCCGGCGGCCGTCGAAGCGATCGTCGCGGTGGCCGCGGGCGTTCGCTGAAGCGGGGAGGCCGCGGCGGGCGAACCTGAACGGGTGACGGGCCTCAGCGTCGTTCGAGCGACCGGTTGGATCGGTGTTCACGCACCCGGTTGCATGGTCGGTGCGTACCCGTCGCAGGAGAACGCCCATGTCCACTAAGACCATGCCCCTGTTGTTCCGCTGGAGCGCGCCACTGGCGCTGGCGGTGGGACTGGGAGCCGCAGCACTGGCGCCGGCACCGGCGTTCGCGCAAAGCGGCGACGAACTGGCGCGCGTGATCGTCGATGTCGCCGACGTGATCCTCCGGGACGACGGCGCCTACGACCGCCGTGGCGAGTACCGCCACGATGACCGTCTGATCGTTTCCCGCGACCGCTACGGCCGTCCGGTGTACTACCGCGAGCTGCCTCGGCACGAACGTGCCGGTCCCCCGTACGGCAACGCGCACGGGTACCACGGCACCGCTCCGGGCCAGCAGAAAAAGGTCAAGTGCGACAGCCATGGCCGCTGCCAGGTCAAGAGCAAGGGCAAGCACAAGAACAAGCAGCACTACTACGACGCGCGTTACGACACCCGATACGACGAGCGCTACTACTCCGGGCACCATGATGACGACCGTCGCCGCGATGATCGCCGCCGCTGATCGGGGCCTTCCGCCGGGCGTCGGTGCCGGTTCGACCGTGAGCCATCCATGGCCTTCTTGCGAACTTCACCGCAATGCGCCGACTATCGCCGGGCGGCCCGAGTGGCAGTCGATCCCTATGCCGGGGCAGGCGCCGAAGACCATCCGCACCATTCGTTTGACCAAGGAGTAACCGCATGCGTCTGAAATCCACGACTTTCGCACTGGCCGCCGCCATCGCCGCGATGAGCGCCGCCGGCGTGGCCTCGGCCCAGGCCTACAGCATCAACTGGGACCCACGTTCCGGAGACGTGTGGGTCGACACGCAACTGCAGGACGTCAACCGGTACGGCTCCCGCTACCGCGAACCGTTCGTCAACGAAATGGTCCGTTACTACGACGCTCCGCGCGACCTTGTCACCGAACTGCTGGGCACGCGCAACTGGGCGCCCGGCGACGTGTACTACGCGTGCGCGCTGGCGCAGGTGATCGGGCGTCCCTGCCGTCATGTCGTCGACGAATGGGAGCGAGACCACGGCCAGGGCTGGGGCGAACTGGCCAAGCGGATGGGAATCAAGCCCGGCTCAGCGGAATTCCACCGGCTCAAGCGTGGGTTCGTGCCGACCTACGACCGCTGGGCACGGCCGATCCGCATCGATGAGGACCTGGCGCGCGACTTTCCGGACCGCGACCGCGGCCGCCATGCGCGCCACGAGCGCGCGGAGAACGCGGCGAAGTCCAACCGTGGCGGCGGCGGCAATGGCGCCAAGTCCAAGGCGTCGGGCAAGCCGCACGATGCCGGCCGCGCCCACGGTGGCGACAAGGCCAGGGGCTCGGACAAGGCAAAAGGCAGCGACAAGGGAAAGGGTAGCGACAAGGGAAAGGGTAGCGACAAGGGCAAGGGTAGCGACAAGGGCAAGGGCGACAAGGGCAACGGCAAGGGCTGATCGGCGCGCGTGAACGATTCCGGAGTTAGCGAACCGCTGGTGACGCACCGCGGCGGCTGCCACTGCCGCCGCGTGACCTTCGAAGTGGATGCGCCCACGCG
>JALYOG010000166.1 GCA_030856985.1 Pseudomonadota bacterium | reverse complement strand
GATGTCGGCTTCGCGGTCCAGTTGGGCGCATTCAGCGTCGACGCCGAGGCCGACAAGCTGCGCGAGCGCGCACAGGCCGCCGGCTTCAATGCCTTCGTGGAACGCGTGCGTACCGACAAGGGCACCCTGAGCCGCGTGCGTGTCGGTCCCGTGCTCGATCGCGCCGAGGCAGACCGCCTCAAGGCGCAGGTCGCGGCCAGGCTGGGCATCGACGGCTTCGTGCAGTCGCACCCGTGAGGCGCCACGCGCCATCGCAATGAGTGCGGTCGATTGGGTACTGATCGTCATCGTTGTCTTCTCCGCGCTCGCCGGGCTGCTGCGCGGCTTCGTCGGCGTGCTGGCCTCGCTGGTCGCGTGGGTGCTTGCGGCGTGGGTGGCATTCCACTTCGGCGGGGAGCTTGGCTGGATGCTGGCCGGCGGCGGCATGCCGAGCACCGGGCAGATGCTGGCGGGGTACGCGCTCAGCTTCATCGGCGTGCTGGTGGTGGTCGGGTTTGCGGGCTGGTCGATGCGCAAGCTGGTGCACTCGATCGGGCTGTCGGGCGTGGACCGCGTGTTCGGACTGGTGCTGGGCGCGCTGCGCGGGATTTTCATTGCCGCCGCGCTGGTGCTGCTGCTCGGGCTGACCTCGATGCCGCGCGAACCGTGGTGGGAGGCGTCCAGGGTGGTGCCGGTGTTCGTCCCGGCCGCGCGGTGGATGAGCGCCTGGTTGCCCGAATGGGTGGCCGCGCAGGTGGATTTTGGATCGGCGGGCGAGATCGAGCCCGACGACGGCACGATGCCAGATCACGGCCCGGCTTTGCCGGTGCCGCCAAGCGGCCCTCGCCGCGCGTTGTAGACCACAGCAGGGCCTGAACATGTGCGGCATCATCGGGATCGTCGGCCACAACCACGTCGCAGCGCAGCTCTACGACGGACTCATGGTGCTGCAGCACCGCGGCCAGGATGCTGCCGGGATCGCGACCGCCGACGGACGCAAGATCCACGTGCACAAGGGTCGCGGCCTGGTCGCGGAAGTGTTCGACGAGCTGGCGATGAAGCTGCTCGACGGCAACATGGGCGTCGGCCACTGCCGCTATCCGACCGCCGGCAGCGAGGGCTTCGCCGAGGCGCAGCCGTTCTACGTAAATTCGCCGTTCGGCATCGCGCTGGCGCACAACGGCAACCTGATCAACAACGAGGCCCTGCGCCGCGAGGTGTTCGAACAGGACCGGCGCAACGTCAATACCGAGTCCGATTCCGAAGTGCTGTTGAACGTGTTCGCGCACGAGCTCGACACCCAGCGTGCGCTGACCGTCGATGCCGCGTTCAAGGCGGTGGAAGGCGTGCACCGGCGCTGCCTGGGTGCCTACACCGTGGTGGCCACGGTGCTGGGACTGGGGCTGGTCGCGTTCCGCGATCCCAACGGCATCCGCCCGCTGGTGCTGGGCAAGCGCTCGATCGACGGGCGGGACGAGTACGTCGTCGCATCCGAGTCGGTGGCGCTCGACCTGCTCGGCTTCGAGCGGCTGCGCGACGTGCGCCCCGGCGAGGGCATCGTGGTCACCGCCGACGGCGAACTGCACACCCGCCAGTGCGCGCAGCCGCGCCAGCATGCGCCGTGCATCTTCGAGTTCGTCTATTTCGCCCGCCCCGATTCGATGCTCGACGATATCTCCGTGCACAAGGCGCGCATGCGCATGGGCCAGACGCTCGGCGAGAAGATCCTGCGGCTGCGCCCGGATCACGACATCGAGACGGTGATCCCGATCCCCGACACCTCGCGCGATGCCGCGCTGGAAATCGCCAACGTGCTCGGGGTGAAGTATCGCGAGGGTTTCATCAAGAACCGCTATGTCGGGCGCACCTTCATCATGCCGGGGCAGGGCGAGCGCGCCAAATCGGTGCGACGCAAGCTCAACCCGATGCCGCTGGAGTTCAAGAACCGCGTGGTGCTGCTGGTGGACGACTCGATCGTGCGCGGTACCACGTCGCGACAGATCGTGCAGATGGCGCGCGATGCCGGCGCACGCAAGGTCTACCTTGCCTCGGCGGCGCCGCCGGTGCGGCATCCGAACATCTACGGCATCGACATGCCATCGGCGGAAGAGCTCATCGCCCATGGGCGCACCGAGGAGGAAATCCAGACCCTGCTCGGATGCGACTGGCTGATCTACCAGGACCTGCACGACCTGGAGACCGCGGTTGCGGGGCCGAAACGCAGCATCGAACACTTCGACTCGTCGTGCTTCAACGGCAGCTATGTCACCGGCACCGACGCCGACTATTTCGACAGGATCAAGCGCCTGCGCTCGGACGAAGCCAAGATCACCCGCCGGGCGTCGTGACCGCCGCAGCACCACCGTCCGTCATTGCGGCGTACGCGGACACGGTGGCACGCTCGTGAGCTCGCTGTTCGACACCGCCCGTGCCTGCCTCGACGCCGACAGCATCGAGGCCAAGCTCGCGCTGACGTTCGCCGCCGCCGACGCAATCGCGCGCGGTGAACTGACCGTGTCGGGCTACGCGCCGCCGCCGCAACCGATCCGGATGCCGGGGCGTCCTGCGCTTCCGAGACTCGTGGCTGCGCGCGACGTGCCGCATCGGGGACTTGGCAGCCAGGAAGGCCGCGCGGCATTCGTGCACGCGATCGCGCACATCGAGTTCAACGCGATCGACCTCGCACTGGACGCGGCCTACCGCTTCCGCGGCATGCCGCCGGCGTTCTATGCCGACTGGATGACCATCGCCAGCGACGAGGCGCGGCACTTCACGATGCTGCGCGCGCGCCTGCAGCAAATGGGGCACGAATACGGCGACTTCGCCGCGCACAACGGGCTTTGGGAGATGGCGGAAAAAACCGCCGGCGATGGGCTGGCGCGAATGGCGCTGGTGCCACGTGTGCTGGAAGCGCGCGGACTGGACGTGACGCCCGGGATGATCGTCAAGCTGCGCCGGCAGGGCGACGAAGCCACGGTCGCCATTCTTGAAGTGATCCTGCGCGAGGAAGTCGCCCACGTCGCAGCCGGATCGCGCTGGTACCGCTGGTATTGCGAGCAGACGGGTGTCGATCCACACCTGCGTTTCCGCGAACTGCTCGCCGAGCACGCGCGCGGCAGCATCCGCGGCCCGTTCAACGTCGTCGCGCGCCTGGCGGCGGGTTTCACCGCTGAAGAACTGGCCGCGCTCGACGCCTCGGTGGACGCAACCGACCGATAGCCGCGCGTCACCATCGGCTTTCAGTGAGAAAAGAGCGGGGCGCTTCACCGGGCCGGGTGGATGGATCGTGCGGAGGAACTCCGCCACCGGCTGCCGTTGCTCCCCTCTCCCTCCGGGAGAGGGGCTGGGGGTGAGGGTTCGATGTATCGCTGATCTCCAGGACCAGGATCTGCCATGACTGGACGCCCGTCAGCGGGTTCTCACTGGCGCGATGCTCCGAACCCTCACCCCAACCCTCTCCCGAAGGGAGAGGGAACTGAAGCGCCGCGGCGCGCTTCGATTGCAGCGACCAGAGAGTCGAAAGCTGCATATCCCCGGCGTCCGCGCGCAACACCGATCCGCGCCGCGATCAAACACGCGTGCGGTGGGTTCCGACGCGCCGCAGCGCGCATCAGTATTCGCTTGCAGCGACTAGAGCCCGGAAAGCTGCATCTTCCCGGCGTCTACGCGCAGTACCGATCCGTGCTCATACCAGTCCCCCAGCACGATCCGTCGGCACGCGCGACCATCCACGTCGAGTGCGTGCGAAGCCGGCCGATGCGTGTGGCCGTGGATCAGCGTATCAATGCCGTAGCGTCGCATCGTCGACTCGACGGTGGGCGGCGCCACGTCGGTAATCGCCTCCATGGAACCTGCATCCTGCAGCCCGGCCTGGTGCGCCTTGCTGGCCGCGCGCGCCTGCTGCGCGAAGGCCATTCTGGCGGCGAGTGGCTGGGCAAGGAACTGCGAGCGCCACTGCGGATCGCGCGTCTTTGCTCGGAATGCCTGGTAGGACACGTCGTCGGTGCACAGCAGGTCGCCATGCATCAGCAGGGTGGAGCTTCCATGCAACTGCACCACTGCCGGGTCCGGCAGCAGGATCATCCCCGCGCGCCGCGCGTAATCCTGCCCGAGCAGGAAGTCGCGGTTGCCGTGCATGAAGTACACCGGCACGTCGCTTTCGCGGAGCGCCAGCAGTTCGGCGGCGACGCGATCACCGATGGGCGAGGGATCGTCGTCGCCGACCCAGGCCTCGAAGAGGTCGCCCAGGATGTACAGCGCCTCGGCACCGCGCGCCTCTCCGCGCAGGAACCGCACGAACAGCTCGGCGATGTGCGGCCGCGCGGCTTCCAGGTGCAGGTCGGAGATGAAAAGCGTGGTCATGCCGCCATTCTAATGTGGATGCCTGCAGCGTAGCCGTCGCGGTTCTCCTGTGCATCCGCTGCGCAGGTCTCTGCTTTTCGTGACATCGCTCGGCGCTCGACGGCTGCCTACTGCCCGAACAACTCAAGCATCTTGCATGCCAATTGCTGCCTCTTGGGTGACAAGCGCCGAAGCAGATCAAGTGCCTTTACTTCGCACTCGTTGCGGGCAAATTCTTGCATCTCCAGAGCCGTCGTCTCGAAGTGGCTTCCGTCTGGGCGGCATGGACCGCGACCCGTCGCCAGCCACTCGAAGCAGACATCGGTGGCAAGGGCAACCTGCGCCAGGTGGGTGGTGCTCGGAGAGGTGCCGCTCCCGCCTTCCCATTGCGCAACGGCGCTTCGGTTGACGTTTGCAAGGCTGGCGAGCCTCGCCTGGGTCATGCCGGCGATGCTGCGAGCGCGGCGAATACGGCTTGGCATGGAACGCATCCCTGGCACCTTGTCCTTATTTGTGGCTCAGTCGCGATTCCTGTGGAATTCCGCTTGCCTGATGCCGGTTTGCTCGGCAGCCTTGCGGGATGGAAAAGCTCTTCACACAAGCATTGGGTCTCAACCCGCCGTGGTCGGTGACCTCC
>JALYOG010000088.1 GCA_030856985.1 Pseudomonadota bacterium | reverse complement strand
ACGTCTGTCTGGCGCACGGCTCGGTGGATGCGGTGGCCCCACGGACTTGCCGGTTCGCAGGCGCCATGCCGTTTCGGCCATCAAGACGGAGCCGCCATTGAATACCGCCAGAAGCGCCATCCTCAGTCCCTGCATCGGTGTCTGCGAAGTCGCGGCCGATGGACTGTGCACCGGCTGTCTGCGGGACCTGTCGGAAATCGCCCGCTGGTCGCAGATGAGCGATACCGAGCGGCTGCGGATCATGAACGAAGTGTTGCCCGATCGTGAGTCGCGCCTCCGGTGACGGCACGCCCCGCGCCCTTCGCCGCGGTGCCCGAATGCCCCAACCTGGCCGAGGCCCTGCATCCGCTGGAGGCGCCGCCGGCCGGGCCTGGCTGGAACCACGCTGAGATTGACGGCCTGCTTCCTGCCGGTGCCCTGGCCGACGCGGCGGTTCTGGTCGGGCTGATCCAGCGCGGCGACGCCACCAGCGTGTTGCTGACCCGCCGCAACGCCGGCATGCGCCAGCACGGCGGCCAGGTCAGCTTCCCCGGGGGCAGGGTCGAGCCGACCGACGCGGATGCGGTCGCGGCGGCGGTGCGCGAAACCTTCGAGGAGGTCGGCCTGCCGCCGTCGCAGATCACGCCGCTGGGCCTGCTCGATCCGCTGGTGACGATCAGCGGCTTCCGCGTGCTGCCGGTGGTCGCGCTGGTGGACGCCGCCTACGAGGCCAGGCCCGATCCGGCCGAAGTGGCGGAGGTGTTCGAGGTGCCGCTGCGCTTCCTGCTGGATCCGGGAAACCTTTCCACCCGAGTGTACGCCTATCGCGGCCTGCCTCGCGAGGTGCTCGAATTCCACCACCCGAGCCAGCGGATATGGGGCGCGACCGCGTCGATCCTGTTGAACCTGCGCGAGCGGCTGGAGCAGTGCGATGCCCGATGAAACCCGTTTCGAGATCCTGATCTCCGCCGAGGAGCTGGCCGCGTCGCTGACGCGCAGGGATCTGGTCGTGCTGGATGCGCGCGCTTCGCTCGCCGACCCCGCCGCGTGCGCTGCCGCGTATCGTCGGGGCCACTTACCCGGTGCGCGCTTCGCGGATCTCGACCAGGACCTGTCGGATCATCGCCTGCAGGGCGGCCGGCATCCTTGGCCTCGGGCGGAGTCCTTCACCGCCGCGCTCGGGCGCTGGGGCGTCACGCCTGACCATCAGGTCGTGGTGTACGACGCGGGCGACGGCGCTCTGGCCGCGGCGAGAGCCTGGTTCCTGCTGCGCACGCTCGGCCACCGCAAGGCGGCCGTGCTCGATGGCGGCTGGGCGCGGTGGACCGCACTGGGGCTGCCGTGCGAGGCGCAGGTGCCGACGCCGGAGCGCACCGATTACGAGGCACGGTTCGACGCGCGGCGGCTTCTCGATGCGGACCAGGTGCATGCGCACCTGGAGTCGGGCGGTCTGCTGCTCGATGCGCGCGCCCGCGAGCGTTTTCTCGGCGAGGTCGAGCCGATCGACCGCATCGCGGGCCATGTCCCGGGCGCACGCAATCGCCCGTACGGCGAAAACCTGCGCGAAGGGCGGTTCAAGCCCGCAGGCGAACTGCTCGCGGAGTTCGGCGCCGCCCTCCAGGGCCATCCGTCCGAAGACGTCGCGGTGATGTGCGGGTCCGGCGTCACCGCCTGCCATCACCTGCTGGCGATGGCGCACGCGGGCCTGCCCGGCGCGAAGCTGTTCACGGGGTCGTGGAGCGGCTGGATCGAGGATCCGGACCGGCCGGTCGCGCGCGGCTGAGGGAACCGGTGAAAGCTGTTGTCGCGAAAGGCGCGAAGCGACGCGAAAAAGAGCAGGGGCTGAAGGTGAAGCCGGGAATTTCGTTGCCGTCTTCCGCCTGGTCCGAGAAAGCGATCCTCACGCGCCTCGGGCTGCCCGCTGGAGTAGCTGCTTGCCGCCGCTTTGAAGCCTTACTGGAGCGGATCGGTCACTTGCCCAGCTTGGCCACCAGCGCGCGCAGCGCTGCCTGGGTCTGCGGCGCCGACCACGCCTGGACGAAGCGGTCCAGTTCGATGAATTCCGGCCGCAGCGCCTGCACGAGATCGGCCCGCGCGATCCGGCGGGTCTCCAGCATCGCCTGGCGCGGAAGCGCCAGCATCTGCTCCAGCCACGCGCATGCGCGCGGCACGACGTCGTCGACTTCGACGAGTTCGTCCACCATCCCATAGCGCACCGCGCGGTCCGCCGGCACCAGTTCGCCCGCGACCAGCAGGCGCTCGGCACGGTGCGCACCGACGACGCGCCGCAACAGGCGCTGGATGCCTTCGGGAGCGACCAACCCGACCTGCGTTTCGTTGAGGCCGATGCGGAATGGCTTGGCGGGGTCGGGGCTCAGCCCGATGATCCGGTAGTCGCAGCACAGCGCCAGCACGCAGCCGCCGGCGGGCGCATGGCCCGCCATCGCCGCCGCCACCGGGACCGGGCTGCCCGCGAGCTCTCGCGCGACATCGAAGAACGCTTCCCAGGCAGTGGTCAGGGCTGCCTGGTCGTCGCCCAGCGACAGCAGGTACGGAACGTCGAGCCCGGCCGAGAATACGCTTGGCCCGCCCGCGAGCACGATCGCCTGCGCTCCATCGGCGATGGCACCGCGGATCGCTGACGCGATGTCGGCGCACAGCACGGGATCCAGCGCGTTCACCGGCGCGCGCGCGAGTCTCAGCTGCTCGACCTCGCCGTGCGAGATGCGCTCGACCAGGCTCATCGGATCGCTCCGGGCGCCCACTGGTACCTGACGGTATACGTCAGGCGCGTTTCGCCGCCTGCGGGCACCGGCACATGGAACTCGGCGTGCTGCGCGTCCTTCCTGACCCCCGGCACGCTGCTGGACAGCAGCTTCCAGTCGCTCCAGCGCGGCATCGGCTCGACCACGCGGACGTTCACATCGGTCGCCTTGGCATTCGCCAGCGTGATCGCGAAGGACTCGGTGATGGTGCGACCGGCGCGATCGACCCGGAAGTCGGTGACCTCGCGCTGCGCGCCCAGATCGAAGGCCTTGCCCACTTCCAGCCGCAGTTCGCCGCCTGCGGGCGTGTGTTGCAGGCGCGACTCGCCGAGCAGTTCGTTGCCGTCGAAGACCCTTACCCGTCCCGCCGGCAGCGGCTGGCCGAGGCCTGCGCCCTTGGTGTTCTCGACCGTGACCGCCACGGAGACCGGAACGCTGCCGGTCAGCCCGCGGAAGCCTGGCTCCAGGACCGGCGACGCCGGCTCCCACTGCGGACCGCCGGAATCGACCACGTAGCCGCGGGTGCAGGCGACCGACGGACGCTGGGCGAAAAGCGCCACGCGTTCGGTGGCGCCGTTGCCGAGGCGAATGGTGCCGGGCAGGTCGTAGGCGTGGTATTCGCCCGAACTGCGCCGCGACGGCGCCGCCGCGCCCGCGTCGGCGGCGGTCTGACGGGAACCAAGCGCCTGGTGTTCGGGAGCGGACTCGTCGCGCCGTTCGCGGTTCGGCTCCCCCGCCAGCAGCGTCAGCTTGGCCTGCGAAAACGTCACGCCGGAGCGGTTGGCGACGAGCGCGGCACCGTCCAGTTCGAGCCGGCACTCGCTGCCCGCGGTCAGCGTCGCAAGGTACTCGGCGCGCCACGCCATGCCGCCCATCGGGTAGGACAGCAGGAACTCGGCGGTGCCGCCCGCCTCGGCGGCGACGGTCCACTGCAGGGCCGCCTCCTGCGGCAGCAGGCGGGCACCGTCGACGATGCTGAAATTGTCGTAATCGCGGATGACCTTGATCCTGCCGTCGCCCAGTGCGAGCGTCAGCCCGTCGGTGGCCGAGAGCAGGGTCCCGCTGTCGGTCTGCTTGGCGCCGCCGACGGTGTGCTCGACCGTCACGCGCTGGCCGAGCACCTGGCTTATGACGTCGCCGCTGCCCGACAGTGCGGAGACGTGCCGTTGCGACTCCACGGTGACCCCCGGCGAGCGGGGCCGCAGCAGCGCGGCCTCGACGTCCATCGAAGGAGGCACGCCGCCAAACGAGACCGCGTTCCGCCCGGACTTGAGCGTGTACTGCAGTGGCCGCGCCACCAGCGCGTAGCCCGGCATCCCCGCGCTCGCGCTGTCGACGCTCCCCAGTGCCTCATAGTCCCCGCTGTAGACCGTCAGCCCGGTGACGCCATGCTCGGCTTTCTCGCCGGAAACGGGCGCTTCGGCAGGCTTGGCGGTGGCAAGAGGACGGCTGGCATCCGGCCCCCGCTCGGGCGAACACGCAGCCAGTGCGCAGGCGAGGGCAAACAACGACAGGGGACGATGCATCGGAGACTCCAGAGGCCACGTGCTCGTATCATAGGCCGATGACTCCCGTTCGCGCTGCGGTTGCAGCCTGCCTCGCCTCCATCTGCCTCGCATCGCTGGCGTCCTGCTCGCGCGATTGCACGGCGTCGGTGGAGGACGGCTGGTTGCGCTGGTTGCCGGTCGAAACGCCGGTGACGGCCGGCTACGTCCGCATCGATAATCCCTGCGGCATGCCGCTGACCGTCATCGGCACGAGCAGCCCCGATTTCTCCGACGTGTCACTGCATGAGACGCGCGTGGAGGCGGGCATCAGCCGCATGCGTGCGGTGGCGGAATTGCGGGTTCCGGCCGGAGCCTCCGTGCAACTGCAATCCGGTGGCCTGCACCTCATGATGTCCGGGCCGATCCGTCCACTGACACCGGGCCGTACCGTCCGCATCGACTTCGCGCTCAGCGACGGTCGCACGTTGAGCGGAGACGTCTTCGTGCGGCCCGCCCTGCCGTAGCCGGGCCTGCGCGCGCCTGCAGCGCGAGGTGCGCAAGACGTGGCATGCATTGGCTTTTACCGCGGGCTGCAGGACTGGCGCACGCCATCGGGCAGCGGCGCGGCGCGGCCGGTGTCGCGGCCGATCCACACCAGCACGGTGTGCCCGTCGCAGTAGAGGATTGATGCATCCTCCGCGTCGAGGATGCGGTGGCCGATGCTGACGCTGGTGTTGCCGAGGCGCTCGACGAACAGTTCGATCGTCAACTGCGCAGGCCATGCGATCGGACGTCGGTAGTTGAGCGTTGCCGCAGCCACCACGGGTGCGACATCGCCTTCCAGTCCCTGCCCCGGCAAGCCGGTCATCCAATGCAGTCGCGCCTCTTCAAGGTAGCTGAGGTATTTGGAATTGTTGACATGGTTGAACGCGTCCAGGTCGCGCCAGCGCACCGCAAGCGCGAGCCGGATCAGCGAGACGGGCGCTGTAGATGGATCGCGCACTGCTTCGGCCGGGGCCCCCGGCTCCTTGGGCTTGCGCGAGGGCGACTTTCGCGGCTTGCGCGCGCGCTTGGCCGGCGGACCGGGGGCTTGGGTTTCGGTGTCGCTCATGCGGCGGATTTCTTCTTGGCGGGTTTGCGCGCGCCGGCACCGGAGGCTGGTTTCCTCGATGCAGGGGGTTTTTTCGCTGGCTTGTCGCAGGACGTTGCGGCGACGCGGGCGGTGCTGGCCAGCAGCGGCGCGAGAAACCTCCCAGTGTGCGAATCCTCCAGCCCGGCGATATGTTCCGGAGTGCCGATAGCCAGGATCGTGCCGCCGCGATGACCACCCTCCGGGCCCAGGTCGATGACCCAGTCGGCGGTCTTGATCACGTCGAGGTTGTGCTCGATCACCACGACCGTATTGCCGTCGTTGCGCAAGCGGTGGAGCACGTCCAGCAGGTGCTCGATGTCGTGGAAGTGCAGGCCGGTGGTCGGCTCGTCGAGGATGTACAGCGTCTGCCCGGTGTCGCGACGCGAGAGTTCCTTAGACAGCTTGACCCGCTGCGCCTCGCCGCCCGACAGCGTTGTCGCGGACTGGCCGAGCTTGATGTAACTGAGTCCGACGTCGATCAGCGTTTCCAGCTTGCGCGAGATCGACGGAATCACCTCGAACAGGCCCAGCGCGTCCTCGACGGTCATGTTGAGCACGTCGGAGATGCTGTAGCCCTTGTAGAGGATCTCCAGCGTCTCGCGGTTGTAGCGCTTGCCGCCGCAGACGTCGCAGGGCACGTAGACGTCCGGCAGGAAGTGCATCTCGACCTTGATCAGGCCGTCGCCCTGGCAGGCCTCGCAACGGCCGCCGCGCACGTTGAAACTGAAACGACCCGGCGAATAGCCGCGCGCCCGCGCTTCGGGCACCTGCGCGAACAGCTCTCGCAGTGGTGTGAACAGGCCGGTGTACGTCGCCGGATTGGACCGCGGCGTGCGACCGATCGGCGACTGGTCGATGTCGACGACCTTGTCGAACAGGTCGATGTTTTCGTACGACCGGTGCGGGGCGACGGTGCGCGACGCGCCGTTGAGTTCATTGGCCGCGATCGGATACAGCGTGTCGTTGATCAGGGTCGACTTGCCGGAGCCCGACACGCCGGTCACGCAGGTGAGCAGGCCGGCCGGGATGTCCAGGTCGACATTCTTGAGGTTGTTGCCGCGCGCGCCACGCAGCTTGAACATGGCCTTCGGGTTGGGCGGATGCCGTCGCGCAGGCAGGGGGATGCTGCGCTTGCCGCTGAGGAACTGGCCCGTCAGCGAGCGCGGCGCCTCGAGGATGTCGGCGAACTGGCCCTGGGCCACGACTTCGCCCCCGTGCACGCCCGCCCCCGGGCCGATGTCGACGATGTAGTCGGCCAGCCGGATCGCTTCCTCGTCGTGTTCGACCACGATCACCGTGTTGCCGATGTCGCGCAGCCGCGTCAGCGTGCCGAGCAGGCGTTCGTTGTCGCGCTGGTGCAGGCCGATCGAGGGCTCGTCGAGCACGTACATCACCCCGACCAGGCCGGCGCCGATCTGCGAGGCCAGGCGGATGCGCTGCGCCTCGCCTCCCGACAGCGAATCGGCTTTCCGCTCCAGTGTCAGGTAATCGAGTCCGACATCGACCAGGAACCGCAGCCGCTCGCAGATTTCCTTGACGATCTTGTCGGCGATCTCGCCGCGCCAGCCCGGCAGGCTGAGCGACTTGAAAAAGGTCAGGGCCTCGTCGATCGGCAGCACCACCAGCTCGGGCAGCGGTCGCTGCGCCACCAGCACGTTACGCGCCGCGCGATTGAGCCGCGCGCCGCCGCACTCGGTGCATGCGCGCTCGCTGATGTACTTGGAGAGCTCCTCGCGCACCGCGGCCGATTCGGTCTCGCGGTAGCGCCGCTCCAGGTTCGGCACGATGCCTTCGAAGCGGTGCTTGCGCTGGTGGCGTCCGCCGCGGTCGCTGAGATAGCTGAAACTGACGACTTCGTTGCCGCTGCCGAACAGCACCGCGTTGCGCACGTCTTCGCTCAGCGACTGCCACGGTGCGTCGGGATCGAACCGGTAGTGCTTGGCCAGCGACTGGATCAGTTGGAAGTAATAGGCATTGCGCCGGTCCCAGCCGCGCACCGCGCCCGCCGAAAGCGACAGGTCCTGATGCACGACCACGCGCGCAGGATCGAAGAACTGGGCGACGCCGAGCCCATCGCAGGTCGGGCAGGCGCCGACGGGCGAGTTGAACGAGAACAGCCGAGGCTCCAGCTCCGGCAGCGAGTAGTCGCAGACCGGGCAGCTGTATTTCGACGAGAACAGCAGCGGCGGCGCGGCGGCGCTGGCCGCTTCCGGCATCCTGCCTCCCGCGGCACTTGCGCTGTCCTGCGCGGCGGCCGCTTCCGGCATCCTGCCTCCCGCGGCACTTGCGCTGTCCTGCGC
>JALYOG010000072.1 GCA_030856985.1 Pseudomonadota bacterium | reverse complement strand
ATCAAGGTGTGCATCATCGACTCGGGCATCAAGGCCAACCATGAGGACTTCGCCGGCATCAGCATGACCGGCGACGCCAGCAGCGGCCAGACCTGGAACAACGACACCTGCGGCCACGGCACCCACGTCGCCGGCACGGTCGCGGCGGTCAACAACACCGCTGGCGTCGTCGGCGTCAGCCCCGGCAAGGTCTCGCTGCACATCGTCAAGGTGTTCGACGGCGAAACCTGCGGCTGGAGCTATGCCTCGACCCTGATCGACGCGGCCAACAAGTGCGAAACCGCAGGCGCGCGCATCATCAGCATGAGCCTGGGCGGCGGCCGCGCGAGCCGTACCGAGGAAATCGGCTTCAACACCCTGGACACCAACGGCCTGCTGAGCATCGCGGCGGCCGGCAACGACGGCAACACCACGCTGAGCTACCCCGCCTCCTACGCCAGCGTGACGTCGGTGGCCGCCACCGACATCAACAACGTCGTCGCGGGCTTCTCGCAGAAGAATGCCGCGGTCGATATCGCCGCCCCGGGCGTCGGCACCCTCAGCACCTATCCCTTCCGCGATGCGTCCATGTCGGTCGGCAGCAACAGCTTCATCGTCTCGGCGATGGAAGGCTCCGTGCAGTCCACCGCCAGCGGGGCGATGGTCAATGGCGGCCGCTGCCTGAGCGCCGGCAGCTGGGCGGGCAAGGTGGTCTTGTGCGAGCGCGGCGACATCAGCTTCGTCGACAAGGTCAACGCGGTGACCGCCGGCGGCGGCGTCGCGGCGGTGGTCTACAACAATGCCCCCGGCGGCTTCGGCGGCACGCTCGGCACCGGCGTCACCTCGACGATCCCGGCGATCAGCATGACCCAGGAAGACGGCCAGGCCCTGGTCGCAGGCTCCTTGGGCATGACCGCCAACGTCAGCACGATCTTCGAGTCCAATGCCAGCGCCTACGCATTCCTCGACGGCACCTCGATGGCTACCCCGCACGTGTCAGGCGCCGCCGCGGTGGTGTGGAGCGCCAACCCGGCCGCAACGAACGCGCAGGTCCGTGACGCGCTCTACTCGACCGCGCTCGACCTGGGTGCGGCCGGCCGCGACAACTCCTACGGCAACGGCCTGGTGCAGACCTTCGCCGCGACCGAGGCGCTGCTCGGCGGCGGTGGTGGCACGACTCCGATTGCGGCTCCCAGCAGCCTGACCGCAGTCAACCAGGGCATCGTCAAGGGCAAGACGCAGTTCGCCCTGGCCTGGGCTGGCGGCGACGTCACCGTCGACGTCTACCGCAACGGCGCGAAGATCGCCTCGGCGGTCAACAACACCGGTGCCTACACCGATGCGGTGAAGACCAGCGGCAGCGGCACGTTCACCTACAAGGTGTGCAACGCCGCGACCGCCGATTGCTCGGCCAACGCATCGGTCAGCTACTGATCGACTAGCGTTCAACCAGTTGCATCCAGCAAGACAGGGGGCCCGCATTTGCGGGCCCCCTTTTTTGTGCCGAACCACGCCGCTGGTCGGACTCAGGCCTTATGTGAACCAGCACACCGGGATGTGACGAACGTCTCTGATACAGTGTGTCCTCGTTTTGCTTTCGTTCAGGTAGCGAGACGATGTGCGCACCCGCGCCGGCTCACCCCGACCACGTCGGTCGGCTAGCAAATTTTCTGGAGAGAGATCCGAATGAAGCAGCAGAAACTCGTACTTGCGTTAGGCGCCGCTCTGGCGCTGTCCATTTCCACCGCGGCCACGGCCGCCCAGCCGGACCCGAACCGGGTCATGGTCAAGTACAAGCCCGGCGCCTCGGCCCAGGTGGAAGCCGCACTGCGCGGCGCCGGTGGCAAGGTCCACAGGAAGCTCGCCAAACAGGGCGTGTTCGCCGCGACGCTGCCGCCCCAGGCGCTGCAGGGCCTGCGCAACCGCAAGGACGTGGAATACATCGAACTGGACGCGCCGCGTTATCCGACCGCGCAGACCACGCCGTTCGGCATCAACACCGTGCAGGCGCCGCAGACCTGGGCCGCGGGCGCCGACGGCACCGGCATCAAGGTGTGCATCATCGACTCGGGCATCAAGGCCAACCATGAGGACTTCGCGGGCATCAGCATGAGCGGCGACGCCAGCAGCGGCCAGACCTGGAACAACGACACCTGCGGCCACGGCACTCACGTCGCCGGCACGGTCGCCGCGGTCAACAACACCACCGGCGTCGTCGGCGTCAGCCCCGGCAAGGTCTCGCTGCACATCGTCAAGGTGTTCGACGGCGAAGCCTGCGGCTGGAGCTACGCCTCGACCCTGGTCGACGCGGCCAACAAGTGCGAAGCCGCGGGCGCGCGCATCATCAGCATGAGCCTGGGCGGCGGACGCGCGAGCCGCACCGAGGAAGCCGGCTTCAACACCCTCGACAGCAACGGCCTGCTGAGCATCGCGGCGGCCGGCAACGACGGCAACACCTCGCTGAGCTACCCCGCCTCCTACGCCAGCGTGATGTCGGTGGCTGCCACCGACATCAACAACGTCGTCGCGGACTTCTCGCAGAAGAACGCGGCCGTCGAGATCGCCGCGCCGGGCGTCGGCACGCTCAGCACCTATCCCTTCCGTGATGCCGCGATGTCGGTGGGCAGCGAGAGCTTCATCGTGTCGGCGATGACCGGCAGCGTGCAGTCCACCGCCAGTGGCGCGATGGTCAATGGCGGCCGCTGCCTGAGCGCCGGCAGCTGGGCGGGCAAGGTGGTCATGTGCGAGCGCGGCGACATCAGCTTCGTCGACAAGGTCAACGCGGTGACCGCCGGCGGCGGCGTCGCGGCGGTGGTCTACAACAATGCCCCCGGCGGCTTCGGCGGCACGCTCGGCGACGGCGTCACCTCGGCGATTCCGGCCATCAGCATGACCCAGGAAGACGGCCAGGCCCTGGTCGCAGGCTCGCTGGGCCAGACCGCCAACGTCAGCACGGTCTTCGAGTCCAATGCCAGCGCCTACGCATTCCTCGACGGCACGTCGATGGCTACCCCGCACGTGTCGGGCGCCGCCGCGGTGATCTGGAGCGCCAATCCGTCGGCGACCAACCAGCAGGTGCGCGACGCGATCAACTCCACCGCGCTGGATCTGGGTGCGACCGGTCGTGACAACTCCTACGGCAACGGCCTGGTGCAGGTCTTCGCTGCGACCGAAGCGCTGCTCGGTGGCGGCGGCGGTGGCACCGATCCGGTTGCGGCTCCCACTGCCCTGACCGCGCTCAACCAGGGCGTGGTCAAGGGCAAGACGCAGTTCGCCCTTGCCTGGGCTGGCGGCGACGTCACGGTCGACATCTACCGCAACGGCAGCAAGGTCGGATCGTCGGTCAACAACGTCGGCAGTTACACCGATGCGGTCAAGGTTCGCGGCAGCGGCACCATGACTTACAAGGTCTGCAACGCCGGGACCGCCGATTGCTCGGCCAACGCATCGGTCAGCTTCTGATCGACGCGCGCAGCACGTGACAGCCGGAGGGCCCGCATCGCGGGCCCTCTTTTTTTGTCGGCACGTCCGCGGTGCGATAATGCCGGCATGACCGACCCGACTCCCAAGCCCGACACCACCCACTTCGGCTTCCGCGATGTACCCACCGGCGAGAAGCAGAAGCTGGTAGGCGAGGTGTTCTCGTCCGTGGCCGGGAACTACGACCTCATGAACGACCTCATGAGCCTGGGCGTGCACCGGGTCTGGAAGCGCTATTTCGTCGCCACCGCCCAGGTCAGCCGCGGCGACCGCGTGCTGGACCTCGCCGGCGGCACCGGCGATATCGCCCTGCTGTTGCGCGACCGCGTCGGCGACGCCGGCAGCGTCGTGCTCGGCGACATCAACGGCGACATGCTGCGTACCGGCCGCGACCGCATGACCGACACGGGACGCGTGTCGGGTCTGGAGTACGTGCAGTGCAACGCCGAGACGCTGCCGTTCGCCGACGCCAGCTTCGACCTCGTCACGATCGCGTTCGGGCTGCGCAACGTCACCGACAAGGACCGTGCCCTGGCCGAAATGCACCGCGTGCTCAAGGTCGGGGGGCAGGCGCGGGTGCTCGAGTTTTCGGAAGTGACCGCGCCGTGGTTCAGGCCGGTGTACGACTTCCACTCGTTCAACATCCTGCCGCGCCTGGGCAAACTGTTCGCCGGCGACGGCGACAGCTACCGGTACCTGGCCGAAAGCATCCGCAAGCATCCGCCGCAGGAAGAACTCAAGGCGATGATGGTCGAGGCGGGCTTCGCGCGCTGCGATTTCACCAATCTCACCGGCGGGATCGTCGCGATCCACACCGGCTACAAGGTCTGAGCGCACCCGGACTGCCCCGGCACCGCGCCAGGCGCGGTGATTCCGCGCGGCATGCCGCGGCGCTACACTCGATGGCTCAACCCGCCGCCGTGAGCGCCCCATGCGTCTACCGATCCTGACCTGTCTTGCCGCCGTCGCGCTGGCCGTAGGCTGCTCGCGGCAGGCGCCCGATCCCGCGAAAACCGCGCAGCCCGCAGATCCGGGCGCGGGCAGGGGCCAGCAGGCAGCCGTGCACGACCAACACTCGTATTCCGAGCCGGACAAGGTCAGGACCCGCGATCTCGCCCTCGCGCTGGACCTGGACTTCGAGAAGAAACAGCTCTCCGGCACGGCCACCTACACGCTGGACTGGCTTGATCCGGCGGCCACCGAGCTGGTGCTCGACACCCGCGCGCTGACGATCGAGAAGGTGGTCGGCGAGCGCACCGATGGCAAGTGGGACGACCTGAAGTTCGAGCTGGCGTCGCCGCACGACATCCTCGGCAGCAAGCTGACGATCCACGCGCCCAAGCGCAACCCGCGCATCCGCGTGACCTACACCACCTCCCCGGAAGCGTCCGGACTGCAGTGGCTGACCCCGGAAATGACCGCCGACAAGCGCGGACCCTTCATGTTCAGCCAGTCGCAGCAGATCCACGCGCGTTCGTGGGTGCCGCTGCAGGACACGCCGCGCGTGCGATTCACCTACACCGCGCACGTCACCAGCCCCAAGGACATGATGGTGCTGATGAGCGCCAACAACGATCCGAAGGCCGAGCGCGACGGCGACTACCGCTTCGAGATGCCGCAACCGATCCCGTCCTACCTGCTGGCGATCGCCGCCGGCGACCTGGTGTTCCAGCCGATCTCCGAGCGCGCCGGCGTGTGGGCCGAGCCGTCGATGGCGCCCAAGGCCGCCGAGGAGTTCGCCGATACCGGGAAAATGATGCAGGTGACCGAGAAGCTGTACGGCCCGTACCGCTGGGGCCGCTACGACATCCTGGTGCTGCCGCCCTCGTTCCCCTACGGCGGCATGGAGAACCCGCGCCTGACCTTCGCCACCCCGACGGTGATCGTCGGCGACCAGTCGCTGGTCTCGCTGATTGCCCACGAACTGGCGCACAGCTGGTCGGGCAACCTGGTGACGTTCGCGACCTCCGAGGATGCATGGCTCAACGAAGGGTTCACCAGCTACGTCGAGAACCGCATCATCGAGGAGCTCTACGGCAAGGAGCGCGCCGACATGGAGAGCGTGATCGGCCGCAACGAACTGCACGAGGAATACAAGACGGTGGCGCCGGAACTGCAGGCGCTCGCGCTCAAGCCCGAAGCCCTGCCGGACCCGGATGGCTCGTCCAGCGCCACGGTCTACACCAAGGGCGCGTGGTTCCTGGAATTCCTCGAAGAGCGCTTCGGCCGCGAGAACTTCGATGCGTTCCTGCGCGACTATTTCGACGAGTTCGCGTTCCAGTCGGTCACCACGTCGACGTTCGTCGATCATCTCAAGAGCAACCTGCTGGCCAAATACCCGGGCAAGGTCACCGAGGCCGAGCTGCAGCAATGGATCTACGAGCCGGGCGTGCCGGAGAGCGCGCCGAATATCGTCTCGCCGCGCTTCGATGCGGTCGATGCCGCGCGCAAGGCCTGGCTCGCCGACGGCACGCTGCCGGACAAGGCGATGACCGATGCGTGGACCACGCACGAATGGGTGCACTTCATCGAAGGCATGCCGCAGACGCTCGACACGGCCCAGCTGGAGGCGCTGGATGCGGCCTACGGCTTTACTGGCACCGCCAACGGCGAGATCGCCCAGCGCTGGTACCCGCTGGCGGTCCGTAGCGGCTACACCGCCGCCAACGACGAGATCGTCCAATTCCTCACCAGCATCGGCCGGCGCAAGCTGATCATGCCGATCTACAGCGCGCTGGTGAAGACGCCGGAAGGCCTCAGGCTTGCGGAGCAGACGTTCGCCGCCGCGCGCCCGGGCTATCACCCGATCACCACCGGCTCGGTCGAGGCGGAGATCGCCAAGGCGAAGCAGCCGGCGCAAGCCAGGCAGACCGAGTAGCCGGCTGCGCACCGTTGCGGTGTCGCCCGCTGGCGCGCCGCACGACGATGCGATGATGGATCGACCCGAAGGGAGCACGACATGAGCATCCGAACTGCGAGCATCCGTGCCGCCGCCACGCTGGCGATGGCGGCCGCTTTCACCCTCAGTGCCTGCCAGCCCGAGCCCGATCCCGCCGAGATACGCGCCGCCCAGGTCGCCGCCGAGGAGGCCGACGCCGAGGCGATGGCGAAGCAGTTCGACGCCGAGTTCGCGCGGGGCAACTGGGAACTGGCGCGCGCGCACGGCAATGTCCTGACCGACAAGTACCCCGACAGCGCCGCGGCCGAACGCATTGCGGTCCAGCATGCCGAGGCCAGCACGAAGGCCGAGGCCGAGCGCGAAAGCCGCCGCACCTCGGCGCTGTGGACCTACCAGACGCAGCCGGTCGACAAGGGCGAACAGAAGACCGCGGCGATCTACTCGCGCGAGCCGGTGGATGTCGGCGATGGCGCGCCGCAGCGGGTGCGGCTGATTTTCCGCGATCATCCCCAGTGGGGCCGCAGCAGCTACCTGGTGCTCACCTCGGGCGACTTCGACTGCTACGGCGGCTGCAAGGTGCAGGTCAAGGTGGACGACGCGACGCCGCGGGCGATGGACGCCAGCCGTCCCAAGACCGACGAGGCCATCGCGATGTTCATCGAGGACGAGCGCGCGCTGTGGCGGCTGGTGGGCGATGCGGAAATGGTCTCGATCGAGTTCCCGGCCAAGGCCGGCGGCCGACGCACCGCGCAATTCGAAGTGGCCGGCCTCGACGACGCCCGGCTGCCTGGCTGGAAATGATTCTGGGGGCCGGGGGCGGGGCAAGCGCGTGCCTGGATTTACCCGCACGAGGCCGTCCCATTCGAGAGGCCTCCGCCTGTGAGTTGTGAATTACGCCCGATTCGCTGAGTCGCAGATCCCCGACCACTACCGACCTTGATCCCCGATCCCCGATCCCCGATCCCCGGCCCCGGCCCCTCGCCTACAGCGCGTACCCGAACTGCTGCCGGAACTGCGTCGCGAACTCCGAGAAATCGAAGCGCTGGTTCTGCGTGCCGGGATGCTCGATCTTCAGCGCGCCCATCAGCGAGGCCATGCGGCCACAGGTCGCCATGTCGCGACCGCTCATGATCCCGTGGATCAGGCCGGCGCGGTAGGCATCGCCGCAGCCGGTGGGATCGGTGATGCGCCGCTCGTGCGCGGGCGGGATCTCCAGCTGCTCGCCCTTGGTGTGGATCAGCGAGCCTTTCGGGCCGCGGGTGACGATGTAGGTCTCGACCCGGGAAGCGATCTCCTGTTCGCTCCAGCCGGTGCGCTCCTGCAACAGGTTGGACTCGTAGTCGTTGACGGTGACGTGGTTGGCCTGCTCGATGAAGTGCCGCAGTTCCTCGCCGTTGAACAGCGGCATCGCCTGCCCGGGATCGAAGATGAAGGGGATGCCGCCGGCGGCGAATTCGCGCGCGTTCTGCAGCATGCCTTCGCGCCCGTCGGGGCCGACGATGCCGAAGGTGATGCCTTTCACGGCGCTGACGTGGTTCTCGTGGGAACGCATCATCGCACCAGGGTGGAAGGCGGTGATCTGGTTGTTGTCCAGGTCGGTGGTGATGAACGCCTGTGGTGTGAACAGCTCCTCGATCACCATGACGTGGTCCAGGCGGATCTCCTGCTCCTGGAACCATTGGCGGTACGGGCCGAAGTCCTGGCCGACGGTGGCCATCGGCACCGGCTCGCCACCGAGCAGCTTGAGGTTGTAGGCGATGTTGCCGGCCACCCCGCCGAATTCCCGACGCATCGCCGGCACCAGGAACGAGACGTTCAGGATGTGCACCTTGTCGGGCAGGATGTGGTTCTTGAACTGGTCGGGGAACACCATGATGGTGTCGTAAGCCAGCGAGCCGCAGATCAGGGCAGACATTGGGCGCATCTCTCCAGGGTGGTCCGGCCGCCTGGGCCGGGCTCGTGCGAGCGATTCGCCTGAGCCGCGGCTGGACGCCGCGCGGCGGCTAGGGTAGCCGCTGCACCGGCCGGGGGCCAGCATCGGCCGTTTCGACCCGGAGCGCGGCGCGGTCGCCGGTGACGTGTTGCGGCGCAAAGCGTCGGAATGTGCGGTATTGCCTTGCTCGGTACCGGGGGCGTTGCTAGGCTAGCGAACTCTCTTCGCGCGCCTTTCACAAAGGCCGCCTCCAACGGTCGACTCCCCCGATGTTCAAGAAGTTCCGCGGCATGTTCTCCAACGACCTGTCCATCGACCTGGGCACGGCCAACACTCTGATCTACGTGCGCGGGCAGGGCATCGTCCTCAACGAACCCTCGGTGGTCGCGGTGCGCCAGGACCGGCTGGTCGGCGGCAACCGCACCGTGGCGGCGGTCGGCGCCGAGGCCAAGATGATGCTCGGCCGCACGCCCGGCAACATCACCACGATCCGGCCGATGAAGGACGGCGTCATCGCCGACTTCACCTACACCGAGGAGATGCTCAAGCACTTCATCCGCAAGGTGCACAAATCGCGCTTCCTGCGGCCGAGCCCGCGGGTGCTGGTGTGCGTGCCCTGCGGCTCGACCCAGGTCGAGCGTCGCGCGATCAAGGAATCGGCGCTGGAAGCCGGCGCGCGCGACGTCTACATGATCGAAGAGCCGATGGCCGCGGCGATCGGCGCCGGCATGCCGGTCGCCGAGGCGCGCGGGTCGATGGTGGTCGACATCGGCGGCGGCACCACGGAGGTCGCGGTGATCGCGCTCAACGGCATCGTGTATTCGGCCTCGGTGCGCATCGGCGGGGACCGCTTCGACGAGGCGATCATCGGCTACGTGCGCCGCACCTACGGCACCCTGATCGGCGAGGCCACGGCCGAGCGCATCAAGCTCGACATCGGCTGCGCCTATCCGCAGGAAGACTCGCGATCGATGGACGTGTCCGGCCGCAACCTCGCCGAGGGCGTGCCGAAGATGATCCGGATCAACGCCAACGAAGTGCTCGACGCGCTGCGCGAGCCGCTGTCGGGCATCGTCACCTCGGTGCGCCTGGCGCTGGAGCAGACCCCGCCGGAGCTGTGCGCCGACGTGGCCGAGCGCGGCATCGTGCTTACCGGCGGCGGCGCGCTGCTCAAGGACCTCGACCGCCTGATCAGCGAGGAAACCGGCCTGCACGTGCAGATCGCCGACGACCCGCTGACCTGCGTCGCGCGCGGTGGCGGCCGCGCGCTGGAGCTGGTGGACATGCACGGCAACGAGTTCTTCTCCGAGTAGGTTTCCGTCCGCCGCGCGCGCAGGACGTGCACGAGGTTGCGGCGCCGTTCGCCAGACCAGCCACAGACCGGAATCGTGCGCCCGTGCACCCGCTGCCACCGTTTTCATCGTTGACCGCCTGACGTGCACTCGTACGCCGGACCGCCAACGCCTGGACGAAGTGGCGACGTCGCCGGAACCCTGCGGCTGCTGGCGTTGCTGGCGATTTCCTTCGGGCTGATGGTGCTCGACCACCGCGGCGGCTGGCTCACCGCCACGCGTCAGCAGGCCTCGTTGCTGGTGCAGCCGCTGTGGATGGTGGCCGGATGGCCCGGGCGCATGGCCGGCCGCCTGTACGACGATGCCGGCACGATGCGCCAGCTTTCGGCCGAGAACCGGCAGTTGCGCAACGAGCTGCTGGTTCACCAGGCGCGCATGGCGCGCATGCGCGCGGTGGCCGACGACAACATCCGCCTGCGCTCGCTGCTCGACGCGGCGCAACGCGGCAGCCTCGACGTCCAGCTCGCTCCGATCCTCAACATCGATCTCGACCCCAGCCGCCAGCGGCTGGTGCTCAATGCAGGCAGCCGCGACGGGGTCAGCGTCGGCCAGAGCGTGATCGACGCCGGCGGCCTCGTCGGCCAGGTCATCGCCGCCACGCCGATGCACGCGACCGTGCTGCTGCTGACGGATCCTTCGCACGCGGTGCCGGTGGCGGTGGCGCGCTCGGGCGTGCGCCTGGTGGCCTACGGCGAGGGCCTGGGCGACGAGCTGCGGCTGCCGAGCATCCCGCTGTCCAGCGACATCCGCCAGGGCGATCTGCTGGTGACCTCCGGCCTGGGTGCGCGGTTTCCGGCTGGGTTCCCGGTCGGCACGATCACCCGGCTGGAGCCCGACGACAGCCGCGCGTTCCTGGTCGGTTCGGTACGCCCCGCGGCCCAGCTCGATCGCGGGCGCGAAGTATTGCTGTTGCGCAAGGCGCCTCCCGCACCGGCCATCGAAGCGGACGTCCCGCAGTCGGGTGGCGTGTCGGAGCCCGGCGCAGCGGCAGAGCCCGCGATGGAAAGCTCCGTCTCCGGAGGCGCGGCAGCGCCGAGCCGCCCGCAACCGGTCGCGTCCCCCCCGCAGCTCGCGCCGTCATCGGCAGACGCAGCCCCGCTGTCCCCGGCCCCCGTCGGCACCGGGGCCCGCCGATGAGGCGCCAGCGCCCCTCCTGGCTGCTGCCGGTCAGTGTGCTGGTGGCGCTGGTGCTGGGCCTGCTGCCGCTGGCGCCGGAGCTGTTGCCGCTGCGACCCTACTGGCTGGCGCTGGTGGTGGCCTACTGGACCATCGAGGACCCCGACCACATCGGCCTGGGCTTCGCGTTCGTCGTCGGCCTGATCGCCGACCTCGCGTTCGGCAGCCTGCTCGGTGAGCAGGCGCTGCGGCTGGTGGTGATGAGTTTCATCCTGCAGCGATTCCGCGCGCGCCTGCGTTTCTTCCCCCTGTCCCAGCAGGCGCTGGCGATCGGCGGATTGCTGCTCAACGACCGCATCGTCGCCGCCGCGGTCCACGTCGCGCTCGGGATCCCGTTGGCACCGGGCCTGACATGGCTGTCGCCGGCGATCGGCATGCTGCTGTGGCCGCCCTTGTTCCTGGTCGTCGACGGCCTGCGCCTGGGCAGCTGGAGGCGGCGTTGATGCGGCGAAGCCGGCGCCCGCTGCGCAATGCGGCAGCCGAGACCGAGCAGTTCCGGCAGCGCGCATTGCTGGCGTTCTTCGCGGTGGTGCTGGCGCTGGGCGCGCTCGCGCTGGGCTATCTGCGCCTGCAGGTCTGGCAGCACGCCGACTTCGCCACCCGCTCGGAGGAGAACCGCATCAAGCTGCGTCCGGTGGTGCCCGGTCGCGGCCTGATCTTCGACCGCAAGGGCCGCATCCTGGCCGACAACGTGCCGGCCTTCCGCCTCGACGTGACCCCCAACGAGGCCGGCGATCCGAAGGCATGGCTGCCGCAACTGCAGCGGATCATCGAGCTGTCGCCGGAGGACATCGAGGCGTTCGAGGATGGCCGGCGCGCCGCGCGCGGTTTCAAGCCGGTGACCCTGAAGTTGCGCGTCACCGAGCTGGAGGCCGCCCGCTTTGCGGTGGACCGCTGGCGCTACCCGGGCATCGAACTGGTCTCCTACCTCAACCGCCGCTACCTGCACGGGGCGCTGTTCTCGCACGTGATCGGCTACGTCGGTCGCATCGACGCGGCCGACCTTGAGGAGATGGGCGAAACACGCACCGCGTTTTCGCATACCGGCAAGACCGGGCTGGAGCGTTCCTACGAGGAGGCGCTTCGCGGGCAGATCGGCTATGAGAAGGTCGAGACCGACGTCGATGGCCGGCCGATGGGCGTGGTCGGGCGCGTGCCGGCCGTGCCCGGCGCGGACCTGCGGCTGAGCCTGGACCTGTACCTGCAGCGGGCGATGGTCGAGGCCTTCGGCGAGCAGGAAGGCTCGGCGGTCGCGGTGGATCCGCACACCGGCCAGGTGCTGGCGATGGTGAGCCTGCCGGGCTACGACACCAACCTGTTCGTCAACGGGATATCGCATGCCGACTACAAGTCGCTGACCGAAAACCCCTCGCGGCCGCTGTTCAACCGCAACGTGCTCGGCGGCGGCCCGCCCGGGTCGACGGTGAAGCCGCTGGTGGCCCTGGCGGGGCTCGACAGCGGGCTGCGCAGGGCCGGCGACAAGACGCTGTCGACCGGCGAGTTCTTCATTCCAGGCCAGCGCCGCGGCTACCGCGACGCGCGCCGTGGCGGCCACGGCTGGGTCGATCTGCGCGAGTCGATCTCCCAGTCGGCCAATACCTACTATTACAAGCTCGCCCGCGAGATGGGCATCGATCGCTTTGCGAAGTACATGGACCGCTACGGCTTCGGCCAGCCAAGCGGAATCGACCTCGTCGGTGAAAAGTCGGGTGTGGTGCCGTCGCGCCCGTGGAAAGCGGCCAATCGCGCGGAGCCGTGGTATCCCGGCGAGACCGTGATCGCCGGCATCGGCCAGGGCTACTGGATATCCACCTCGCTGCAGCTGGGCCGCAGCACCGCGGCGATCGCCAACGGCGGCGACCTGCATCCGCTGCGACTGGTGGAAGCGCGCCGCGACGGCTACGCGGCCGATTGGATGCCATTGCCGCGGCCGACCCCCACGCGCATCACCGACAAGCCCGAACACCTGGTGCCGGTGCAGGAGGGCATGGTCGCGACCGTGCACAGCGGCCGCGGCACCGCCCAGGCGATCGGACGCGGCACGCCGTACCTGATCGCGGGCAAGACCGGCACCGCGCAGCGCTCCAGCCGCAAGGGCAGTGTCAGCGTCGACCCGCGGCAGCTGCCGTACCACCTGCGCCACACCGGCCTGTTCATCGGCTACGCACCGGCCGACGCGCCGCGCATCGCGATCGCCGTGGCGGTCGAGCACGGCGGCTACGGCGGCAGCGCCGCCGCGCCGATCGCCAAGGCCGTGTTCGACGCCTGGCTGCTGGGCAAGATGCCCGAGCCAAGGG
>JALYOG010000068.1 GCA_030856985.1 Pseudomonadota bacterium | reverse complement strand
GCACGGGTCTGCTCGATCGCGAACTGCACGCGCACCCCGCCGCGGTCGGCCGCGGTGACCATCTGCTCGATCGCGGGCACGCTGAGATTCGCGGCGAGCCCGTCGGGGTCGATGCCGATGCGATTGTCGACCCAGCCGCGAACGTCGGGCAGCAGCAGGTAGCCCCGCTCGTTGGTGGTACCGGCCAGGCGGTTCTCGTAGAGGATCGGCACCGCGCCTACGCCGCCGGTGGACACCAGCGCGAACGAATCGGTGACCCGGCGGCTGGCGAACGCCTGTCCGTCCATCACGACCACGCTGCCGCTGCCCTGGGCGAACGCGCCGGCGGTCCCGCCGCTGCGATCCAGGCCGAACCAGAACTCCCCGAGCGAGGTACGGCGGCGCGCCGAGACAGCACCATCGCCGTTGTCGCGGGCCAGCGCTTCCCAGCCCCAGCCGCCCTCGTACGGCGCCGTGCGACGCGCGCTCGCGGCGAAACGGGTGTCGTCCTGATGGCGGTCGGCAGTGACGGACGCATCGATATCGGGGCCCAGGCGTAGATTGTAGGTGACCGAGAATCCCGCCCCGGTCCTGGCGTCGTGCAGGGCACTCGCATGCAGCGAACTGCGCCGGAAGCTCTGGCTGACGCCGAGGCTGATGGTGCGTGTCGGGCGCAGTTCGCGATCGCGCGAGCGCAGCCAGTTCAGCGACACCGATCCCCGCGGGATGGTCCACCACACGGACGCCCGGTCCTGGGCCCGCAACGGTGTCCCGCCCCCTTCCAGCGAGCCCAGGTCGCGATAGCCGGCGCTCGCGCGCTGGCCGTACAGATCGAAGCCGACGCCCTGCCCGAACCACTGGTAGCCAAGCCCGCGCTGCTGGCCCGAGATATCGCCGCTGCTGCGGGCGTAGGAACCTGTGAGCAGACCGTAGCGCCCCAGCGGGGACCACGCCAGCCCGGCACCGCCCAATTGCAGACCCGGTCCCGTTTCCCCGTGCAGTTCCACGGTGATGTCGTTGCGCAGGCCGCGGCGCCAACTCGCGCTGCCGACCGGATCGCTGCCGTAGCCGTCCGACTCCGCCCCGAACCCCCGGCGCAGGAGGCCGGCGTTCAGCGAAAAATCGCTCATTCCGGGCGCAAGACGTTGGAAATCGACGTACAGGGGCACATTGATCTGGGTGCGACGGCCGAGGGCGTCGGTGACCACCACGACGGCCTGACCGGCACCGACCAGCCGCGGAAAGTCGGTCAGCACGAACGGACCCGCGCCGACCTGCCGGTCCAGCTGGCGCACGTTGTTGACGTACAGCTCCACGGCCGACGGTACGGTGGCCTCGGCGCTGAACTGCGGCACCGGGTAGCTGATCAGGTCGGGACGCACGCCAAAGTTGCGGCGCCACTGCACGCCGCCCAGCCGCACCGGGCGCGTCCACGCCAGCCCGCCGGTGACGATGTCGCCGGCGCTCCAGGTCTGCAGGCGCGCGGGATCCGAATAGCTCCAGCGGGTGTCCAGGCGCGTGTAGCCGTCGTCCTGCTCGCCGCCCAGCCGGCTGATGCCGCTCTGCTCGAGGGCTCCAAAACGGCCGAACCAGCGCAACCCGGTGCCCAGCGACAGGGTTTGCGTGTCGTCGAAGCTGCGAGCGAAGGCATCCCAGTCCAGCAGCAGGCCGTGATCGCGCCGCGCCGCGACCGCCGGAGGCGGGACATATCCGACGTGCTGGGTGGGGCGCAGAGTCGCCGCGGGCGTCAGCCGGACCTGCTGCAGGCCCATGTCCAGCTGCCATTCCAGCCCCGGGATGTCGTGCAGCGCCACCAGCCCCTGATCGTCGAGCGCCAATCCGCCGGGCAACAGCAGCCCGGCGGCGGCCAGCTCTGCCGGAGCGACCGACGGCTGGCCGCCGGTCACGCTGAAACGCACCAGCGGCCGCACCACGCGGCCGTCCATCACCACGTCAAGGTACAAGGTCTGCGCGGTCGCGGCGGCGCGCGCCAGCGCGTCACCGGCGTTGGCCGGTGCGGCTTCCAGCCCGCTGGTCGCGGTTGCGGCATTGGCGCCTGTGGTGGTCGCACCCAGGGCTGTAGCCAGTGCCACGGTCAGGGTCCAGGGGCTACTTTTCTTCACGGAGGGCGATACGGGCAGATTGCCCGTTCAGCAGGACCTCCAATGTCCGTGGCGTCTCCAGCGTGGCTAACCCCTGCGCTGGCAGCGGCCAGCGCCGGCTGCTGCCAGCGAGCACATACCCCATGAGGCCGGGTGTGACCTGAAAGGTGTTGCCGTTTGCGTCCTGCAGCACCGTGGCGCCCAGCTGGGCGGCGCGACTGCCGCGGTTCTCGCAGGACAGGGTGTTTTCCTCGACGCTGCAATGCAGATCGGGGGGCGCTGGATCGGCGGTACGGATGAACGCCGGAATCAGGAACCGCATCCGCACCGCCACGGCGTTCTCGGAGGCTTGATTGTCGCCGGGGAGCTCGTCCACGACCACGCGATAGGCCAGTTCCTGCGCTGGCGGCGTGGCGTCCGGTCGAATCAGCCGGATCAGCTGCTCCCCACCGGCGGGGATCTCCACGATCGGCGGACTCACCAGCAGATCGACGGCAGGTTCCAGCCGGTCCTCGCCGTTCTCCTGGGTCCAGGTGTAGACGCGGATCTGCGCGGCCACCGGCTCATCGCCGGAATTGGCCAGCACCAGGCGCCCCGCACGCGCGCCCGACGGCATGTCGACGCCGGTCTGGCGCGTCTGCAGCTGCCCACGCGCGTGCGCTGCTCCGGCTGCCAGCAGCAGCACGGAAACGGCGCCCACGGCGAGATGCCGCGCGAGACGGCTAGGGTTCATCAGAACGTTACGGTGGCGACCACGCTGTCACTATAGCTGCCGGCCGTCTTCGGGTCCTGTCCGCCGGGCACGCGGCCGTACACCGGGAAGCTGTTGGTGGCGCCGGTGCTGACCCCGCCGATCGTCACGCTGCCGCCGCTGCCGTCGCCCAGGACCTGAGTGCGCGCGGCATCCCGGTACAGGCTGTAGTCGATGACGTTGGTCGACACGGTGTCGGTCATCTTGCGGCTGGCGAAGGTGGCCGAGGCGCCGGTGCCGCTGGTGAACTCGATCGACAGCGGGCCTCTGCCCGTGCAGGTCACATCGACGGTGGTGCTGGCGTCGACGTTGGCGGCCAGGGTGCTGACGCTGCCGAAAGCCAGATCGTTGGCGACGATCGTGCAGCTGTTGCGGATCGTGATCGACACCAGCATGGTGTCGTTGGCGGTGGCGGCAGACGCGAGCGGGGCCGCGGCGACCAGTGCGACGGCGAGGGCGGTGCGTGTGAAGATCGACATGTGAAGGTGTCCCCTGGTAAGCGGTGTGGATCGCGTTTGACGCGTGATAGGTATCACGTACGAAACGTGACACGCAAGTCTCATGCCATGGGACGGGTGCCCGCCTCCGACGTGCGGTCGGTTCGCTACCCTGCGCGGTGCTTCAGGCGACCGCGGATACAATCCCGCTCAACGGTCGGCCCCTGCGGCCGCGGATTCTGCCCCGGGAGCCCAGGCGATGCAAAGCTTTTTTCAGTACGACGTGATCGTGGTCGGGGGCGGGCACGCCGGCACCGAGGCCGCGCTGGCGTCGGCCCGGGTGGGCGCGCGCACGCTCCTGCTGACCCACAACATCGAGACCGTCGGAGCGATGAGCTGCAATCCGGCCATCGGCGGCATCGGCAAGGGGCATCTGGTCAGGGAGATCGATGCCTTGGGCGGGATCATGGCGCGCGCGGCCGACGCCGCGGGGATCCAGTGGCGGCGCCTCAACGCGAGCAAGGGGCCGGCGGTGCGGGCCACGCGCTGCCAGGCCGACCGCTCGCTGTACCGGGCATTCGTCCGCCGGGCGGTCGAGGCGCAGCCGGGCCTGACGGTGTTCCAGTCCGCGGTGGACGACATCCAGTTCGAGGACGGCCGCGTCGGCGGCGTGCTGACCCAGTCCGGGCTTCGGTTCCTGGCGCCGGCGGTGGTGCTGACCGCAGGCACCTTCCTGGCGGGCAAGGTCCACGTCGGGCAGACGACCTACCCGGCAGGCCGTGCCGGGGACGCGCCGGCCACGATCCTGGCCGAGCGCCTGCGTGGCGGCCCGTTCGTGGTCGACCGGCTCAAGACCGGCACCCCGCCGCGGATCGACGGGCGCAGCCTGGATTACCAGGCGATGGTGGAGCAGCCCGGCGACGACCCGCGACCGGTGATGTCCTTCCTGGGCAGTCCGGGCGACCATCCGCGGCAGGTTTCGTGCTGGATCACCCACACCTCCGAGCGCACCCACGAGATCATCCGCGGCGCGCTGGACCGCTCGCCGCTGTACACCGGCCAGATCGAAGGCACCGGGCCGCGCTACTGCCCCTCGATCGAGGACAAGGTGGTGCGCTTTGCCGACAAGGCAAGCCACCAGATCTTCGTCGAGCCCGAGGGCTTGGACGTCAGCGAGATCTATCCCAACGGGATATCGACCTCGCTGCCCTTCGACGTTCAGCTTGAACTGGTGCGCTCGATCCGCGGTTTCGAGCAGGCCCACATCACCCGCGCCGGCTACGCGATCGAGTACGACTACTTCGATCCGCGCGGCCTGAAAGCCACCCTGGAGACCAAGGCGGTCGCCGGATTGTTCTTCGCCGGGCAGATCAACGGCACCACCGGCTACGAGGAAGCCGCGGCCCAGGGCCTGCTCGCCGGCCTCAATGCCGCGCGCTTCACGCGCGATGCCGAGGGCTGGAGCCCGCGGCGCGACGAGGCCTACCTGGGCGTGCTGGTGGACGACCTGATCACTCACGGCACCACCGAGCCGTACCGGATGTTCACCTCGCGCGCCGAGTACCGGCTGCAGTTGCGCGAGGACAACGCGGACCTGCGCCTGACCGCGACCGGGCGCCGCCTGGGGCTGGTCGACGACACGCGCTGGGCCGCGTTCGAGCGCAAGCGCGAGGCGATCGAGGTCGAGAACGCCCGGCTCTCGGCGCTGTGGGCGGCACCCGGCAACGCGCTGGGGCGCGAGGTCGCGCAGACGCTCGGGATCGAGCTGACCCGCGAAACCACCGCGCTGGACCTGCTCAAGCGCCCGGAACTGGATTACCGCTCGCTGCTGCAGATGCCGTCGCTGGCGCCGCCGGTGCAGGATCCCGCCGTCGCGGAGCAGGTCGAAATCGGCGTGAAGTATTCGGGCTACCTGCAGCGCCAGAGCGACGAGATCGCGCGCTCCCTACGCCACGAGACCAGCGCGATCCCCGACGGCTTCGACTACGCCGGCGTTCACGGGCTCTCGATCGAGGTGCGCCAGAAGCTCGAACGCGTGCGTCCGCAGACCGTCGGCCAGGCCCAGCGGATCCCCGGCATGACCCCGGCGGCGATCTCGCTGCTGCTGGTGCACCTGGGCCGGCAGCGGCGCGCGGTCGCCTGACCGGGGCGTCGCCCGCGCGGGCGGGAAGCTCGGGCATCGACTCGCGCCGCCGCCCACC
>JALYOG010000067.1 GCA_030856985.1 Pseudomonadota bacterium | reverse complement strand
GAAGTGGCTTTCGCCTGTCCCCTCTTCCTGCTTTCTTTCGCGTCCTTCGCGGACCAGGCCGTTCGGGGCTACGCGAAGCGGTCCGTCGCGCGCACCAGCGCGTCGATGTTTTCGGCTTCGAAGGCCGAATGGCCGGAGGCCGGGCTGATGTGCAGTTCGGCGCGGGGCCAGGCCTTGTGCAGTTCCCAGGCATTCGCCACGGGACACACCACGTCGTAACGACCGTGCACGATGACGCCGGGGATATCGGCGATCCTGTGCGCGTCGCGCAGCAGCTGGTCGTCGACCTCGAAGAAACCCCTGTTGACGAAGTAGTGGTTCTCGATGCGGGCGAAGGCGAGCGCGAACTGCGCGTCCTCGTGGCCGCTGACGAAATCCGGGTCCACGTGCAGGAAGCTGGTCGCGGCCTCCCACACGCTCCATGCGCGTGCCGCGGCCAGGCGCGTGGCCTCGTCGTCGCTGGTCAGGCGCCGGTGGAAGGCGGCGATCATGTCGTCGCGCTCGCCGGGCGGAATGGCGCCGAGGTACTGCTCCCAGGCTTCCGGGAACAGCCGTGAGGCACCTTCCTGGTAGAACCATTCCAGCTCCCAGCGCCGCAGCATGAAGATGCCGCGCAACACCAGTTCGGTCGCGCGCCGGGGATGCTTCTGCGCGTAGGCAAGCGCAAGGGTCGATCCCCAGGAGCCACCGAACACCTGCCACGCGTCGATCCGCAGGTGCTCGCGCAGCCGCTCGATATCGGCGACCAGGTCCCAGGTGGTGTTGTCCACCAGGTCCGCATGCGGAAGCGAACGGCCACTGCCGCGCTGGTCGAACAGCACGATGCGGTACTTCGCCGGATCGTGGAACCGGCGCATCTTGTCGCTGCAGCCGCCACCCGGGCCGCCGTGCAGCAGCACCACCGGTTTGCCCTGGGGATTGCCGCACTGTTCGTAATACAGCTTATGGCGCGCGTCCACCTGCAGGTTGCCGATGTCGTACGGCTGGATTTCCGGATACAGGTTGCGCATGGGCCCCTCGCGTGTGTTTGCGTCAGTCTAGCGGCTGGCGCATTGCGGCCGGGTGGAGACGCATGCCGATCGATCGGCCGCGCTTATTCGCCCGATCGGCGCGCGTCCGAAGCTCACGCGCTCGTGCAGCGACAGGTCGCGCTGCGTGGCGATCTCCACCAGGCCGGCCTGCTGCAACAGCGCGCGCACCGGCGCGCCCTGTTGCCAGCCATGCTCGATCAGCAGCCAGCCCCCGGGCACGAGGCAGGCGCCGGCACCGCTGGCGATCCGCCGGATCGCATCGAGGCCGTCGTCGCCCGATGCGAGCGCGGCGGCCGGCTCGAAGCGCAGGTCGCCCTGTCGCAGGTGCTCGTCGGTCTCGGCGATGTACGGCGGGTTGCTGCCGATCAGATCGATGCGTTCTCCCGCCAGCGGCACCAGCCAGTCGCCGTGGCGGAACTCCACATTCGCCAGGCCCAGCCGGGAAGCATTGGCGCGAGCGACCTCGAGCGCGGCCGCGCTCACGTCCGTCGCCAGCACGCGTGCATTGCGGCGTTCGTGCGCCAGTGCCAAGGCGATCGCACCGCTGCCGGTCCCCAGGTCCGCCACGCGCAGCGGCCGGTCGCCCGGAAGGCGCGCCAGGGCGATCTCCACCAGCAGCTCGGTCTCCGGGCGCGGGATCAGCGTCGCCGGCGTGACCTGCAGGTCCAGCGACCAGAAGCCGCGCCGACCGGTGAGGTAGGCGACAGGCTCGCCGGACGCGCGACGCTGGACCAGCGCGTGAAACCGCGCCGCCGCGTCCTCCTCCAGGTCGTCGTCGCCATGCGCGTACAACCACGATCGCGGCCGGCCGAGCGCATGCGCGAGCAGGGCCTCGGCATCCTCCGGTGCGGTAAGCGCGCGCGCCTGGCGCAGCGTTGCATCTATCCGGGCCATGCGGCCGTAACTCCCGATATCACTCACGCGTCATGCGTGCAGCCGCGATCCTACGCGTCCACGTACGACACCCGCCACGGAAATGCTGCCGATGCTGCCGAACATCTCGATCCGTACTGCCCTCGCCAGCGCGCTGGTCGCCTTGGGCGCGGTGTTGACCAGCGGCTGCGAAAGCGCCATTTTCCGCATCGCCAACCATGGACTGGAAGCACCCGAAGCCACGGTGCGCTACTCCAGCGACCCGGACCTCGCGCTGGATCTCTACCGCCCGGTCGGCACGAATGCGCCTGCTCCGACGGTGGTGTTCTTCTACGGCGGCGGCTGGCAGCGCGGCGAGCGGGCGCAGTACCAGTTCGTCGGCCGGCGTCTTGCCACGCATGGGCTGCTGGTGGTGGTGGCCGATTACCGGACCTGGCCGACTGCGCAGTTCCCCGCTTTCATGCATGACGCCGCGCGCGCCGTGAAATGGACCCGCGACAACGCCGCGAGCCACGGGGGCGACCCGCAGCGGATCTTCATCGCCGGCCACTCGGCCGGGGCACAGATCGCCGCCCTGCTGGCCACCGACCCCCGCTACCTGCGCGGCGAAGACCTGGAGCCGTCCATGCTGGCGGGCGTGGTGGGGCTCTCGGGCCCCTACGATTTCGCCATCAACGGACGATACAGGGAGGTGTTCGGGCCGCAGGCGCAGTGGTCGCAGGCGCAGGCGGTCAATTTCGTCGATGGCGACGAGCCGCCGTTCCTCCTGGTCCACGGCACCGACGACCGCGTGGTGGCGGCGCGCAACAGCCAACAACTCGCCCGCAAGCTCCGCGCGAACGATGTGGAGGCTCGGGTGGTGCTGATCGAAGGCGCCGGCCATAGCGCGCCGCTGATGGGCCTCTACGATCCGAAGCGGTCGCCGCAGGTGCTGCCGCCGATGCTGGAGTTCATCGCCGGCCCCGGCGAGAACCCGGCGCCGGCGCGTTGACCCGCGATACCAGGCCGATCAGGCGGCCCGGGCCTGCTCCAGCGTCACCGCCACGGCATGGACCACCGCGCCGATCTTCAGCGCGCTCTGCACGCCCTGGGCGGATACCTCGTGCTGGCGGATCACCCGCTCGTGCGAATCCAGGCAGGCACCGCATCCGTTGATCGCCGACACCGCGAGCGACGCCAGTTCGAACGTGACCTTGTCGATGCCCGGATTGGCCATGACGTTCATGCGCAAGCCGGTGCGCAGTTGCCCGTATTCGTCGTTGTGGATCAGGTGCGTGGCGCGATAGTAGATGTTGTTCATCGCCATGATCGCGGCGGCGGCCCGGGCGCCGTTGATTTCCTCGGGCGACAGCTGGGTGGCCGCGAACCCCTCCATGGCCGCGACCAGCGGGGCGTGGCGCGACGCGATCGCCGAAGCCAGGGCGATGACGCGGATCTGCTTGCCGTCGAGCCCCGGCGAGCCCGGTTCGCCCAGGACGCTGTCGAGATTGAGCTTGAGGTCCTTGGCGTAATCGGGAAGCGAATTGCGCAGGTCGGGAATGCTCATCGTGTGCTCCTGTGCATGGCTGCCGCGCGCGTGATGCGGCAGCGAACAAGAAATGAGGGCCGGGCGCAGGCGTGCGCGTACGGCGGCCAAAAAAAACAGCCGGGGCTTTCGGCCCCGGCTGCGCATCCCGCGGGCGGGAGGGCACCGGTCAAGCCGGATCGCGCGCGGAATCGGTGCGGAGCCGACGCGCGGCCGGCTCCATGAAGCGGTGGATGCGGAAACTCAGGCGACCTTGAGAACCTTCTCGCCCTGCTTCCAGTTGCACGGGCACAGCTCGTCGGTCTGCAGCGCGTCGAGCACGCGCAGGACTTCCTGCGGGTTGCGCCCCACCGAGCCGTCGGTGACATAGACGAAGCGGATGATGCCGTCCGGATCGACCAGGAAAGTCGCGCGCTGGGCCACGCCGTCCTCGGTCAGGATGCCCAACGCCGAAGTCAGGTCTTTCTTGATATCCGCAAGCATCGGGAACGGCAGGTCGCGCAGGTCCTTGTGGTCCTTGCGCCAGGCCATGTGTACGAACTCGCTGTCGGTGCTGGCGGCCAGCACCTGGCAATCGCGGTCGAGGAACTGCTGGTTGAGATCGCCGAAGCCCTTGATCTCGGTCGGGCAGACGAAGGTGAAGTCCTTCGGGTAGAAGAACACCAGGAGCCACTTGCCCTGGTAGGTGCTGTTGTCGATGTCGGCGAACGCCGTGTCGAGGCTGTCGATGCCGACGGTCGCCTTGACCTTGAACTGCGGAAACTTGTCACCGATGGAAAGCATTGCTCGACTCCTGTCGAATGGAAGAAAGGGTGTGGCTGGATGCGAAGCGGCCGGCTCCGACCCGGGCGTGGAGGCTGGACCGTTTGCCGTGACTTCGCCGCGACGGAGACAGTCTCGCGCATCGCCAGCCATGGGTAAAATGAATTGTTGCTATCCTTTCGATAGGCTCCACCAATGTCGAGGAGCGTATCCCGATGAACCTGCGCGACCTCCGGTACCTGGTGGCCCTGGCCGAACACCGCCACTTCGGCCGCGCCGCGGCCGCCAGTTTCGTCAGCCAGCCGACGCTGTCGACGCAGATCCGCAAGCTCGAAGAGGAACTCGGCGTGTCGCTGGTGGAGCGCGCTCCGCGCCGGGTGATGCTTACCCCGGTCGGCCGCGACATCGCCGAGCGCGCGCGCAAGGTGATCGCCGAGGTCGAGCAGATGTCCGAGATCGCCCGCCGCAGCCAGGATCCCGAGGCCGGAACCGTGCGCCTGGGACTGTTCCCGACCGTCGCACCGTACCTGTTGCCGCACGTGCTGCCGGGCCTGCGCGAACACTTCCCGCGCCTGGAACTGTTGCTGGTGGAGGAGAAGACCGACCAGATCCTCGCGCGCCTGCGCGACGGGCGCCTCGACGCCGGCGTGCTGGCGCTGCCGGTGCACGACGACCAATTGCACGTGGAGCCACTGTTCGATGAGCCCTTCGTGCTCGCGGTACCGCGCCGGCACGCGATGGCTCGCAAGGCGTCGCTGCAGATGCGCGAGCTCGACGGCCAGCACCTGCTGCTGCTGGAGGAGGGCCATTGCCTGCGCGACCAGGCGCTGGACGTATGCCGCATGGCCGGCGCCGACGAGCGCCACGGATTTCGCGCCACCAGTCTGGAGACGCTGCGCCAGATGGTCGCGTCGGGCGTTGGCATCACCCTGCTGCCGATGCTGTCGGTGCAGCCCCCGGTGCCGGTCTCGGACGACATCGCACTGCTGCCGTTTCGCGGGAAACCGCCGTTTCGCCGCATCGCGATGGTGTGGCGGCGAAGCTCGGCGATGGGCGGCTTCCTGCAGTCGCTCGCCGCCGAGCTCAGGACGCTGCCGCCGTCATTGCTGAAGCCGCCACGCAGTGCGTGATCGGCTGGCGGGTCACCGCAGCTATGCGCCGCGGCTCAGGCGTCCAGCGCAAGCGGGCAACTCACGCCCGTGCCTCCCAGGCCGCAGTAGCCGGCGGGGTTCTTCGACAGGTATTGCTGGTGCTCGTCCTCGGCGTAGTAGAAGGTCGGCGCCGGGTGGACGATCTCGGTCGTGATCGCGGCGCGGCCTGCCTGGGTCAGGCGCGCCTGGTAGGCATCGCGGCTGGCCAGCGCCGCACGGAACTGCGATTGGTCGTAGCAATGGATCGCGGAGCGGTACTGGGTGCCGGCGTCGTTTCCCTGGCGCATGCCCTGGGTGGGGTCATGGCCCTCCCAGAACACCTTCAGCAGCGCCTCGAATGCGATCGTGTCCGAATCGGCCCCGGTGCCGCCACCCTGGTCGTTCGCCGCTGCGTAGACCACCAGCACCGCCTCGGTGTGGCCGGTCTGACCGCTGCACACCTCGCGGTAGGTCGGATTCGGCGTGATGCCCCCGGCGTATCCCACCGCGGTGGTGACCAGGCCGGGCAGCGACCAGAACAAGCGCTCGGCGCCCCAGAAACAGCCCATCGCGAAATGCACCCGCGCCAGTCCGGCGAAGGCGTCGCGCAGCGGCGTACCCAGCACGTGATGGCGGTTGTCGCGCAGCGGCATCTCGCTGGTCCGCCCCGGCAGTGCATCCTCCGCTCGTGGAAGTCGTTGCTTGTATGCGCCGATGCCGAACATGGCCGTACTCCCGCAATGGCTGATCTTCTCGTGTCGTCGCCAGCGTTGGTGCCGCTCGCGTCTGGCTAATGTCGGGCCGGTGAGAAGCCGGATCAAGCCTCCCCGGGCGTGGGCGTCAGGCCAGCAGCCCGTCCGGACCCAGGGCATCGTCGTCCACCGCCTGGCCCGGCAGTGGCTCGTCGAGCGCGAGTTCGTCGACGATCGCACGCGCCTGGGTCCACGCCGCTTCCGGGACGCAGACACCGACCACGCCGAACAGGGGCAGTTCGCCCATGCCGCCGACCAGCGCCTCGCCGCGCAGGTACACCGGGATCTGCGCCGCTTCCAGCGCGTGCCGCACCAGGTGTGCGTCGATCAGGTTCGCCGCTTCGTAGACGACTTTCATTGCACGCTCCCGCGGTTTCCGCCCGAGCATACTCCGCCGCCGACGCGACGACGCCTGCCAGCAGCTAAACTGCCCGGCCATCCCCCTTGTGCTGCCCGCATGTCCGCAACGCCCGATCCGAATACAGCCGCCGCCCCGCCCGAGAAGCAGGATTTCGTGCGCCAGATCGTGCGCGACGACCTCGCCAGCGGCAAGCACCAGGCGATCCGGACCCGGTTCCCGCCCGAGCCCAACGGCTACCTCCACATCGGCCACGCGAAGGCGATCTGCCTGGACTTCGGCCTGGCGCAGGAATTCGGCGGCCATTGCAACCTGCGTTTCGACGACACCAATCCCGCGCGCGAGGATCCCGAGTTCGTCGCCGCGATCCAGGAAGACGTGCGCTGGCTCGGCTTCCAGTGGGCGCAGCTGCGCCACGCATCGGACTACTTCGAGGTGTTCTACCTGGCCGGCGAAAAGCTCATCCGCCAGGGCGACGCGTTCGTGTGCGATCTGAGCGCCGAGCAGGTGCGCGAGTACCGCGGCACCCTCACCAGCCCAGGTCGCAACTCGCCGTTCCGCGACCGCGGTATCGAGGAAAACCTCGAACTGTTCCGGCGCATGCGCGCTAGCGAGTTCCCCGACGGCGCGCGCACGCTGCGCGCGAGGATCGACATGGCCGCCGGCAACATCAACATGCGCGATCCGGCGCTGTACCGGATCAAGAAGGTCGAGCACCAGAACACCGGCGCGACCTGGCCGATCTACCCGATGTACGACTTCGCGCATTCGCTGAGCGATGCGATCGAGGGCATCACCCACTCGCTGTGCACGCTGGAGTTCGAAGACCACCGACCGTTGTACGACTGGTGCGTGGCCAGGGTGGACCTGGCCAATTCGCCCGAGCTGCTCGCGCCGCTGCTCGCGATGGGCTTTCCGAATGAAGCGAGCAAGCCGCGGCAGATCGAGTTCTCGCGCGCGAACCTGACCTACACCGTGATGAGCAAGCGCAAGCTGATGGCGCTGGTGCAGGCGGGCATGGTCGACGGTTGGGACGATCCGCGCATGCCGACGCTGCAGGGCATCCGCCGGCGCGGCTACACGCCCGCGTCGCTGCGGGTGTTCAGCGATCGCCTCGGCATCAGCAAGCAGAACTCGCTGATCGACTATGCGGTGCTGGAAGGCTGCCTGCGCGAGGATCTCGATGCGGTCGCGCCGCGACGCATGGCGGTGCTCGACCCGCTGAAGCTGACGATCACCAACCTGCCTGGCGACCACGTCGAGTCGCTGACCTTCGCCAACCATCCCAAGGACGAGCGCTTCGGCGAGCGCACGGTGCCGTTCGCAAGCGCGCTGTGGATCGAACGCGAGGATTTCGCCGAAGTACCGCCCAAGGGGTTCAAGCGGCTGCTGCCCGGCGGCGAAGTGCGGCTGCGCGGCGCGGGCATATTCCGCTGCGACGAGGTGGTCAAGGGCGACGCGGGCGAGGTGATCGAGCTGCGCGGCACGCTCGACCCGGACTCGCGGCCCGGCATGGAAGGGGCGAACCGCAAGGTCAAGGGCACGATCCACTGGGTCAGTGCGCGCCACGCCGTGGAGGCCGAGGTGCGCCTGTACGACCGGTTGTTCTCGGTGCCCGATCCGGACGACGACAGCGACGGCAAGACCTACCAGGACCACCTGAATCCCGAGTCGCGTCGCAGCGTCGTCGCGTACATCGAACCCTCCGCCGCCGAGGCCTCCCCGGAGCAGGGATTCCAGTTCGAGCGGCTTGGTTATTTCGTGGCCGACCGCCGTGACCACACGCGTGAAGCGCCGGTGTTCAACCGCAGCGTCACGCTGCGCGACACTTGGGCGGCAAAAGCCTGAGGAGGCACGCAATGAAGCTCAAGGACGTTCCGTCTTTCACCCACCGGCTGGTCGTGCCGCTGCTGGCCGCAGCGACGCTGCTGCTCGCCACCGCCTGCACGGCGCCCTCGCAGCAGACAGCCGCCGATCAGCCCGCGCCGATCGCCCAGGCGCCTGCCGACGAGGCCGTGGGGCTCGCGCCCGGCACCGCCCAGCCCGAACCACCGC
>JALYOG010000028.1 GCA_030856985.1 Pseudomonadota bacterium | reverse complement strand
ACGCGGCGCCCAGCCCGAGCCACAGCGTGCGCCTGCCGGGCCGTGCCGCAGCCGCGGCCTTGTCGCGCCATTTCGCCAGCCGCGGCCAGCTGCGGCGGTGCTCGATCGCGCCCAGGGCGGAGCGCATCTGCGGCACATCCTGGAAGCGCTCCGCAGGCAACTTCGCCAGGGCGCGATTCATGAAGCGCTGCCAGTGCCGGAATTCGGGCGCGAGCCGCGGCACCGGGTCCTGGGCGTGCATGACCGCCATCGACAGCGCGTCGGCGGCGCGGAAGGGAAGTTCCCCGGTCACCATTTCCCAGGCGAGCACGCCGAGGCTGTAGAGATCGGCGCGACCGTCCACGTCCTCGCCGCGCGCCTGTTCCGGAGCCATGTAGGCGGTGCTGCCGACGGCGAGCCCGGCCGCGGTCACGCGCGGGCCGAAACCGCGGCGCAGCGCTATGCCGAAATCAGCGAGCAGCGGCTGCTCGGTGTCGTCGAACAGCACGTTTTCGGCCTTGACGTCGCGATGCACGACCCCGCGGCTGTGGGCGTACTCCAGGGCCGACAGCAGCGTGCGCAGGATGGCGACCACCTGCTTCTCGTCGACTTCGCCGTCGGCCTTCTTGAAACTGCGCAGCCCAAGATGGCCGCGGGCGAGGTGGGGCATGGTGTAGTACGGCAGCCCGTCGCTGGTGCGGCCGAGCTCGTAGATGCGGACCACGTGCGGATGCTCCAGCCGCGCGATGGTACGCACCTCGTTTTCGAACCTGCGGCGGCTGACCTCGTCCGACAGCGCCTGCGGCTGCATCACCTTGATCGCGACTTCGCGCGACAGCGCCAGTTGCTCGCCCAGGTAGACGATCGACATGCCGCCGTGATTGATCACGCGCAGCAGCCGGTAGCCCTTGATCTGGGGCAGTGGCGCGTCGTTGTTCGGCATGTCCTTCATCAGGCCCCCTGGTGCGGTCGCAGCATAGCGCGGTGCCGTTGCCGCTGGCATACCGCGCATCGCGCTGGCGTCCTCGCAGTGCCGCGCGATATGCGACGCGCGTCACGCCAGTGCGGCAAGGCGCCTCGGCCGGGGATCAGCGCCCTGCTGATGTCGCGACGCCGCGCGCCGAGGCGCCCTCGCCATGCTCCCGATCAAGGGCGTCGGAGCGCTTCGGCGGCTTGCGCCGCACGTAAAGCTGCTTGCGTATCCTCGCCACGACGTCGCCTTGCGCATCGATGACGTCGGTCTGGAACCATCGCAGGCACCGGTTCCCGTCCTGCGTGCCGGAGCGAAGTTCATCGAGCACCGCAGGCTCCATGTCGAAGCAGGCGTGCACCGTGCCGCGGCCGGGCTTCAGGAAATCGATCGCGCCGGCCTTGTCCCAGACGATGTAGTCGCGGCCGAGCAGGTTGATCGCCAGCAGCATCCAGAACGGATCGGTCATTGCGAACAGGCTGCCGCCGAAGTGGGTGCCGACGTAATTCCGGTTCCACGGCCGCATCCGCAACTCGACGCGCGCGTGGCGGAAGTCGGCCGAGATCGCGGTCACGCGGATACCCGTGAACAGGAACGGCGGCCACGCGTTCAACAGGTGGCGGAAGGTGCTGGCTTTCATCCCAGGATATTACCTACGGATGCGTACAGTGGACGCCGCGGCCCCGCGAAAAAGCCGCGGCTGCCGCGCACTCGCTGCCCCGTCGCCCGGGGAAATCAGAACAGCAGCGAGGCCATCTTGCGGCGGAAGCGGCCGACCAGTTGCTCGTCCTCGACCACCAGGAAGGCTTCGATCAGCGCCTTGCGCGGAAGCCCGCCCTCGTAGTTCCGATCCCTTCGCAGCATCTCGATGAGCTGCTCGAGCCCCGCCTCGGGCTGGCCGCCCAGGATCAGCTGCGAAGCCAGCAGGTACCGCGCGCCGAGGTCGTCGGGATCGACGGCGATCGCCTTTTCCAGCACGGGAGGCGGGGGTGCATCCCTGAGCCGGGCGATCATCGCCAGCCGCGCGCGGGCGCGCTGCGCCCGGTCGTCGGTGCCAAGGTTTGCCGGCAGCCCGTCGAGCAGCTGCTCGGCTTCCGCCGATGCGCCGGTCTGCAGCAGCATCAGCGCCAGATCCAGCTTCAGGGTGTCGGCGTCGGGAGTGGCGAGCAGTTCCTGCCGGAGCCGGATCACCTCTGCGTGCGGATCGACCGGGCCGGTGTCGACCACCTCTTCTTCCGGCGCCGGCGCCGGCATGACGCCGTGCTTCTTCAGGAACTCGTGGACCTGCGCCTCGGGCAGCACGCCCGCGAAATTGGCGAACAGCTCGCCCTCGCGAAGCAGGAACACGCTCGGGATGGAGCGCACCTGGAACGCGGCGCCGAGTTGCTGTTCCTTTTCGACATCGATGCGAGCGAGCACGAACCCGCCATGATAATCGGCCGCGACCTTTTCCAGCACGGGTCCCAGCTGCTTGCACGGCGCGCACCATTCCGCCCAGAACTCGACCAGGACCGGAACGCGCAGCGACTTGCGCAGGACCTGCTCCTCGAAGCTGTCGGTGGTGACGTCGATGACGTGCGGCAACGGATCGGCGGTGGCGGACATGGGCAACTCCCTGAGGCGATCAGCCCCACATGGTGGCGGATGCAGCCCATTCCAACAAACACCTCGGGGCCGGGCGCATCGAATGCATGGCCGTGTCGACGGTGCTGCGGGCTCGTTCCACGTACCCTCGCGGATGAGGCCACACGGCGCAAGCGGCGGGAAGCGAATGATCGGAAGGACCGACGCGGCAGCGGCGCTGGCGACCGCATCTTTCGTGCTGGCGCTGGTGGGGTTCGGCAGTGCCACCGAGGGATATTCGCAGGTGCTTCACCCGCCGGCCCTGCTCGGAGCGCAGGGGCAGCCGCTGGCGATCGCGTTCAATCTACTCGGCTTCATGGTGCCTGGACTGCTGGCGGCAATGGTCATGTTCGCCCTGCGCGGGCGCCTGGACGGGGCTCGTGGGCCGGCGCGGATCGGCAGCTGGATGTGGCTGCTGTCGGCGCTGGCATTTGCCGCCCAGGGCCTGTTTCCGCTGGATCCGGAGGATCTGGACGCCAGCGCCGGACGCATGCACGCGACCGCATGGACGCTGTGGTGGCTGGCCTTCGTGCCGGGAGGCGTGCTGCTTGCCGTCGGGCTCCGTGCGGGCCACGGACAGGGCGGTCTGCGCATCGCCGCCGCGGCAGGGGCGGTGCTGCTGCCGGTGTTCCTGTTGTACCAGTCGCCGGGTCTGCCGATCGGCATTTCGCAGCGACTCGGGCTCGCGTTGTGGTTCGCGGCGTTGCTGATGGCGGGAGCCGCCACGCGGCGCAGGACTCAGCGGTAGCGGATCTTGAGGCAAAGGATGGTGCCGGCCAGCAGCAGGGTCACCAGGTTGCAGCCGATCATCGGCCACGAGCCCAGGGCAATGCCGTAGGCGAGCCAGAAGCCGACGCCGGCGGTGAACAGCACATACATGCTGATCGAGATGCCGCTGGTGTCCCGGCTGCGGATCGTCTTGATCGCCTGCGGCACGAACGAAAGCGTGGTCAGCACAGCGGCCATGTAGCCCAGCCATTCTCCGCTCATGGGCGGGCCGCGGGCTGGGAATGGATGGTGCCGTCCTTCATCACGAAGTCCACGCCCATCGTGGCGTCGATGTCCGCCAGCGGATCGCCCGGCATCGCGATGATGTCGGCGCGCATGCCCGGTTCGACCACGCCCTGGTCCTTCGCCCCGAGCACCTCGGCGGCGCGGATCGTAGCCGCCTGCAGCGCGAACGCGGCAGGCATCCCCGCTTCGACCATGTAGGCGAACTCGCGCGCGTTGTCGCCGTGCGGGCCAACGCCCATGTCGGTGCCGAAGCCGATCTTGACCCCGTTGCGGTACGCACGGCCCGCGGTGTCCTGGATCAGCGCGCCGATGCGCGCGGCCTTGGGCCGGACCACGTCGGGAAAGTAGCCTTCGACCTTCGCCTTCTCGGCGACGAAGCGCCCGGCGTGGATGGTCGGGATGTACCAGGTGCCTTTCTGCTTCATCAGCGACATCACCTCGTCGCTCATGTAGGTGCCGTGCTCGATCGTGTCGACCCCGCCGAGCACCGCGCGCTTCATGCCTTCCTCGCCGTGGGCATGCGCCGCCACGCGATAGCCGTAGTCCCTGGCGGTGTCGACGACCGAACGGATCTCCTCGACGGTGAACTGCGGCGCGTCGGCGGACTTCGCGTACGACAGCACGCCGCCGGTCGCGGTGATCTTGATCACGTCGCTGCCCTCCTTGTAGCGCTGGCGCACGGCCTGGCGCGCTTCCTCGGCCGAGTTGATCACGCCCTCGGTGGGCCCGGGCGGACCGAGCAGGTGCGACAGCACCGAGTTGTAGCCGTTGGTCGGATCGGCGTGGCCACCGGTGGTGGCGATCGACTTGCCCGCGGCCCAGATGCGCGGACCGTCGACCAGTCCTTCGTTGATGGCATCGCGCAGGTGCGGAGTCACTTCGCCGCCGAGGTCGCGCACGCTGGTGAATCCGGCGAGCAGGGTCTTGCGCGCATAGCCCACCGAGCGGAAGGCATAGTCCACGTCATCGAGCCGGAAGCCCTCCGAGTAGCTCTCCGGACTGGACTGGCTGGCCATGTGGACGTGCAGGTCGGTCCATCCGGGCGAGCAGGTATGCGCCGACAGGTCGATGGTGCGGCTGTCGGGGACCGCCACGCGGCCTTCGAGCACTTCGGCCACCTTGCCGTCGCGCACCACCACGGTACGTGCATCGAGCAGTTTGCCGCTGCGGCTGTCGAACAGCTTGCCGCATTGCAGGGCGGTGGCGGATTCGACCGCAAGCGCAGGAGAGGCGGCCAGCACGACGAGCAGCGTGGAGCAGGGGAACAGGCGCATGGACGTATTCCGGCGAGGGAGGCGAGGGCCCGATCATAAACGACTGCGACGATGGGTCCTGGCTGCGAACGGGCGCCAGTTCGAGCGTGAGTGCCGCCGCCGCCCCGGTGTGCCCGCCGTCCAGACCGTCGGGTCGACCGCCGCGATCGCCTCGTGCGGGCACTTCGCTCAGGGCGCCACGCCTGCCGTGCCGGCGCCCACCCGACCGGACGCTCCGGCGCGCCGCGACGAGCGGCGCTTGGGAGATGGAGGACGCGGGCCCAAGCCGATCAGCCAGGATCGACTGGTGCAGCGACCTGGTTGCGCCCAGCCGCCTTCGCGCGATACAGCGCGGCATCGGCCACCGCCAGCAGCCGGTCGGGATCATCGCCGTCTGCGGGGAACGTCGCGACTCCAATGGAGGCGGTATTCGGCCCGAGGCTCTGACGCATGTACTGCACGGTGGTGGAACCGATCGCAGCCCGGATGTCCTCCGCGCGGTGTCGCGCATCGGCTGCGCCGGTCTCGGGCAGCACGATCGTGAATTCCTCGCCGCCGTACCGGCAGGCGATGTCCTCGGTGCGGGTCATCGATGCGAGCGTATGCCCGATCTTCGACAGAAGCGCGTCGCCAGCGGCGTGGCCATGCTGGTCGTTGAATCGTTTGAAGTGATCGACGTCCAGCATGAGAACGGACAAGGGCAGTCCGCGACGGTCGCAGCGCTGTACCTCCAGCAGCAGGTTCTCCTCCAGGTACCGCCGGTTGAACAACCCGGTAAGCGGGTCGCGGATCGACTGCACCCGAAGCGTGTCGCGCAGTTGCAGGCTCGCAAGAGCGAGGCTCAGCTGCTCGGCTACAGCTTCCAGTGCGGCGCTATCGGCATCGGCGTCCACGTCCTCCATGCGGGCGCTGACGTGCAGCATTCCCAGTGATGCTCCCTGGGCCATCAGCGGGAGGCAAATCGTCCACAGCGCCGCCATAGACGCGAGGGGGTCCAGATGATCGCAGCGCACATGCCCGTGCTGCGGATCGGTCCTGTGCGGCTGCCCGCGACGAAGCGCCCAGCATTGTTCGGGTTGCAGGAGGTTGGCAGTGGCTATGGATTCGTCGCCAAACCGGCAGACGGTCTCGGCCAGGTTCTGCGATGCACGCAGAAGGTAGCAGCGCCCGCCGGAGGACGGCAGCAGCTCGGAAATCACATGGCCGGTGACATTGGCGGCTTCTTCGGAGCTGTTGCAGCTCTGCAGCAGCCCTGCGTAGAGGCCGAGTCGGCGTCGCTGCTCCGACAGGCGGTCGCGCTGCACGAGGGAGTCTTCAAGCTCGCGCATCGCCAACTGCGCTTCGCGTTCCAGTTCCCGGCTGCGACGGTTCTCGCGGGTGAGGCCGACAAGCAGCAGGGCCAGCAGCAGCATGGGAATCGTAAGGCCCAGTACGACGACGGTGGTGAGCAGATTGGTGCGGGTCTGGCTTGCCAGGCGGCGCTTGCGGAGCAGCGCCTGTTCCCGGGCGATCATCTCGTCGGCGACCGCGGTCAGTTCGTCCATGAGCGCGACGCCCGTCCCGGTGGTGCTGGCCTCTCGCGCGCGTTCGGCGCCTTGCCTGTTCTGAAGCGCCACCAGTTGCGCCATGTCCTGCAACCGCGCCTGGACCCGCTGCTGCAACTGCAGGGCCTTCGCATTCTGGTCGGGGTTGCTCACGGTGATTGCCACGACCTCTCCCGACTGCATTCTCGCCGGGCGAAGCGCCGCCAGGTATTCGGCTTGCTGTTCGGCGCTGCCGGTAATGCGGTACGAGCGTGCGCTGGATTCGGCTTCGCGGACCGTCGCTACCGTGGCGTGGATCGCGGCAATCACGCGATAGCTGTGTTCCACCTGGGCGGTGCTTTGCGCAACGCCGCGGACACCCAGGATCATGGTCGCCGCAGCCGCGAGCATTACCAGGATCGCCAGCGCGAGGATGGGAAAGTGGTACTGACGCAGGGAGTTGCTGCTGGTGGTCATTTCAGCGACGTGTATACAGTGCCGCAGGTGACGGGTCGCGCAGGAGTCGTCGGGTTCATTCCGCGCGCAGGCCATGCGACGGGCCCGCAGTGATCCGTAGCGCCACCTCCCGGGCCATCAGGGCAGCAGCCACCAGTTCCCGGGAAAGATTCCGCGCGCCGGCGAATTCCTCGAAGGCGCGCAGCTCATGCTGCTCGTAGCCCGGGTAACCCAGCAGGTCGTCGAACACGATGACGGTGCCGGGCACCAGCCACGGTGCCGCTTCGGCAAGCACCGTGCGGGTCGAACCATAGAGATCGCAGTCGATGTGCAACAGGCGAATCGGACGCGGGTTCTGCTCGAAGAACGGCGGCAGCGAATCCTCGAAGCACCCCCTTATGCAAAGTGACGTTGTTCGCCACGACGGGCAGCCGCCCAGCCGTGCTGTACGCGCCGGCGCCCTCCTGTGAGTTCCAGGCTTCCGGTGGGCCCTGGAAGCTGTCGAAGCCATGGGCCGGGCCCGGGGTGCGGTCGGCGATCAGTCGCAGCGATCGCCCGAAATAGACGCCGCATTCCAGCGTCAGTCCCTGCGCGGGCGCCTCCTGCAACGCGCGCAGCAGCACGTCCGCTGGAAGGCCGACGTGGACGTGTGCGCCGGTCGCGTGGCGCTGCACCCAGCGCAGGCTGTCCACGCGCGCAATTGCCTGAGCGTCCGCACCTGCTTCGTCGCGCGGTGCCGCGGAGTCCTGGAATCGCCGCGAGCGCGCGCCCGTACTGTCGGCACAGCGGGTCGGCGGCGAATGGCCGACGCCGCGTGCGCGCCCGATCGATGTCGCCCGGCACGTCGCGCAGTGCAGCGTGCAGCTGGAAGGCGGCTATCCCGGGAAAGCAAAGCGTTGCAGCGCATCGGCCAGTCTGGCGTCGGCCAGATCGTAGTGGGCGAGCATCGATGCGGCTTTTACCAACGACAGGTGCGTGTCCGGGTTTGCGGGTGCAAGCCCGCGCGCCGACCCGAAGCCGTGCATCGCTGCGTCGTACTCGCCGCACCAGAAGGCCCGAAAAAGGGTCTTCTGCCAGCGCCGACGCGAGTCGGATTATCACACCCGTCGCCGCACACGGCACCCGGGACCGTCGCACAGGCCGGGCTCGGCACCATGCGGAGGTACGCCCTCCCGGCCCTGGCTGGCACCAGTCTGAATGGCAGCCCGTTGTGCACTGCGGTAGGCTTCCGGGTCTTCCCTGTTGCGCCGAAAACCGTGTCCAGCCAAGTCCCCCACGACCTCCCCGCGTTCGACCCGCACTCCGCGGAAACCGCCGCCCAGCGGTTCTGGGATGCCACCCGCGCGTTCGAGGTCGACGAAAGCTCGCCCAGGCCCAAGTATTACTGCCTGTCGATGCTGCCGTATCCGTCCGGGGCGCTGCACATGGGCCACGTGCGCAATTACATGATCAGCGACGTCATCAGCCGCCACAAGCGCATGTGCGGCTTCAACGTCCTGCAGCCGATGGGCTGGGACGCTTTCGGCCTGCCGGCCGAGAACGCGGCGATAAAGCACAAGACCGCGCCGGCGAAGTGGACCTACGCCAACATCGCGCACATGAAGCAGCAGTTGCGGATGATGGGCTACGCGATCGACTGGTCGCGCGAGTTCGCCACCTGCGAGCCTTCGTACTACGTGCACGAGCAGCGCATGTTCGTGCGCCTGATGAAGCGGGGGCTGGCCTACCGCAAGAACTCGGTCGTCAACTGGGACCCGGTCGACCAGACCGTGCTCGCCAACGAACAAGTGATCGACGGCCGCGGCTGGCGCACCGGCGCGCTGGTCGAAAAGCGCGAAATACCGCAGTGGTTCCTTCGGATCACCGATTACGCGCAGGAGCTTCTCGACGGTCTGGACACGCTGCCCGGCTGGCCGGAGTCGGTCAAGACCATGCAGCGCAACTGGATCGGGCGTTCCGAGGGCCTGGAGATCCGCTTCGACGTGCGCGACGAACGCGCCAATGCGGTCGCGCCGATCACCGTGTTCACCACGCGGCCCGACACGCTGATGGGCGCGACCTTCCTGTCGATCGCCGCCGAACATCCGCTGGCGCTGCAGGCGGCGGCCACCGACGCCGATCTTGCGGCGTTCATCGCCGAGCTGCGAAAGGGCGGCACCACCGAGGCGGAGTTGGAAACGCAGGAAAAACGCGGCATGGACACCGGCCTGCGCGCGATCCACCCGATCAGCCGCGAAGTGCTGCCGGTGTACGTCGCCAACTTCGTGCTGATCAGCTACGGCACCGGCGCGGTCATGGCCGTGCCGGGCCACGACCAGCGCGACTGGGAGTTCGCCCGCCATTACCGCCTGCCGGTGAAGACCGTGGTCGTGCCCGACGTCGTGAGGGAGGCACTGCTGGAGATCCAGCGCGACCTGGGACAGCACGCCGACCCGATGGCCGTCGCGCTGGGCGAAGCGCGCGCCACGGACGCCTACGACACGCGCGCCGCCGTGCAGGTGATCGAGGACTTCCAACGCCGGATGGACGAGCAGGGCGCGTGGACCGAGCGCGGCTGGCTGGTGAATTCCGGCGATCTGGACGGCATGGATTTCGAGCAGGCGTTCGAGACCATTGCCACGCGACTGGAGACCCACGGCAGCGGTGCGCGGCGCGTCAACTTCCGCCTCCGCGACTGGGGCGTCAGCCGGCAGCGCTACTGGGGCTGTCCGATTCCGGTGATCTACTGCCAGTCCTGCGGCGCGGTGCCGGTGCCCGAGGACCAGTTGCCGGTGCTGCTGCCCGAAGACGTCGAGTTCATGGGCACGGGCTCGCCGATCAAGGCCGATCCGCAATGGCGCAAGACCTCGTGCCCGAGCTGCGGTGGTGCCGCCGAGCGCGAGACCGACACCTTCGACACCTTCATGGAATCGAGCTGGTACTACGCACGCTATACCTCCCCGGGCGCCGCCACCCAGGTCAACGAACGCGCCGATCACTGGCTGCCGATCGACCAGTACATCGGCGGGATCGAGCACGCGATCCTGCATCTGCTGTACTTCCGCTTTTATCACAAGCTGCTTCGCGACCAGGGCCTGATCGCCAGCGACGAGCCGGTGGTCAACCTGCTGACCCAGGGCATGGTGATCGCCGAAACCTTCTATCGGCAGCTGGACGATGGAAGCCGCGACTGGATCAACCCGGCCGACGTGGAGATCCAGCGCGACGAGCGTGGCCGGATCGCCGGGGCTAAGCTCAGGGCCGATGGACAGCCGGTCTCGATCGGCGGCGTGGAGAAGATGTCCAAGTCGAAGAACAACGGCGTGGACCCGAAGCAGATGGTCGAAAAATACGGCGTCGACACTGTGCGCCTTTTCTCGATGTTCGCCGCGCCGCCGGAACAGTCCCTGGAGTGGAACGAAGCCGGCGTGGAGGGCATGGCGCGGTTCCTGCGCCGGTTCTGGCGCGAGGTGCTGTCGCATGTGGGCCAGCCCGATCATCCGGAAGTCGACACCACCAGGCTCGACGCGGCGCACAAGACCCTGCGTCGGCAGTTGCACGCGACGATCGAGAAGGTCGGCGACGACTACGGCCGTCGCCACAGCTTCAACACCGCGATCGCGGCCTTGATGGAACTGCTCAACCACGTGTCGAAGTTCGACGACATGAGCGACCAGGGCCGCGCGGTGCGCCACGAGGCGCTCGAGGCGATGGTGCTGCTGCTCAACCCGGTGACGCCGCACATGAGCCACGCGCTGTGGCAGGCGCTGGGCCACCCGGAGACGCTGCTGGAGGACGTGCCGTTTCCGCAGGCCGATCCGGCGGCGCTGCAGCGCGACGCCGTCACGGTGGCGGTGCAGGTCAACGGCAAGCTTCGCGGGACGATCGACGTGGGCGTGGGCACCGACAACGACGAGGTGCAGCGCCTCGCGCTGGCCGAGCCGGGCGTGGCGCGGTTCCTGGAGGGGCAGTCGGTACGGCGGGTGATCGTCGTGCCGGGCAAGATCGTCAATATCGTCGCCGGCTGAGGGCTCGCGTATCGGTCGCCGCGGCGTTTTTCGGCCTCGCTCCGGCAAACCGGCGGCAGGCCGTCGGGCCAGCGCGCTTGCCGCCTTCGCCCGCGTCGTCCAGACTTCGCCAATGACCCGTCTCCTCCTGCCGATCCTTCTCACGCTGGGCCTTGCGGCCTGTGGCTTCCAACTTCGCGCCGCGCTGACGCTTCCGCCCGACCTGGGGCCGGTGAAAGTGGTGTCCGTCGACCCCGTCAGCCCCCTGGCCGAATCGCTCGCGCAGGCGCTCACGCGCGCCGGTGCGGTCCCGGCCACCTCCGCGGACCTCAATCCCAGCGTGCTCGACATCAAGGCCGAGCGCTGGGGCGATACCCCGATCAGCGTGGACGCGCTCGGGCGCGGGCAGGAATTCAGCCTTCGCTACGCGGTGGTGTTCGAGCTGCGTAAGGGCGACGGCAGCAAGCTGGTGCCGCAGCAGACCATCGAGCTGTCGCGCGACTACATCGCGATACCGAATGCCTCCATCGGCAGCGAAGGCGAGCGGTCCATCCTGGTCCGCGAGTTGAGCCGTGAAATGGCCGCATCCGTCCTGCGCCGGCTCGGCGTCGTGGCGCGCGGCGGCGATGCCGCGGGGCTGAGCGGCAGCGGGCAGCCCGCGCCGAACTGAGATGGAGCTGAAGCCGGAACAGCTGGCCAGCCAGCTCGAATCGGAGCCACTTCTTCCCGCCTACCTGATCGCCGGTCCGGAGCCGCTGCGCGTGCTCGAGGCCGCCGATGCGGTTCGCGCGGCCGCCAGGCGGCAGGGCATCGCCGAGCGCGAGGTCTACGAGACCGAGGGCCGGCGTGAGGCCGACTGGGCTGCGATGGAAGCCAGCTTCCGCGCACCGAGCCTGTTCGCGAGCCGCCGCCTGATCGAGCTGAGGCTGCCGACCGGCAAACCCGGCAAGGACGGCGCGGCCCTGATCAGCGACTTCTGCGCCGCGCCTCCGGTCGACGTGGTGTTGATGGTCACCGCCGGCGAGTGGAGCCGGCAGCACGGCGGCAAATGGAGCGAGGCGCTCGCGCGCATCGGGTGCGTCGCCATTGCCTGGCCGGTCAAGCCGCACGAACTGCTCGAATGGATCGAGCGCCGCCTCCGCGCCCGCGGCGTCAAGGCCGACCGCGCCGCGGTGCAGCGGCTGGCCGACCGTGTCGAGGGCAACCTGCTCGCGGCCGCGCAGGAGGTCGACAAGCTGGTCCTGCTCGGCGACGGCGGCACCCTGGACGTCGAACGCATGGACGCGCTGGTCGCCGACGCCGCCCGCTTCGACGTGTTCCGACTCGTCGACGCAGCCCTCAACGGCGAGGGCCCGCAGGTGTCGCGCATGCTCGCGGGCCTGCGCAGCGAGGGCGAGGCGGTGCCGGCGCTGCTGGGAATGGTGGTCATGGAGCTGCAGCGTGGCGCGGCGCTGGCCCAGGTGCAGGAGCGAGGGGGAAACCTCGCGGCGGAGTTCAAGGCGCAGCGCATCTGGGATTCCAAGCAGGCGATCTACCAGCGCGCACTTCGGCGCCACCCGGCGGCGCACTGGGATGCGTTCGTCGTGCATGCCGGACGCGTCGACCGCATCGCCAAGGGCCGTCCGGTCGCAGGGCAGGACCCGCAGGATGCGTGGATCGCGCTGGAACGGCTGCTGCTGGCGGTGGCCGATCCGCGTGCCGCCCGGCTGCTGGCAAGCTCCGGCGCGTGATGCCGCGACCGACGCCGCTCACCGTTCTCTACGGTGGCACCTTCGATCCGGTTCACAACGGCCATCTCGCGGTCGCTCGCGACGCGCGGGACACGCTGGAGGCGATCATCCGCCTGATGCCGGCCCCGGATCCGCCGCACCGGCGGGCGCCTGGCGCCAGCGCGCAGCAGCGGGCGCGGATGCTCGACCTGGCCGTGGCAGGCGAGGAGGGACTGCTGGTGGATCGTCGCGAGTTCGATCGCCAGGCGCCGTCCTACAGCGCCGAGACACTGCGCCGGTTGCGCGCGGAACTCGGCGACCAGGCGCCTGTCGCGCTGCTGATCGGCAGCGACAGCCTTTGCGGGCTGGCCGGCTGGAAAGACTGGCAGGCCCTGTTCGACATGGCCCACTTTGTGATCGCCGAGCGCGCCGGCAACACGCCGGCTGCGCCGCTGCCGCCGCAGCTGCAGGCCTTCCTCGCCGGGCGCTGGGTCGACGATCCCGGGTCCCTGCGGGCGGCGCCCGCGGGGAAGCTGTTCCGCCTCGGCCAGCCGCTGCGACCGGAGTCGGCCAGCGACATCCGCGAGCGCATTGCGGCCGGCAGGCCCTGGCGCCACCTGGTGCCGGAGGCGGTCGCCGGCTACACCGACCGTCACCGGCTATATGCCGGCCGGCGGTCATCATCGGCTCCGTTATAATCGACCACACGACGTTTCCCAGAGCATCCCTTGACCAGCCAAGCCCAAGTCATCAAGACCCGCCTGCCCACTCCGCCGCCGTCCACGGACGCCCTGCTGCAGACGGTGCGCGATGCGCTCGGGGAGCTCAAGGCCAAGGACGTCGTCGAAATCGACGTTCGCGAGAAGAGCAGCGTCACCGACTTCATGGTGATCGCATCGGGCACGTCGACCCGCCACGTCAAATCGATCGCCAACGAGGTGGTCGTGTTCTCCAAGAAGCTCGACATCATGCCGCTGGGCGTGGAGGGCGAGCGCGAGGCCGAATGGGTGCTGGTGGACCTGGGCGATGTCGTCGTGCACGTGATGCTGCCGCGGGTGCGCGAGTTCTATGCACTGGAGCGCCTGTGGACCGTCGGCGACCAGCCTCCGGACGAAATGGACGAATACGGGGATGCCGACCGGGCGCACATGGAAGACCGGTCCTAGTGCGCGCGTGATCGGCGACCCCGCAGGATCGCAGCGACGACGGCGCCGGCGAGGCGCCGTTTCGTCGTGGGCCCCCGCAGGCGCGGGCGTGCCGCTGGATACGGCAGCGTGGGCCTGCCCTTGAAAGCCCGCCTGATCGCCGTTGGGGAACGCGCACCGCGCTGGGTGGCCGAGGGCTTTGCCGAATACCAGAAACGCCTGTCGCACTGGCTGCCGCTGGAACTGGTGGAGATCGAGCCCGGCTTGCGCGGCAGGAACCGCGACACCGCCCGGGCGACCGCCGACGAGGGCGCGCGCGTGATCGCGGCGCTGCCGAAATCGGCGCTGCTGGTGGCGCTGGACGGACACGGAAAGACCTGGAGCTCCGAGCAGCTCGCGCAGCGGCTGGAGCACTGGCGTTCCCATGGCCGCGACCTCGCGCTGTTGATCGGTGGACCGGAAGGCCATGCCGAGTCCGTGCTGGCGCGCACCGACGAGACCTGGTCGCTCGGTCCGCTGACCCTCCCGCACATGCTGGTGCGGCTGCTCGCCGCCGAGCAACTGTACCGGGCCGCCGCGATGCTGGCCAACCACCCCTACCACCGCGGTTGAACGCACCAGTCGGCTTTTCCCCTCTCCCGCCCGGGAGAGGGGATCGTCGAGCACGACCTACTGGCGCAACGCGAACTCCACCGGCACCAGTCCGATGGCCTGCACCGGCCGGCCGTCCTGGATCGCGGGGCGGAACATCCAGCGCGCGAGCACGTGGCGGCGCGCGGCGCGGTCGAGCGAGCGGTGCCCGCTGCTGCGTGCGACGTCGACCTGCAGCGGTTTTCCGTCGGTGTCCACCAGCACCTGCAGCAGCACGGTTCCGCCGAGGCCCTCGCGCAGCGCGTCGCGCGGGTAAGCCGGCGGCGGCGCCGACGCGTATTGCAACTGCATCCCGGTCTGCGGCAGTGCGATGGAGTCGATCGGGCCCGTGGTGCCGATCGTCTGTGCTGGCGGTGTCTGGATGACCGCGGCGATGTCGCCGGGTTCCGCCTCGGCGATCTGCACGGGTGGATCCACCGGCTGCGCCTGGGCCGGGGTTCGCGGCTGGGTGGCGGCGGGCGGTGCCGTGACCGGCACCGGGATCGGCTCGATCAGCGGTCGCGGCTCGCGCGGCACCCAGATCACTTCGGTGTCGGTGATGCCGGGGATCAACTGCGGCGCCGCCACCGGTACCAGCACCAGCATCAGCACGACGACATGGGCGGCGATCGCACTGGCACTGGCGGCGATGCGCTCGCCGTCGAGGCGGACGCGCGGTCCCGGGGCCCGGGTCCGCGATGCGGATGAACCGGCCGGGGAGAGGTGGGGGGAGGTCGAATGATCGGCGGTGCGTGTCATGGACAGCTCCTGTCGTCGGCTGCGCCCTGACCGCGCCAGGGCGCTGGAGTCCGGCGCCCTGGGGCGACCGGAATTCGCTACGAACAACAACGCGTGGACATCGCTTTCGGGGTGACCGCACCGCCGGCGGTGCCACGCCTCGAAGCTGCGCCGCCGGCGGCGGTCTTCGCAATAGCACCCCGGCGGCCTGCGCAGCTCCTGTTCAGGATTGCGGGGCCGCCGGGTGGTCGAGCGTCGGAACCGGCGCGGCTCAGTCGTCCTCGCGAGCGGGGTCAGCTTCGACCTCCGGGTCGCGGTTTACGCCGCCGTCGTCGGGGTTGGGTTGTGGACGCGGGTTGTCGATCTTCACGTCACGCTTGTCGCGCGGTTGCGACTCGGCGTATCCGGGGTTCTTCCCCGAGTGCGGATCTGGCGCGGGTGGTGCGGTCTTGTCGGGCATGTGGATCAGCGCTCCAATTCGAACACGACGTCCAGATTGGCCGAAAGCGTGTTTTCACCGGGTGAGATCGGGGTATCGCTGGATTTTTCCATGCGCGCCATCGCCATCATCGGCATCGGCGGGCCCATGCCGGCGCCCTCGCTGATGCTCACTATCCGCCGCACCTGCATGCCCAGGGACGCCGCATACATGCGGGCGCGCTGCTGCGCCTGTTCCAGGGCAGCGCGGCGGGCTTCGTCGTAGGCGCCCTGGGTGTCCTCGACTTCGAGGCTGGGGCCGTTGATCTGGTTGGCTCCCACCGACACGAGCGCGTCGAGAATCGCGCCGAGCCGGGCCAGGTCGCGCACGGTGATCTGCACGGCGTTGCTGGCCTGGTATCCGGTGATGGCAGGCGGCTGGTTTTCGTCGTAGCGGTATTGCGGGTTGAGGCTGACGCCACTGGTCTGGATGTCGCGGCCGGCGATTCCGGCGCGACCGATCGCGTCGATCACCCGGGTCATCTGCTCGGCATTGGCGCGCATCGCGGCGTTCGCGTCCGCGGCCTGGGTCACCACGCCCGCCGAAACACGCCCCACGTCGGGCACGCGGCGTGCCTCACCCTGCGCCGAGACCGACAGCAGGGTACCGGTGGACGGGTTGACGCCGACCACCACCGGCGATGGCGCGGTGGTCGGTGCCTGTGCGCTCGCGGTTGTCGTGGTGCAGGCGAGGCCGGTGCTGATCGCGGCCAGCAGCAGGAGCCGGTGCATGGACGTTGGAGATGGCATCTGGAACTCCAGGTTGTGGATGTGTTGCTGGATTGGACCGAAGGACCAGGACGTCGATCGGCGCGGAACGAGGCCGGCAGTGAGGCCCCGACCCGGTGAACGCATCGTGAGGCAGATCGGGGTTGGCGTGTTCACGCGCGGCTGGCGCTCAGTCGGCGCGGGTTATCCTGCGTTGGATGCTATATCTCGCCTCCCGATCCCCGCGCCGACGCGAACTCCTGGCCCGTCTCGGCCTGGCCTTCGAGCCGATCGACCTCGACATACCCGAACAGCGGCAGCCCGGCGAGACAGCCGAGGCCTACGTGCGCCGTGTCTCGTGCGAAAAAGCCGTAGCGGGCTGGTCGAAGGTCACCCCCGGTGCGGGCGCGCTGGTGCTGGGCGCCGACACCGAGGTGATCCTCGACGACGAGGTTCTCGGCAAGCCGTCCGACGACGAGCATGCCTCATCGATGCTGCGTCGCCTCTCGGGGCGCACCCACCGGGTGCTATCGGCGGTCACGCTGATGGCCGGCAAGGTTCGTGCGGAGCAGGCCGTGTCGGTATCGGAGGTCACCTTCGCTGCGATCAACGACGTGCAGATCGCCGCTTACGTCGCGTCCGGCGAATGCCAGGGCAAGGCCGGCGGCTACGCGATCCAGGGCGGCGCCGAACGCTTCGTGCGGCACCTGTCGGGAAGTTACTCCGGCGTCATGGGATTGCCGCTGTACGAGACCGCCGCGCTGCTGCGCCAGTTCGGAGCCCTCGCGTGACGCGCACGGGCGAGCCGCGCCAGAGTTGCGCGCGCCGGCGCCGTATCGGCAGTGCCGCCGAGCGCTCATCCCGCCGCAGGCCCGCCGTGGCCCGGGTAGTCGCATGACCGAGGAACTCCTGGTCAATGTGACGCCGAGGGAGACCCGCGTGGCGGTGGTCGAGAACGGCATGCTGCAGGAGCTGCACATCGAGCGCGGCTGGTCGCGCGGCGTCGTCGGCAACATCTACAAGGGCCGCGTCCAGCGGGTCATGCCGGGGATGCAGGCGGCGTTCATCGACATCGGCCTGGAGCGCGCGGCATTCCTGCACGCGGCCGACATCATCAAGCCAGGCCCGGTTGCCAACGGTGCCGGCGCGGCCGAGGAGGCGCCGCTGCCACCGGTGCCGACGCGCCCGATCGCCGAACTGTTGCGCGACGGCCAGGAAATCATCGTGCAGGTCGTCAAGGACCCGATCGGCGGCAAGGGCGCGCGGCTCACCACCCAGCTGAGCATCCCGTCGCGTTACCTGGTGCTGCTGCCGCGCACGCGCGTGATCGGTGTGTCGGCGCGGATCGAGGACGAAGCCGAACGGCTGCGGCTCAAGTCGCAGATCGCCGCGCTCGCATCCACGCTGACGCCGCCGGGCACCCAGCACGGCTACATCGTGCGCACCAATGCGGAAGGGCAGTCGTCCGAAGCGCTCGCCGAGGATGTCGCGTATCTCGGCCGGGCCTGGGCGCTGATCGAGCAGAACTCGCAGACCGCGCGCGTCGGAGGCCGGGTCTACGAAGATCTCAGCCTGCCGTTGCGCGCCGTGCGCGACCTCATGCGCCGCGACGTGGAAAGGGTGAAGGTCGATTCGCGCGAGACCTGCGACCGCCTGCGCGAGTTCGCGGCGCAATACCTGCCGGGGCTGGACGAGAAGATCGAGCATTACGCCGGCGCCAGGCCCATCTTCGACCTGTACGGCGTGGAAGACGAGATCCAGCGCGCGCTGGCCAAGCAGGTGCCGCTGAAATCCGGCGGCTACCTGGTCATCGACCAGACCGAGGCGATGACCACGGTCGACGTCAATACCGGCTCGTTCCTCGGACAACGCACGCTGGAGGAAACCGTCTACCGCACGAACCTCGAAGCGGCGCAATCTGTCGCGCGGCAACTGCGCCTGCGCAACCTGGGCGGCATCATCATCATCGACTTCATCGACATGCACGATGCCGAGCACAAGCGCCAGGTCCTGCGCCAGCTCGAAAAGGCCCTGGCCCGCGACCACGCCAAGACCACGGTCTACGACTTCTCGCCGCTCGGGCTGGTCGAGATGACCCGCAAGCGCACCACCGAAAGCCTGGAGCGCCAGCTCAGCGAGCCCTGCCACCAGTGCGGCGGCCGCGGCACGCTGAAGACGGCCGAGACCGTCACCTACGAGATCTTCCGCGAGATCGTGCGCCAGGTGCGGCAGTTCGACGCCGCGCGCCTGCTGGTGATCGCCTCCCCGAAGGTGGTCGCGCGCATCACCGACGAGGAGTCGGCCGCGATCCTGGAACTGGAGGAATTCCTCGGCAAGTCGATCCGTTTCCAGTCCGACGAGCAGTATTCGCAGGAGCAGTTCGATGTCGTCCTGCTCTGAGGCGGAGGTCGGAGGTCGGGGGCCTGGGGCCGGGGAAGATCGGCAATTCGTGCTTCCTGGGCTCTGCTTCGCCCTGGCGGCTGCTTTTCCCCCCAGCCCCCGGCCCCCGCAGTGAGCGCCCTTCGTCGTCGCCTGCGCCTGGCGCGCCGTGGCCTCGGCTACGCGGTCGCGGTGATGCTGGTGCTGGTGGCGATGGTGCTCGGCACTGTGAGCCAGCTGTTGCCGCTGGTCGAGCGCCATCCCGACAGGGTTGCGGCATGGCTGGGCCAGCGCACGGGTCGGGTGGTGGCATTCGATGAGGTCCGGACCGCATGGACGCGGCGCGGGCCGCTGCTGGAGCTCGACAACCTGCGGGTGGGCCAGGGCGCGCAGGCGTTCACCGTGGGCGATGCCGAAATGCTGGTGTCGATCTACGCCGGCCTGCTGCCGGGTGGCTCGTTCTCCGAGCTTCGCCTGCGCGGGCTCGCGCTCACCCTGGAGCGCTCCGACGACGGCCGCTGGCAGGTACGCGGTCTGCCGGGTCAGCGACAGTCCGGTGTCGACCCGCTGGCTGCTCTGGAAGGACTCGGCGAGTTGCAGGTGATCGACGGCGAGATGGCGGTGCTGGCGCCGGCGCTGGGCATCGCAGCGCATATTCCGCGCATCGACCTGCGCCTGCGCGTCGATGGCGATCGCGTCCGTGCAGGCGTCCGTGCCTGGCCCGCCGGATCCAGCGGGCGCGGTGCGGAGGGCGCGCTCGACGGGCGGCTGGACTTCGATCGGGGCGAGGGCAGCGGTCTGGCCTATGCCGGCTCGCGCCGGGCGCACCTGGCGCAGTGGTCGGCGCTGCTGCAGCTGGCGGGCGTGAAGGTCGAGACCGGCACCGGGCGGGCCGAGGCCTGGGCGGAACTGCGTCGCCACCGCATCGCCATGGTCACGGTGGAGACTGCGCTGGACGACGTGGTCCTGCGCGGCGCCGCGCTGGAACCGGGCCCGACGCGGCCGCAGCTTCGCTTCGAACACGTCCAGGCCAGCGCGCGCTGGCGCCTGGCACGGGACGGATGGCGGCTCGACGCGCCGAGCATGCGGCTCACCGAGGGCAAGCTCGTGCATCGCCTCGACGGCCTGTTGATCGCCGGTGGCGATCGCTTCGGCGTGCTCGCCGAACAGCTCCAGGCCGGACCGCTGCTGTCGGTGGCCGCATTGAGCGACCGACTGCCGCTGTCGCTGCGGCGCTGGCTGCATGCCGCGAGCCCCGATGCCACGGTGCACGACCTGCGCATCGTCGGCCGCCGCGGCGGGGCCATGGCCGCCGATGCCCGTTTCGAATCGCTGCGGTTCGCACCGGTGCAGAACCTGCCGGGTCTGACCGGGCTGGCGGGTCGACTGCAAGGCGACGGCAGCGGTTTCGTACTCGAACCCGATCCCGGGGCGCAGGTGCGGTTCGACTGGCCGGCAGGCTTCGCGACCGGCAAGACGGTCACCCTTCAGGGGGCGGTGATGGGCTGGCGCGACGGCGAGGACTGGCGCCTGGGCACGCCGGCGCTGCGCCTGGCCGGGCAAGGCTACGGCGCGGACCTGCGCGGTGGCCTGCGCTGGCAGGGCGACGGCTCCCGCCCGAGAATCGACCTCGCCGCGACGCTCGACGATGCCGATCTGACCCTGGTCAGGGAGTTCTGGCTGCACCGGGTCATGCCGCCGAAACTGATCCAGTGGCTGGACGCGGCGCTGATCGCCGGCACTGTGCGCGACGGACGCGTGCTGGTGTCTGGCGATCTCGACCAGTGGCCTTTCGAAGGCACGGCGGGACGCTTGCAGGCCAGCGCACGCGTCGCCGATGCCACGGTCCGGTATCGGCCCGACTGGCCGGTCGTGGAGAACATCGACGCGAAGCTGGCATTCCTGGGCCCGGGCTTCACTGTCGACGGCGCCGGTTCGACGGCCGGCGTCCGCATCGGAACCTTGCGCGCCGGGGTGGACCGCTACCGCGGCGGCACCCTGCGGGTGCACGCGCAGGGCGGCGGCGGCGCGGGCGAACTGCTGGGATTGCTGCGGCGGACGCCGCTGCAGAAGATGCACCCCGAGACCTTCGCCAGTCTCAGCGCCAGCGGTGCCGCCACTGCGGACTTCGACCTGGCCTTGCCCCTGCAGGCCGATGGTGCGGCCGAGTTCGGCGGCGAGGTGCGGCTGAGCGATGCCAGGCTGGCCGATCGGCGCTGGAAACTGGCCTTCGACCAGGTGGCGGGCCGGATCGAATACGGCCGCAGCGGGTTCAGGGCCGACGACCTGCGTGCGCGCCACGGCGGCCAGCACGGCCGTCTCGCGCTGAGGGCGGGCGAGGGCTACGTGCGCGATCGGGCCAATGCCTTCGAGGCCGGCCTGGAGGTCGCTTTGGCCGCCGACGAGGTGCTCGACCGCGCGCCGGACCTGGCATGGCTCAAGCCGCACGTGGAGGGGCACTCCGCCTGGACGGTGGGAATCGTCGTGCCTCGCGCGCGGCCGGGCGACGCGGCCACCGCGCGCCTGCAGATGAACTCGAACCTGGTCGGCACCGAGCTCACGCTGCCGGCGCCGCTGCGCAAACCGGCCGCGAGGCCGATCGCGGCGACGATCGACACGCCGCTGCCGCTGGGTACCGGCGAGGTGCGGGTCGGGCTTGGCGAGCTGATGGCGCTGCGCGCCCGGAGCAGCAAGGGACAGACCGGGGTTCGCATCGCGCTCGGCAGCGGCCGGGTCGACCAGGCGCCGCCGGCCTCCGGGCTCGTGGCCACCGGC
>JALYOG010000022.1 GCA_030856985.1 Pseudomonadota bacterium | reverse complement strand
CGGATCGGCGCCGATGGCAGCGCCGGTATCCCCGTATCGATCGCGCCGGCGGCCGCGGTGAACAGCAGCAGCCTGGCGTTGCGCAGGTTCTGCAGGGTGTCGCGCGACGCCGCCTCCAGCCGGAGCGGGGCGTCGGCGGCCATGCCGCGTGCGAACAGGCCCAGGCGGGCGACCTCGGCCTCGGTGGGTTCCCCAGGGCCGCCTCCGCCGAGGAGGACCACGCTGGCCGGCGGACGTTCCTGCCAGAGCGATACCGCGCGGTCGAGGCGGGCGGCAAAGTCGCGATCCACGCGGCCCTGCGGTGCATGCTTGCCGAACAGCAGCACGCAGTGCCCATGCAGCGGCAGGCACGGCGCCCGTCGCGCCACCCGCAGCACGTGGACGAAATAGCCGATGTAGACCAGACCGGCACTGAGTACGCATGCCGTCGCGGTCACCACCAGGGCGTGCCAGAGGTGGTGGTCGGCAAAAAGTCGCCATCGATGCACGGCGCGAGTGGACATGCTGTTCCGGAAAATACCGACGAAGCCAAGCCGTTCAGTCTAGCGCGGCGGCGAGGACGCGGCCGCTGGCTATACTTGCCTCCTTTCGCCGGATGGCTGGTGCTGCCCGGCTGCAGGAGACTTCGTGACAGTTTCGCCGTCGCCCGCCCCGTCGATCATGCCGCCGGTCGCAGTTCGCGCCTACACCGCAACCACTGCAGTCGGTCGCGGGGTCCATGTTCAGGTTGAGGCGCTCCGCAGCCGTCGCGGCGGCCTGCGGCGCAACGACTTCGGCCCGACCTCGCACGGGCAGCGGCTGCCGTGCTGGATCGGGCGGGTCGAGGGGCTCGAGGACGCTCCGCTGCCGGAGGCGTTCGCACGCTGGGAGTGCCGCAACAACCGCCTGGCATGGATGGCGCTGCAGGCCGACGGGATCCTCGACGCCGCCGCGGCGATGAGCAGGCGCTACGGCGCCGAGCGGGTCGCGGTCGTGATTGGCACCTCGACCGCGAGTATCGGTGCGACCGAGGAAGCCTATCGCCGGCTGCAGCGCAATGCCGCAGCGCAGGACGTGTTTCCCGACGATCTCGATCGCCCGATCATCCACACGCCGCATTCCCCGGGCGATTTCGTCCAGCATGCGACGGGCCTGCGCGGCCCGTGCATCACCGTGGCCACCGCCTGCTCTTCCAGTGCGAAGGCGTTCGCGCAGGCGGCCCGCCTGATCGAGGCGGGAGTGGTCGATGCGGCGCTGGTTGGAGGCGTCGACACGCTATGCGGAAGCGTGCTGTTCGGGTTCAACGCGCTGCAGCTGGTGTCGCCCGAGCCGTGCCGGCCGTTCGATATCGCACGCGTGGGACTGTCGCTCGGCGAGGCCGGCGGCTTCGCGGTGCTGGAGAGGATCGACGGCGACGACGCCACGGCTGCATTGACGCTGCGCGGCTATGGCGAGTCCAGCGACGCCCATCACATGTCGACGCCGCACCCGCAGGGCGCGGGTGCGTACAGCGCGATGCACGATGCGCTCGCGCGCGCCGGAATTCCCGCCGACGCGGTCGGCTACCTCAACCTGCACGGCACCGCGACCCCGGCCAACGACAGCATCGAAGCCGCGGCGGTCGCGCGGCTGTTTCCAGCCGACCTGCATGCGAGTTCGACCAAGGGCTGGACCGGGCATACGCTCGGTGCGGCCGGGATCGTGGAGTCCGTGATCGCGCTGATCGCGCTGCAGTACGGCGTGCTGCCGGGCATCCTCAACAGCGACGCGCCCGACCCGGCCTGCGGTCCCCAGATCCGCTTCGACAACGCGCATCGCGCAGGGCTGCGGTACGCGATGAACAACTCGTTCGGGTTCGGCGGCAACAACTGCTCGCTGGTGTTCGGGAAGGCCGCATGAGCGCGCGTGGCAGCCTGCGCGATCATGGCGATACCGGCCCCCGTCGCGGTGGTCTCCGCCGCGTCGCAAGCACGGCCGATGCGGCATGAGCGCGCTTTCGGCCACCATCGAGGGAATCGGTTTCTGGGCCGGCGGAATACCGTCTTGGCCGGCGGCCTGCGATTACGCGGCCGACGGATCGCTGCACGATGCCGCAGCTGCGAGGCCGTCGCCGCAACTGCTCGCCCCCAACGAACGGCGTCGCGCGCCCGGCACCGTGGCGGTCGCGCTGGAAGTCGGGCTGCAGGCCTGCCGTGCCGCCGGCCGCGAGCCCTGCTCATTGCCGTCGGTGTTCGCCTCGATGCACGGCGATCTGTCGATCACCGACTACATGTGCGCGACGCTGGCCGCGCAACCCGATGCGATCTCGCCCACGCGCTTTCATAATTCGGTGCACAACGCCGCCGCCGGCTACTGGACCATCGGCGCGGGAGCGGTGCGGGCCTCCACCGCCGTGTCCTCGTTCGATGCGACCTTCGCCCAGGGCCTGCTGGAGGCGCTGATGCAGCTTCACGCCGGAGAAGAGGCCGTGCTGCTGGTGTGTTACGACGGCGATTCGGCCGGGCCGCTGGCGCATGTCTCGTGCAGCCAGGGCCTGCTCGGAGCCGCGCTGGTGCTGTCGCGCCTGCCGCGCGCGGATCGACCGCGCCTGCTGGTGTCGCTGGCGGATGGCGAGTGCCTGCCGGCAGACACGGCGCTGGCACGCTACTCTGCGAAAAACGCGAGCGCTCCGATGCTGCCGCTGTTCGATGCGCTGGCGACCGGGGGCCAGGGTGCGGACGTCAAGGCCGGTCCGGGGCGGCTGCTGCGTGTGCAATTGAAGGGATCCACAGGGGCGGCGCATGTTTGAACGATCCAATGTGGCGGTGGTGATCCCGGCGCTCAACGAGGCGCTGCGCATCCGCGAGGTGGTGGAGGGCGCGCTGCGCGAGTGCCCGAACGTGATCGTCGTCGACGACGGTTCCCAGGACGACACGGTCGAGCGAATCGCCGGCCTGCCGATCGTCGTGCTGCGTCATCCACGAAGGATGGGCAAGGGCGCCAGCCTGCGCGACGGCTTCGCCGAGGCGTTGCGCCGCGGCTTCATCGGCATTCTCACGATGGACGGCGATGGGCAGCACGCGGCCTCGGACATCCCACGGCTGATCGATGCCGGCAATCGCCATCCGGAACACATCGTGATCGGCGCGCGGCTGCGCAAGCGATCGCTGCAGCCGACTTACCGCCGGCTGGCCAACGCCTTCGGCGACTGGGGCGTGGCCTGGGGCACCGGATACGGCATCGCCGACAGCCAGAGCGGGCAGCGCCTGTATCCGGCCTCGGTCGCGGCGCTGGTGGACGTGGCGGGCGACGATTTCGTGTTCGAGGCGCAGATCCTCATTTCCGCCGCGCGTCAGCTTGGGGTTCGCTGCGTCTCGGTGCCGATCGAGGCGCGCTACCAGTGCGCCGATTCGCTGGAGCAGTTCCGGGTGAGCCATTTCAAGCCATTGCGGGATTTTCGCCGCATCACCGTGCATATCGTGCTGCAGGTGCTGCGACACGGCGGCATGTGGGCCGTGTACCGCCGCATCCGCGCCAATCCGCCGCTGGTCTACGATCCCAGCGGCGAATTTGCCACGGTCTCGACGCCCCAATCGCCCGCCGGGGTGAAGCTGCAATGATCGCGCAGGCGCCTGCGGATGCCCGCGCCGATGTCGTGATACTCGGCGGAGGCCTGGCGGGCCTGAGCCTGGCCATCCAGCTGCGACGGCGCGAGCCGGACCTGCAGGTGGTGGTCCTCGAGCGCAACGCGCACCCGGTGCGCGAGGCCGCGTTCAAGGTCGGCGAATCGACGGTCGAAATCGGCGCGCACTACTTCGCGCACGTGCTGGGGCTGCGGGCGCAGCTGGACGCGCAGCAGATCAGCAAGTTCGGGTTCCGGTTCTTCTTCAGCGAGGGCCGCAGCGACATCGACCAGTGCGCCGAGCTCGGGGTCAGCGCGATTCTCACCACGCCTTCGTGGCAGCTGGACCGAGGACGCTTCGAAAACTTCCTGGGCGAACACGCACGCGCGCTCGGCGTGGATTTCCGCGACCAGGCGGTGGTGCGGGGTTTCGAACTCGGCGAAGCCGGAGCCGCCCATGTGGTGCGCTACGAACACCTGGGTGAGCCGCGCGTGCTGGAAGCGCGATGGCTGGTCGACGCCGCAGGCCGCGCCGGACTGGTCAAGCGCAAGCTCGGGCTGGCCCGCCCCAATGCGCATAACGCCAATGCCGTCTGGTGGCGCGTGGAGGGGGTGATCGATCCGAACGACTGGTCCGACGATCCGCAGTGGCGGCAACGCACCACGCCGCCGGACCGCTGGCGATCGACCAACCACATGTGCGGCCCGGGCTACTGGTTCTGGCTGATCCCGCTGGCCTCCGGCGCGCATTCGCTGGGCATCGTCTGCGACGCGGACATGCATCCGCTGGAGAGCATGAACACCCACGCCAAGGCGATGGCCTGGCTGCAGGAGCATCAACCCCGCGTCGCCCGCTCGCTGCAGCAGCAGGGGCACGCGCTGAAGGACTTCAAGTTCCTGCGCGACTTCTCCTACGGCTGCGAGCAGGTGTTCTCGGCCGACCGCTGGGCGCTCACCGGCGAGGCCGGTGTGTTCCTGGACCCGCTGTACTCGCCCGGCAGCGATTTCATCGCGATCAGCAACGGCTACGTCAGCGAACTGATCGCCAGGGACCGCGCGGGCCAGCGCATCGACCCGTACGTGGAGATCTACCAGCAGCTGTACTTCTCGTTCTACGAGAACACCCTGACGCTGTACCAGGACCAGTACGCGCTGCTCGGCGACGCGCAGGTCATGCCGCTGAAGGTCATGTGGGACTACACGTTCTACTGGGCCCTGCTGGCGCCGCTGTTCTTCGCCGATCGGCTGACGCACATCGGCGTGCTCGGGCAGCTGCGCGACAGCTTCGATCTCGCGTCGGGGCTCAACGCGGAGATGCAGCCGCTGCTGCGGGAGTGGTCGCGTAGCAACAGCCAGGCCGGTGGCGTTTCCCCGGAGCGCACCGACGGCCGCATGCTCGACCAGCGCGAGGTCGACTGGTTCGCCGAGTTGAACCGCGCGCTCGACGACGAGCTCGACGACGGCGCGCTGGTGCTGCGGATCCGGTCCAACGTCGCGCTGCTGCGGGCGCTCGCCGCCGAGATGCTGCAACAGGCCCGGCTGGAACACCCGCGGATCGACCCAGCCGGGCTGGAGGCCGTGCTACGCCAGCGCGGCGCAGGCGCGGCCGCAGGCGACACGGCGCCGCTGCTGTCGCCCCAGTGGTACGCGC
>JALYOG010000003.1 GCA_030856985.1 Pseudomonadota bacterium | reverse complement strand
GCGCGGCGGCCACCGGGCTTGCGCGACGCACCCATACCGCCCGCGCGCTGGGACGCAGCGCGGACCTGCTGCGCAGTGGCTGCCAGCCGTGGCGGGGCCAGGCACAGGTCGGCGTGGTCGCCGGTCGGGTCCCGCTCGGGCTGGGGCAGTTCTTCGGCGGAATCCGCAGCGACAGCGACGGCACCGTGGCCGTCGAGGAGACGAGGCTCGCCGGCCTGAGCGACCATGTGGTGGTCGCCGCCAGCCACAGCGGCCTGCTGCTGTCGGCGCAGGCACTGCGCCAAGCCATTGAATTCTTTCGCAATGGCAGGTTCCAGCACTAGCCTGCCGGCGGGTGTCGAGCCTGGGTGGCGAGAAAACCGGCACAGCGGGTGCAAACGCGTAAAATCGCCGGCTCACCATTTGCAGCCGACCAGGACAGCCATGGGCAGGGGACCTTCGATCGAAGGGCGCAAGAACGCCGAGGATGCTCGGCGCGGCAAGATCTTCACCAAGATCATCCGCGAGATCTCGGTCGCCGCGCGCGCTGGCGGCGGCGATGCGTCGAGCAACCCGCGCCTGCGCACCGCGATCGAAAAAGCCTACTCGGCGAACATGTCCAAGGACGTGGTCGAGCGCGCGGTGAAGAAAGCGACCGGTGAACTGGAAGGCGTCGAGTACGAGGAGATCCGTTACGAAGGCTACGCGCCTGGCGGGGTCGCGGTGATCGTCGACTGCCTGACCGACAACAAGGTGCGCACCGTCGCCGATGTGCGGCATGCGTTCACGAAGTTCGGTGGCAATCTGGGCACCGACGGGTCGGTGGCTTTCATGTTCAGGAAGCTCGGCGTGCTGAGCTTCGTGCCGGGCCCCGAAGAAGTGCCGGGGTTCGAAGACCGCATCACCGAAGCGGCGATCGAAGCCGGTGCCGACGACGTGGTGGTCTACCCGGAGGACGGCGCGATCGACGTGCTGACCAGCGTGGAATCGTTCGACGCGGTCAAGGCCGCGATCACCGATGCCGGACTGCAGCCGGCCCGCAGCGAGGTCACCTTGCGCGCCGACAACGACATCGCCGTCGCCGGCGACGTCGCGCAGTCCGTCGTGAAGCTGCTGGAGTGGCTCGAAGACCTCGACGACGTGCAGAACGTGTATTCGAATGCCGAACCGGGCGAGGATGCGTACATTTGAAAGTCGGGGTGTGGAGCGCGAAGCAGGGGCGGGAAGGGGGAACTGCGGTTTTCGTTTCGCATGGCTGCACGCCCGACCTCGTGGTCCTCGTTGCCAGTGGGCGTAGCCCGACGGGGGCCGAAGTCCCGGTTTCCCATTCCCGATTCCCCGCTCCCTGCTCCACCGTCACTCGGGTCTGAAGTCCGTAGACAACGATGCCTTCAGTTCCCCATTCCCCAGTCCCTCTTCCCGCCTCGGCGCCCTTGCGCGGCTCGATCCGCATCCTCGGCATCGACCCGGGGTCGCAACGCACCGGCGTGGGCGTGATCGACGTCGCCTCCGACGGGCGCTGCACCTTCGTGCACGCGCAGGCGCTGGTGCTGCTGGGCGCGGCCGACTTCCCGTCGCGGCTGGGCCTGCTGTGCGAGGGACTGGAGCAGATACTGGATGCCTGGCAGCCGCAGCAGATCGCGATCGAAACCGTCTTCATGGACAAGTCCGCCACGTCGGCCCTGAAGCTCGGCCACGCGCGCGGCGCGGCGCTGGCCACGGTGGTGCGCCGGCACCTGCCGATCAGCGAGTACGCGCCGCGCGTGATCAAGCAGTCGCTGGTGGGACGCGGCGCCGCCGACAAGTCGCAGGTGCAACACATGGTGCGTCTGTTGCTGAAGCTGCCTGAGCTGAAAATGCAGTCCGATGCCGCCGATGCGCTGGCGGTGGCCCTGACCCACGCGCACATGAGTGCGACGCAGATGCGCACCGGCATCGACATCCAGCAACTGCGCAGGCGCGGCGCATGACGCGCACGGCGCGGCATCGCGCACTGGCAGCTTCTCCCCGCACGCGCGGCGAGGGGCAGGGCACGGGAGCAGCCACATGATCGGTCGCCTGCGCGGCACCCTGGTGCACAAGCAGCCGCCGTGGCTGGTGGTGGACGTCAACGGCGTCGGCTACGAACTGGAGGCGCCGATGAGCACCTTCTACGACCTGCCCGAGCTCGGTCGCGAAGTGTCCCTGTTCACCCACCATGCGCAGAAGGAAGACAGCGTTTCGCTGTACGGTTTCCTCCGCGAGAACGAGCGCCGGCTGTTCCGCGACGTGCAGAAGGTCAGCGGCATCGGCGCCAGGATCGCGCTCGCGGTGCTGTCGGGCCTGCCGGTGGACGAATTTGCACGGCTGGTGCAGGTGGGGGACATCGCGGCATTGACCCGCGTTCCCGGCATCGGCAAGAGGACCGCCGAGCGCATGGTGGTCGAACTGCGCGATCGCGCGGCCGATCTGGTCGGCGGCGGCGTGCCGCTGGGCGGCAGCGGCGTGCCGGTCGATGCGCAGAGCGAGGCGACCATCGCCCTGCAGCAGCTCGGCTACAAGCCGGTCGATGCAGCGCGCATGGCGCGCGAAGCCACTGCAGGCGGCGACGACGCCGCGACGATCATCCGCAAAGCACTCAAGTCCGCGCTTCGCTAGGCGAACGGACCGGATCAGGAAACGCCATGGCAACCCCGCAAGACTCAGCCGTCCGCGACGGCCATTCCGCGTCCGCCGGCCACGGCAACATCGGTCTGACCGGGCTGATCGTAGGCGCGGTGGGCGTGGTGTTCGGCGACATCGGCACCAGTCCGCTGTACACGATCCGCGAGGCGTTCTCGCCGACCTACGGGCTGGTCGCCAATCACGACACCGTGCTGGGCGTGCTGTCGCTGGTGTTCTGGTCGCTGATGCTCGTGGTCACGCTCAAGTACGTGACCATCATCATGCGCGCCGACAACGACGGCGAGGGCGGGATCATGGCGCTGATGGCGCTCGCCCAGCGCAGCTTGCCCGAAGGCTCCAGGTCGAAGTACCTGGTCGGCATCTTCGGCATCCTCGGTGCATCGCTGTTCTTCGGCGACGGCGTGATCACCCCCGCGATTTCGGTGCTGTCCGCGGTCGAAGGCCTGGAGGTCGTGGCGCCACGATTGAGCAACTGGATCGTGCCGGTCACGGTGCTGGTGCTCGGCGCGCTGTTTTCGACCCAGCGGTACGGAACCGCGAAGGTCGGGCGGATCTTCGGGCCGATCACCGTGGTCTGGTTCATCGTCCTGGCCGTCCTGGGGGTGGTCAACATCGCCCATGAACCGGAGGTGCTCAACGCGATCAACCCGATGTGGGCGGTGCAGTTCTTCGTTGCCCACAGCTGGGGCGGCATCTTCATTCTCGGTGCGGTCGTGCTGGCGGTCACCGGTGGCGAGGCGATCTACACCGACATGGGCCATTTCGGCGCCAAGCCGATCCGCTATGGCTGGTACTTCTTCGTGCTGCCGGCGCTGATGCTCAATTACCTGGGCCAGGGCGCCCTGGTGCTGGAGGATCCGACGGCGATCCGCAACCCGTTCTACGTCGGCGTGCCCGAGTGGGGCCGCATTCCGATGATCTTCCTGGCAACCGCCGCGACGGTCATCGCGTCCCAGGCGGTGATCACCGGCGGGTTCTCGGTCGCGCGCCAGGCCATGCAGCTGGGCTACATCCCGCGCATGTCGATCAAGCACACCTCCAGCGCCACGATCGGCCAGATCTACATCCCGGCGATCAACTGGTCGATGGCGGCGATCGTGCTGGTGCTGGTGCTGACGTTCCGTTCGTCCTCCGCGCTCGCCACGGCCTACGGAATCTCGGTCTCGGCCACGATGCTGATCGACACCCTGCTGCTGGCGATCGTCGCGCGCGCGCTGTGGCCACGCTGGCGGCTGTGGGTGTTGCCGCTGTGCGTCGTGTTCTTCGTCGGCGACGTGGCCTTCGTCGTCGCCAACGGCGCCAAGATCCTGCAGGGCGGATGGTTCCCCGTCGTGCTGGGCATCGTCCTGTTCACCCTGCTGCGGACCTGGCGGCGCGGGCGCGAGTTGCTCTACTGCGAGATCAAAAAAGAAGGCGTCGGCTTGAACACGTTCCTCCCGGGCCTGATGCTCGCCCCGCCGGTGCGCGTGCCGGGCACCGCGATCTTCATGACCGCGCAGAAGGGCGTGGTGCCGCACGCATTGCTGCACAACCTCAAGCACAACAAGGTGCTGCACGAGCGCAATGTCTTCCTCACCGCCGAGACGCTGTCGACCCCGTATGCGCCACCGGACCAGCGGCTGTCGATCCGCGCGATCGGCGACGATTTCTATCGCGTCGTGGTCAAGTTCGGTTTCATGGAGACGCCCGACGTGCCGCAGGCGCTGATGGCCTCGTGCGATCAGGGCGGTATCTATTTCGATCCGATGGAGACCACCTATTTCGCCAGCCGCGAGACCATCGTCGCCGGCAGGCACCGCGGCATGCCGGTGTGGCGCGACAAGCTGTTTGCGATCATGCACCGCAACGCTGCGCCGGCCACGGGCTTTTTCCGGATCCCGGGCAACCGGCTGGTCGAGCTGGGCTCGCAGGTGGAGATCTAGCGGCCGCAGTCTGCGTCAGTCGCGTCCGGCGAACTTCTCCACCAGGACGGTGGGGCCGGAGACGATCAGGATGTCGCCCTCCGCGACAAGGGTGTCGGCCTGGGCGTAGGTGAAGTCGGCATGCAGGCGCTTGAGGCCGACGATGGTGATCCCGTACTTCTGGCGCAGGTTGGATTCGCTCAGCGTCTTGTTCCAGGCCTCGCGCGGCGCCGCGGTCTTGGCGATGGCGAACCCGTCATCGAACTCGATGAAGTCGATCATGCGCCCGGTGACCAGGTGCGCCACCCGTTCGCCCATCGCCGCTTCCGGGTAGACCACGTGCTTCACCCCGACGCGTTCCAAGATCTGGCCGTGCTTGACCGAGACCGCCTTGGCCCAGATGTCGCGCACGCCCACCTCTTCCAGCGCCAGCACCGTCAATACGCTGGCCTCCACATCGCTGCCGATGGCCACCACCGCGCGGGCGATGTCCTTGGCCCCGAGCTGGCGCAGGGCCTCGCTGCGGGTGGAGTCGGCCTGCACGACATGGGTCAGGCGCTCGGACCAGCGCTGCACGATCTCCGGGTTTTCGTCGATCGCCAGCACCTCGTGGCCGAGGCGAACCAGCGATTCGGCGACCGCGCCACCGAAGCGGCCCAGGCCCACCACCAGCACGGTGTCGTGTTTGGATGCGTTCTTGTCAGCCAATGATCGGGCGCTCCTCTGGGTAGCGATACAGCCGCGCGTGCCCGCGCATGGCGAGCGCCGTGGCGAGGGTCACCAATCCTACGCGCCCCACGAACATCAACCCGACCAGGATGGCCTGGCCGGCCGGCGGCATCTGCCCGGTGATGCCGGTCGACAGGCCCACGGTGAAGCCGGCCGAGATCGCTTCGAACAGCACATCCTGCAGCGGGAAGTCGGTGACGCTGAGCAGCGCCAGGGTGCCCACCGCGAGCATCGACAGCGCCATCAGCACGACCGCCACCGCGAGGCGAAGGCTCTGCTCGGGAATGCGGCGGCGGAACGCGACCGTGTCGCGGTTGTCGCTGATCTCCGCCCACACCGCGAAGCCCAGCAGGAAGAAGGTGGTGATCCGGATACCGCCGGCAGTGCTGGCGCTGCCGCCGCCGATGAACATCAGCACCCAGTTGATGGCCTGGGTCTCGATGGTGGTCGCGCCCATGTCGATGGTGTTGAACCCGGAGGTGCGCGCGGCGACCGAGTGGAACATCACGCTGGTCCACTTGCCGGTCGCATCCAGCGCCCCGAGCGTTTCCGGATTGCGCCATTCGTACAGGCCGATGCCCGCCGCGCCCGCGGCCACCAGCACGCCGCTGCCCGCCACGGTGATCTTGGTGTGCAGCGACCAGCGGGAAAACGCGAAGCCATTGCGCCGCACGTCGAACATGACCGGAAAGCCGAGCCCGCCGATCAGAACCGCGATCGTGATCGGCAGGATGAACACGGGATCGTCCGCGAAGCGCGTGAGGCTGTCGGACCAGGTCGAAAACCCGGCGCTGTTGAACGCGGAGACCGCCTGGAACAGCCCATGCCAGGCGGCCTCGCCCCAGTCCATCCCGTACCCGCCTCGCAGGCGCAGCGACAGCACGACCGCGGTCGCCAGTTCCACGATCAACGTGGCCATGACGGCGACCTTGATCACCTCGGTGACGTTGCCAAGGCCCGTGCGGGTTTCGGCATGCGCCACCAGCCGCGCGCCCAGGTTGAGCCGGCGGTAGACCACGAGCGCGAGCAGGGTGGCGCCAGTCATGATGCCGAAGCCGCCGGCCTGGAACAGGCCCAGGATCACCCATTGCCCGAACGTCGACCAGTAGGTCGGCGTGTCGACCACCACCAGCCCGGTCACGCATACCGCCGAGGTCGCGGTGAACAGCGCGGTCATGAAGGGGGCGCCGCCGGGCTGCGCGGTCGTCGCCGGCAGCGTGAGCAGCGCCGTGCCGATCGCGATCAACGCCAGGAAGGCCAGCGGCACCAGCCGCGCCGGATGTTTGATGCCGCCTCGGCGCAAGCCGGTCTCCAGTGCGGATGGCCGCGGGGACGGCGGCGATTGTGCCACGTCCGTGCGCGCACGAGGAACGGTGCGGAGCGGACGCCTGCACTGTTGCCAGGTCGCGGACTCGAAGCTCGGGCCCCGGCGGCCCGGCGCGACACTCGTCCCCCGGCTACCCCTGCGCGGCTCGTATCTCTGCCGTGCGTCGCCGCCGCGCCGTGCCCGATTGCCTTCGCGCATGCGACCATGGGCCGATGAACGACGACCGCATCATCGCCCCCGACGCCACGCGCGAGGACGACGCCATCGAGGCCTCCATCCGGCCCCGTCGCCTGGACGAGTACCTCGGGCAGCAGCCCGTGCGCGAGCAGTTGAAGATCTACATCGAGGCGGCCAAGCAGCGCGGCGAGGCCATGGACCACGTGCTGATTTTCGGCCCTCCGGGCCTGGGCAAGACCACGCTGAGCCACGTGATCGCCAACGAGCTCGGCGTCGGCATGCGCCAGACCTCCGGCCCGGTGATCGAGAAGGCCGGCGATCTGGCGGCACTGCTGACCAACCTGCAGCCGCACGACGTGTTGTTCATCGACGAGATCCATCGCCTTTCGCCGGTCGTCGAGGAGATCCTCTATCCGGCGATGGAGGACTACCAGATCGACATCATGATCGGCGAAGGCCCCGCGGCGCGATCGATCAAGCTCGACCTGCCGCCGTTCACCCTGGTCGGGGCGACCACCCGCGCCGGCCTGCTGACCGCGCCGCTGCGCGACCGCTTCGGCATCGTGCAGCGCCTGGAGTTCTACAGCGTCGAGGAGCTGACCCGCATCGTGCGGCGCTCGGCGAAGATCCTCGGCATCAGCTGCGTGCCCGAAGGCGCGGCCGAGATCGCCCGGCGCTCGCGCGGCACGCCGCGCATCGCCAACCGCCTGCTGCGGCGCGTGCGCGATTACGCGCAGGTGCGCGCTGGCGGCGACATCACGCGCGAGGTCGCCGATGCGGCGATGGTGATGCTCAATGTCGACCCGGAAGGCTTCGACGAACTCGACCGCCGCCTGATCCGCACGATCATCGAGGCCTTCGACGGCGGCCCGGTCGGCGTCGAGTCGCTGGCCGCAGCGCTGAGCGAAGAGCGCGGCACGCTGGAAGACGTGATCGAACCCTACCTGATCCAGCAGGGCTACCTGCAGCGCAGCGCGCGCGGGCGCATGGCGACGGCCAAGGCCTATCGCCATCTTGGCCTCAAGCCCTTGAATCGCGGCCCCGAGCCGGAGAGCCTGTTTTGATCGCCTCCGCCAACGCCCGCAGGGCGTGCTCTTGATCGCCCGGTCCCCGGTCCCCGGCCCCAGCCTCGCGGTTGAATCGGCGTTCAGTTTGCCGACACGCGTCTACTGGGAAGATACCGACGCCGGTGGGGTGGTGTATCACGCGCGGTACCTGGCGTTCCTGGAGCGCGCACGCAGCGAATGGATGCGCGCCCAGGGTTATGGCCAGGACGCGCTTCGGCTCGAACATGGTCTCGTCTTTGCGGTGCGGGCGATGACGGTGGACTTCCACAAACCCGCGCGGCTGGACGATGCATTGCTGGTCGGGGCGTCGTTGCGGCAATGTCGCCGGGCCAGCGTGCTGTTCGCGCAGTCGGTGCATCGCGACGGCGAACTGCTGTTGAGCGCCACCGTGCGGCTGGCGGCGCTGGAGCCCGCAGGTTTCAGGCCGCGGGCGATCGCGCCGCCGCTGTACGAACAACTGAAACTGCTCGAACGACCGGAATGACTGCACCATGACGACCAACTCGATCACACTCGCCCGGTGACCGAACTTCTGCCCCCCGATCGACGCCAGGACTCCGCGCTGCGCGCGCGGGCGGCCGTTCCCACCTACTGCTCGCAGCGCATGGAGAACCACGCATGACCCCAATGATGATCGCGATGCAGGCGACCACTGTCGAACCCTTGCCCGCCGATCCCGAGGCCGCGGCGCAGGCCACCGCCGCCTTGCCGGCCGGCGGCGAGAACATGAGCCTGGACCTGCTGCAGCTGATCCTGCATGCCAGCATTCCGGTGCAGTTGGTCATGGTGATCCTGCTGGTGGCCTCGATCGCGTCGTGGGTGATCATTTTCCGCAAGAAGAAGGTGCTCGATCGCGCGGCGCGCGAAGCCGACCTGTTCGAGGAGCGCTTCTGGTCCGGCGCCGAGATGTCGGCGCTCTACGCCGCCGCCAGCGCGCGCAAGCGCGAGATCGGCGGCCTGGAGGCGATCTTCGAATCGGGGTTCCGCGAGTTCTCCCGCCAGCGCCAGCGCCGTGGCGCCGACTCGCGCACGCACCTGGAAGGCGCGCAGCGCGGCATGCGGGTGGCGACGGCGCGTGAGCTCGACGGGCTGGAGCACAACCTGGAGTTTCTCGCCACCGTGGGGTCGATCAGCCCGTACATCGGCCTGTTCGGCACGGTCTGGGGAATCATGATTTCGTTCCAGAGCCTCGCCCAGCTCAAGGAGGCGACCATCGCCACCGTCGCCCCCGGCATTTCCGAGGCCCTGATCGCCACCGCGATGGGCCTGTTCGCGGCGATTCCCGCGGTGTGGGCCTACAACCGCTACGCCTCCAAGGTGGAACGCATCGCCGTGCGCTACGACGCCTTCGGCGAGGAGTTCTCCTCGATCCTGGAACGCCAGACCCACACGGAAGGCGCATGAGGCACGAGCAAGGGTCCGCGAAGGACGCAAAAAGGCGCAAGGAAAGTCTGCTGTTGCCCTGCCTGGCTTCTCGGCTCGTTGCGTGCTTCGTTTACAGATGACCGATGGCAACGACGTCGTGCGCGAAGAACGCCAGGCGCCGCACGGAAATTCTGCTGCCGCCCTGATTTTTTTCGCAGTCTTTTTCGCGCCCTTCGCGGACAAACAGCTCTCCCGAGGTGACCCATGGCAATAATCCACGGCCGGCGCGTCCGCAAGCGCAAGCTCAAGGCCGAAATCAACGTCGTCCCCTACATCGACGTCATGCTGGTGCTGCTGATCATCTTCATGGTCACCGCGCCGCTGTTGAACCTCGGCGTCGACATCGACCTGCCGCAGTCCAATGCCAAGTCGATCCGCGAGAAGAAGGATCCGGTGATCGTTTCCGTCGACGCCCAGGGCAACTATTTTCTTGCGGTGGAAGCCGGCAGCAACGAAGCGGTCACCCCCGACGCGCTTCGCGCCAAGGTGGCCGCGATCGTGAGCCAGAACCCGGGCGTGTCGGTCCTGGTCGCCGGTGACGGCACCGCGAACTACCAGCAGATCATGGACGCACTGGTGCTGTTGCAGAACGCCAACGTCAACAAGGTCGGCCTGATGAGCCAGACCGACCCGCAGGCGCAGGGCACGAACTGATGAGGGAAACGCGCGCGGACGACGCGCAGGCGCTGCTGCTGGCCCTGGGATTGCACGTGCTGCTGTTCGCGCTGATGTTCGCCGGATTGTGGTGGTCGCGCACGCCTCCCAGCACGGACGCCGCCGGGGCGCCCGCGGGGGCCGAGCTGGTCGACGCCAACGAACTGTCCGAAGCGATGCAGCGCACGCTCGCCGAACGGCCGGACGCTGCCGTCGATCCTCTGCCGGCGCCGCTTCCGGAGCCGGTCGATGAGGAAACGACCCCGCGCCCGCAGCCGATTCCCGAGCCGGTCCCCGACGAGGCGCCCGTGCCGGCGCAGCCGCAGGCGCAGGACTTCATTCCCGAGCCCGACACGCAGGTCCAGGAGGCCGTGGTCGACCAGCCCACGCCACGCGCCGCCGACGACAACGAACTGCGCGAAGCCAAGCGCCGGCAGGAGCAGATCGACCTCACCGAGCAGCGCCGGCAGGAGGACGTGCAACGGCAGAAGCGGCTGGCGAAGATGGAGGAGGAGCGAAAGGCGCAGCTGGCCGATATCCGCCGCCAGCGCGCCGCCGCATCGCGCGAGGCGGAGGCTGCCGAGCAGCGCCTCAAGCAGGTGGCCGATGCCCGCGCAGCGAAGGCCAGCGCCACGGTCGCCACGGCGGCGCCGCCGGGCAACGCGGGCACCGACACCGGCCTGCGGGCGCGATACGCGGCGGCGATGCAGGAGGCGATCCTGGCCAAATGGACCCGCCCGGAGACCGTTCCGGTCGGTGCGCGTTGCCGCCTCATCATCCGCCAGTTGCCCGGGGGAGAGGTCATGAGCGCGGAAGTCGCATCGCCCTGCGCCTACGATGAACAGGGCCGCCGCTCGATCGAGGCGGCAGTGCTCAAGGCCCAGCCGCTGCCGTACGCCGGCTTCGAATCGGTGTTCTCGCGCACCCTGACCCTCAATTTCGAGGCTCGCGACCGCTGATCGGCGCAATTCAGGCGTCGCCGCGTGGTGTTCAGCTTGAGCCAGTGTTCACATGCTTGATGTTAAGAATGTTCAGGTTCGACTTCATCTCTCCCGGAAAACCCCTGCATGAAACGAGCCCATTCCTGGTTGATCGCCCTGTTCACCGCACTGTTGCCACTGGCCGCGGCGGCGCAGCAGCAAGGGCTGGAAATCGACATCGTGGGCGGCAGCGCCGCCGCATTGCCGATCGCGGTGGTGCCGATGCCCTACCAGGGAAGTGGAGCTCCCCCGCAGACCGACGTCGCCCAGGTCGTCACCGCCGATCTGAACCGGTCCGGACAGTTCCGCGGCCTGCCGCCGGGCGACATCATCGAGCGGCCTACCCGCGGCAGCGAGGTGAATTACCCGACCTGGCGCGCGTTGAACCAGGATTACCTGCTGGTCGGGCGCGTGATCGACGCCGCCGGCGGCGGTTACCGGGTCGAGTACGAGCTGTTCGATGTCGCCACCCAGCAACGGCTGCTCGGGTTCGCGATGACCGCCCGCAGCAACGCGATGCGCGATGTCGCCCACCAGATCAGCGACGCGGTCTACGAGAAGATCCTCGGCGTTCGCGGCGCGTTCTTCACCCGCATCGCCTACGTGACCGCCACCGGCACCGGTCGCGGCACCCAGTACGCGCTGATGATCGCCGACTCCGACGGCTACAACCCGCAGACCGTCGTGCGCTCGCCCGAGCCGCTGATGTCGCCGTCCTGGAGCCCGGACGGCAACCGCATCGCCTATGTCAGCTTCGAGGGCGGCAACTCGACGATCTTCATCCAGAACATCGGCAGTGGCGCGCGCGAACAGGTGGCCAAGTTCCGCGGGATCAACAGCGCGCCCTCGTTCTCCCCGGACGGTCGCAAGCTCGCCCTGACCCTCTCGCGCAGCGGCAACCCCGAGGTCTACGTCATGGACCTGGGCAGCCGCGCGCTGACCAAGATCACCAACCACTTCGGCATCGACACCGAACCGACCTGGAGCGCGGACTCCGGCAGCCTGTACTTCACGTCCGACCGTGGTGGCCGCCCGCAGATCTACCGCGCTCCGGCCACCGGCGGCAGCGCCACGCGTGTGACATTCCAGGGGACCTACAACGCCAGCCCGACGGTTTCCGCAGACGGCAAGCGCATCGCCACGGCGCAGGGCAGCGGCAATACCTACCGGATCGCGATGATGGACACCAGCCTGGGCTCGCCGCGCTGGAGCACGCTGTCGCCGGGCTCGCTCGACGAGTCGCCCAGCTTCGCGCCCAACGGCGCAATGCTCATCTATGCAGCCCGCGAGGGATCCCGTGGGGTGTTGTATGCGGTATCGGCCGACGGGCGCGTGCGCCAGCGGCTGGTGCTCGCGGCGGGCAATGTGCGCGAGCCGTCGTGGGGCCCGTTCCGCTCGCCACGATGAGCGTTTTTTCCAGGGTCTGGCGCCCTTCCGCACGAGCGCTCTCCCGGCAAGGATTCATCCACCCACTGCTGCTTCGCAACAAGCCTAACGACAAGGAACTCACGATGAACATCGCCACTCGCATCCTGCTTACCGCCGTGCTGTGCACCTCCGCCATTGCGTGCTCCAAGCGCGTCAAGGAAGTGCCGCCGCCGCCGACAGACACCACGCCCAGCGCGCCGGTCACCACCGGGCCGACCACGCCGGGAGCCTACGGCCCGGGCGATCTGGATACGGACGCCTGCCTGCGCCAGCGTGTGGTGTACTTCGATCTCGACCAGGATGCGCTGCGTCCGGAGTTCCAGCCGGTCGTCGCCTGCCATGCCAAGTACCTGCGCGATCGCCCGAGCTCGCGGATGACCCAGGAAGGCCACGCCGACGAGCGCGGCAGCCGCGAATACAACCTGGGCCTTGGCGAGCGTCGTGCCAACTCGGTGTCCTCGGCGATGCAGGCCAATGGCGGTTCTGGCAACCAGATCACCGTCGTCAGCTATGGCGAAGAGCGTCCGACCTGCACCGAGTCCAACGAAGACTGCTGGGCCCGCAACCGTCGTGTCGAGATCGTCTACACCGCCCAGTAAGGTGACCGCGCTGTCATGAAACGGTTTTTCACTGCGACACTCGTTATTGCGGCGGCCCTCGGGGCCGCCGCACCCGCATCGGCACAGCGCATGAGCCTGGCCGACCGGGTTGCGCTGCTCGAACAGCAGGCGGCCAACAACCAGGCCAACGTGGACCTCCTGCGCCAGGTCACGCAACTGAAGGACGAAGTGCGGTCGCTGCGCAGCCAGGTCGAAGAGTTGACCCATCAGCAGGAGCAGGCGGCGGAACGGGCGAGGGCGCAATACCTCGACCTCGACGGTCGATTGGCGCGCATCGAGGGCGGTGCGCCCGCCGCGGCCGCGGTCCCGCAGGCTCCGGTTGAACCGGAGCCCGCCATCATGGCTCCGGACGTGGCGGTTCCCGCAGCGGAAGTGGCTGCGCCGGACATCGCACCGACGATCCATGGCGATGCCGGGACGCTGGCACTGGGCGCCGGCGAGCGTGAAGCCTACGACGCGGCATTCGCCGCGTTGCGCGGCGGCGACTATATGGAATCGGCGCGGCGGTTCCAGGCGTTCCTGGACGAGTACCCCGAAGGTTCCTACGCCCCCAACGCACTGTACTGGCTTGGCGAGAGCTACTACGTCAACCAGAACTACGAACTCGCGCAGAGCCAGTTCGAGGCGCTGATGCAGCGCTATCCCACCCACGACAAGGCGGCAGGTGCGCTGCTCAAGGTCGGGCTGTCGCAACTGGGGCAGCAGCAGGTCGACGCGGCCGAACGAACGCTGGACGAGGTGGTGCGGCGCTTTCCCGGCACCGACGCGGCGCGCGTGGCCAGCGACCGGCTCGCCGCGATCGAACTCGGCCGCCTGCGCTAGTCTTTTGGCCTGTGCAGTAGCCTGGCTGCGGTTGGGCGAGGCTGGGCGCTAAAATGGCGGCATGAACGCAGTCCTGCCGGACCCGGACGCCGCATCGGCCGACCGCCTCCGCATCACCGAGATATTCCTGTCGCTGCAGGGCGAAGCCCGCAGCATCGGCCTGCCGACGGTGTTCGTGCGCCTGACCGGCTGCCCGCTGCGCTGCCAGTACTGCGACACGGCCTACGCGTTCCACGGGGGCCAGTGGCATGGCATCGACGACATCGTCGCCGAAGTGCTCGGCTACGGCGTCCGCCACGTCTGCGTCACCGGCGGTGAACCGCTTGCGCAGAAGCGCTGCATCGGCCTGCTGCAGCGGCTGTGCGACGCCGGGATGGACGTGTCGCTGGAGACCTCCGGCGCGCTCGACATCGCCCCGGTGGACCGGCGGGTATCGCGCGTGCTGGACCTCAAGACCCCGGGCTCGATGGAGGTTCACCGCAACCTGTGGAGCAACCTGCCGCTGCTGAGCGCGCACGACCAGGTCAAGTTCGTGATCTGCTCGCGCGAGGACTACGACTGGGCCAGGAGCATCGTTGCCGAGCACGATCTGCCGAAGACCTGCGAGGTGCTGTTCTCGCCGAGTTTCAGCCAGGTCAAGCCCAGCGACCTGGCCGACTGGATCGTCGCCGACCGCCTGCCGGTGCGTTTCCAGCTGCAGCTGCACAAGATCCTGTGGGACGACGCACCGGGTCGGTGACCGAAACCCCGTCTTTCCCGCGAAGGCAGCGATCCGTGGTTTCGACTTGCGGTCGCCCGCAGGCGTGAAAGCAGAATGGATTCCAGCTTTGGCCGGTATGACGGCCTGGCAAGTGCCAGGTGATTTCCGCGAATGCAGGAACCGTAGACCCGTCATTCCGAACCTACGAGCCCCAGGCCCGTCATTCCCGCGAACGCGGGAACCCAGCGACTTTGCTCCGTGTCGTGATCCCGCGAAAATCGGGAAGCTCCTTTTGCCGCGGTACCAGCTCCTCCCGCAAGAGCCAAGCCACTGGATTCCCGCCTCCGCGGGAATGACGAGCCAACAAGAAGACGAGCCAGGAACAAGCCATGTCATCCCCACCTGAAGCCGCGAAGAAGAACGCCGTCGTCCTCGTTTCCGGTGGCATGGACTCCGCCGTCGTGATCGCCATGGCCCGCGAGCAGGGCTTCGACGTGCACGCCCTGAGCGTGCGCTACGGCCAGCGCCACACCTCCGAACTCGACGCCGCCGCGCGCGTCGCCAACGCGCTGGGCGCCGTCGCCCACAAGACCGTCGCCGTCGATCTGCGCAGCATCGGCGGCTCGGCGCTCACCAGCGACGCCATCGACGTGCCGCTGGACACCGATACCGACGCCGAAGGCCTGCCGCTGGTGCCCGACGACATCCCGGTGACCTACGTACCGGCGCGAAACACGATCATGCTGTCGCTCGCGCTCGGCTGGGCCGAGGTCCTCGGCGCCGCCGACCTGTTCTGCGGCGTCAACGCGGTCGACTACTCGGGCTATCCCGATTGCCGGCCCGAATTCGTGCAAGCCTTCGAGCGCCTGGCCAACCTCGCCACGCGCGCGGGCGTGGAAGGCGCGGGCCTGCGTGTGCACGCCCCGCTGCAGCACATGAGCAAGGCCGACATCGTCCGCGAAGGCCTGCGCCTGGGGGTGGATTTCGCGCCGACCGTCTCCTGCTACCGCGCCGACGAACAAGGCCGCGCCTGCGCCCACTGCGACGCCTGCCGGCTGCGCGCCGAAGGCTTCGCCGCCGCAGGCGTGCCGGACCCGACGCGCTATGCGTGAATGACGTCGGTGATGTCTGCGCGCGCCGCACAACGCCGCCGCTGCCTGCATGCAGCGCGGCGGTACGGTAGAATCACCGCCCCGGCGCAACGCCGGGCGCGACGGGTCGTTAGCTCAGTCGGTAGAGCATCGGACTTTTAATCCGCTGGTCGATGGTTCGAATCCATCACGACCCACCACTTAGTCATCATCAGCGTCTCTGTTCCGCACTTCTCGGGGGCGGATTCAACTTTGAAGTGCAACGTGATCGTGGTTGAAGAATACCTCGCCCGGGGTCAAGTAGCCGAGTCGTTTACGTGGGCGGTCGTTTAGCTGGTCTTCTACGGCTTGCAGCTCTTGTGCGG
>JALYOG010000171.1 GCA_030856985.1 Pseudomonadota bacterium | reverse complement strand
CTCCAGCGCATCGCGGATGCGCCGCAGCTCGCGCTCGACCTGCACCAGCTTGCGATGCGTCGAATCGACCTCGGTGCGCGTGGGCATCCCGAACAGCTCGCAGACTTCCTCGACCTCGCGCTGCAGCCCGGCGCGCAACCGCATCTGCGAATTCACCATCGAACCGTAGGCTTCGCGGAAGCGCGGCGACAGCGCGATCTCGGCGTAGGCCTCCTCGGCCGCCTCGATCCACAGGTCGAACAGCGCGCGCGCGGTTTCCAGCTGGCGTCCCGGTTCGCTGCGTTCGCCGAGCTTCTTCTCGAACAGCTTGAACGCGTACTGCGCCGCTTCGGCCATCAGTGCGTTGTAGGCCTGGCTGTGCTGCTGGTAGTCGAGGTTGGCCTGGATCAGCTTCTGCCACCGCTGCTGGTGTTCGCGGGTGAAGCCGAATGCCGGCTGGCCGAGCATCGAGGCGCGGTCGCCCTGCCAGGGCGTGAAGCCCTGCAGGTACGGCGCGGCCTGTTCGAGCCAGCCATCGAAACCCTGCTGGCCCGGTCCGCTCATCGTGCGGAACATGTCGGCGAACGGGTTGTCGCCAAGGCCGCCGAGCGCACGCTGCCATGCCTGCACGATGTCGCCCGCATTCGCGCCGGGCACGATCTGCGAAGCGACCTGCTGCATCAGCGTGAACCAGTTGCGCGCCACGGCATTGAACTGGTCGACAGCGCCCTTGAACTCCGGACCGGTTGCGCCGCTGCCGCGGCCCCCGTTGGCAGCCTGGGTCCACCACGCGAGCGCCTCGTTCCACCCGGGGATGGGCGGACTGGCCGATCCGTCGAACCCGGGAATCCCGGGAAACGAGGCCGCACCGGGCGCCATGCCGGGCATGCCCGATGTCGACGGCGCCGAGGCCGCGGCGTTGCGCATCGTCTCGCCCCAGCTGTTCCAGTACTGCCGGACCAGCCTGTCGTAGTCGCCCGGACCAAATCCGCCTGGACCAAAGCCGCCCGGGCCAGATCCGCCCGCGCCGAAACCGCCCGGACCAGAACCACCCATACCAAACCCGTTGGTCATCGCGCCCCTCCCATGTTGCGGGGATCATACCAACGCGAATGCTGCATCGCGTCACCACGCGACGGCGGTGTTTCCGCCGTGTTCTCGCTGCCAGGCTGTTGGAAGCCTCAGGGCTTCGGGATGCGCAGCGTCTTGCTGATCATCAGCGAGCCGGAAACCGCGAACATCAGCACCAGCGGATGGAACTGCCACGGACCCAGGTGCACGACACCGAACCACAGCCGGTCGCCGATCGCGCCCTGCCATGCCGCCACTGCCAGCACGATCACCAGCGCCAGGCTGGTCGGGATCGGCGTGCCCTCGAAATACCTGACCTTGCCCTCGTCGCCGGCGAGTTGCTCGGCGGTGACGTTGTAGCGCGCCAGGCGGCTCACGCCGCAGCCGACGAAGTAGCTCAACACGACCCAGTCCCAGCCGCCCTGCATGCCGCAGGCATAGGCGAGCACGGCAGGCGCCACGCCGAAGGAGATGATGTCGGAAAGCGAATCCAGTTCGCGTCCCAGCGTCGATGCCGACTTGCGCCAGCGCGCGACCCGTCCGTCCAGCGCATCGAACACGAACGCGAGCGGGATCAGGGCCATGCCCACCATCAGGTCGCGCACGACGCCTTCCTGCACGAACCGCATCGCCGCGAATACCGCCCCGGTGCCGCAGAACGCATTGGCCAGCGTGAACCAGTCGGCTAGGTGGAACTCGCGAAGCATCGAAAAATGGACACGGCGATCGCGGCTCATGGCGTCTCGGGGATGCGGCAAGGAACCCCAGACTGCCAGTGCACGCGTGAAACAGGCAAATGCAATCGAGCGAAGCGGCGGTCGCTCGATCTCGGCCGTCAGCTCAACCGTCGCGGAATGTGGTCGACGTGAAGAGGCTCCTGGACGTGCCCGGCTTTCGCCCCCTCTCCCCCAACAGCTCCACCGTTGGGGGAGAGGGCTGGGGTGAGGGGGGCACTTCGCTCTATCGCGCCTGGCTGTCGAAAAACCAGGCCGCTCAGTCCGCCGGAACCTGCAGGTGCGACGCCGCCAGCGCAGCGCCTGCCCCCCGCGGCGCGGCTTGGATCACCGCGTCCTTCGGCAGCGGCGCGCCGCTGTCCAGGTGCGCGGCCATGCGGTCGAGCGCGGCGTAGAGGTACGGCAGCATCGGCACGTAGCGCGCGGCATAGTCCGGCAGCCCCAGGAACGCGTCGAAGTGCTGCACGTTGCGCACCTGCCAATAGCGCACGTCGCGCCCGCCCGCCTTCGCCATCGCGACGTAGGGCCCGCTGTTGAACGCCGCCGGCACCAAGCCGTCGTCGAGGCCGTGGATCACGATCATCGGCAGTCCTTCGCGCGGCGGATGATCGGCATTGATCTCCTCGTACCCGGCGCGCACGCGCAGGGCTTCGGGACCCTCGCCCGTGGTCAGTGCACGCAGGCACTGCAAGCCGGGAAACGCGGGATCCGGGCCGCTGGCCAGGCTGTCGACGATGCCTACGCCGGCACCGGGCGGGATCCCGCTGGCATCGGAGAACCACGCCGCGCGCTCGGCCGCAGTGGCGGGCCGCGGGCTGCCGTCGGGGTTCTGCGCCGCGAACGAATAACCGCAGCGGTGCTCGCCGACGCCGTAGCGCCCGTACGCCGAGGCGTAGGTGACGGCGATCGCGCGCCACAGGTCGAATCCGACCGACAACGCGCCCGCGCGCAGCGCCTCATCGGTCCAACCGCCTGCCTTCAATGTCGCATGAGCCGAACGCGCCTGCGCCGCCACGTCGTCGCCTTCGACGAGTCCTGCCGCCTTCAGCGATGCGCAGCGTTGCGCCCACATCGGCTCGGATGTCCCGGACGAAGGAAGTTGCGGCAGCGGGCCCAGCGCCGGATCGAGCAGCGCGCAGGGCATCAGCAGGGCCGCCTCGGTGCTGTAGTCGATAAGCGAGCGGCCCTTCGGGCTCAGGATGTTCGGCTCGGCCGCGACCACGCCGTCGAGCCAGCCGCCGGGCAGTTCCGCGGCGAGCAGCACCGCGCCGCCCCCGTTGGAGATGCCGACGGCGATCACCCGGGTGTTGTCGAACGAGAACGGCGCGGTCTGCGGAAATGCGGTGTCGAGCGCCTCGAGCGCGAACTGCGCGGCCTGCTGCACGTGCAGGCCCCAGTCGGCCTCGGGATTGTCGCCGGAGTGCGCGTGCTTGACCGCCACGCCGCGGACCGGGGCTTGCGCCGAAGCACCGGCCTCAGGTGCGAACGCGAGCGGCTCGTTTTCGGCCAGGGTGCCGTCCAGGCCGCTGCCCTGCCCCGCGTCGAGGTCGAAGTAATCGGTGCCCGCGCCCTTGTCGGTGTATGCCACCGCGCAACCCTTCGGCAGGCCCCAGGCGCCCGCGACCGAGATCGCACCATAGATGCCACGCGAGCCCGACGACGGGGCCACGAGCACGCAGGGCTTTTCCGTGTCGAACGCATCCGGCACCTGGACCAGCACGCGGTGCGGCTGGTCCGCACCCGGAACCGTCGCCAGCGCGCTGAATTCGCGCCCGGGAACGTTCGCGGTGCTTCCGTAGAGCTCGCCGTAGCCACCTCCGGGCGAGAGATCGGCGATCCCGCGCCAGTTGTTCCAGATGGCGCGCCGGCGTACTTCGGCCGCGGTGGGCCGCTCCAGATCGGCGAACGCGGGCGCCGTGGCCGCACGCAGGCCGTCCAGCCCCAGGCCTGCGGATAGAAGATCGTCGGCCTGGCGGTGCTCGGTGATCCGGACCGGCGCGAAGAGTTTCGGCATGGCTTGCGCGGCCTCCGTGGACTGGCGCGGAGAAGCGGCGCAGGCGCCCAGGGCGAGGGCGGCGACTGCGAGGGCGAGGGAAAAGGGTTTGTGTGTCATTGCCGCAGGGTAACAAGGCAGGTGGCGTCCGGTACATGGGCCATCGGTACACGCCAGCAGCCCGAAGGCGGTCGACTGGCGGACCGGGCCGGCCGCTGGGGCTTCGACGCATGCCCGCGGGCGCGCACATTTCGGGTGCTCGCTGGCGACTGAGGTGTGGCGGAAGTACTGGTCGCCGTAGTCGAACTTCTGCGCGCTCTTGCGGAACTGCATGTTGTCGCGCGCCTGGAAGTCGTACATCACCTTGGCCGAGATCTTGCCGTCGGTGACCACGATGCGGTCGATGCCGAGCATCACCATCGTGGCCAGCAACTGCTGGCGGCTGGTCGCCAGCTGGGTGCGCGCGGCGGGCACCAGCAGCGCCTCAACGAGTTCGTCGTCCAGTCGCTCGATCGGCCTTTCCAGCGGCAGCGAACTGTTGAGACGCGACACCGCGGCGCGCTCGTCGATGCCCTCGCGCACGGTGACGCGCGGGCCGCGCGGCGGCGCGCCCTCGTCGCCGAACCCGCCGAAACCACCGCCGAACCCGCCGGTGTCCATGCTCAGTTGGAACATGTCGGGAAACTGCTCGACCAGGTGGTCGCGGCCCTGGTTCTGGGTGGTGTTGTCGTCGCGGAACTGGTTGAGGCTCTTTAAAGAAGGCAGATCAAAGAGCAAAAGCTTCCGCCTGAAGGCGGGTCACTTTCTTTGATAGCGCCAAAGAAAGTAACCAAAGAAAGGCGCTTTCTCCGCAAGATCAAGAGCCTCATGGCGCAGTGTCTGCGCGGGAGTTTCCGACTCGCCATCCATGGCTCGGCGGAAACCGCCGGCCATCCATGGCTGGCGCCCTACGGGTCAAGGCCGCCGAAAGGCAATCGGGATTGTGGGTCACGAGCAACGGCAACAGCAACAGCAACAACAACAACAACAACAGCAACAGCAACAGCAACAGCAGCAGCAGCAAGGCAAGGGTAAGCAAGGCGACGGCATTGCCGCCGGTCGGCTGACGACCGACGGCATCGTACCTTCGTACATCGACCGCAGCACCCGGTGCCGATTCGGGCTTGCTAGGCTAGCGCGATGAGGGGAATACGATGCCATCGCTGCTGATCGCCGACGACCACCCACTGTTCCGCGCGGCGCTGCGCCAAGCGGCTGCGGAAGCTGTGGCCGATGCCGTGATCCACGAGGCCGGCACGCTCGATGGCGTGCTCGCCGCACTCGAAGCCGATCCGGGCATCGACCTGGTGCTGCTGGACCTGCACATGCCGGGCAACCACGGACTGGCGGGGCTGGCGGCGGTGCGCGCGCAGCATCCCGGCGTCGCCGTGGTCGTGGTGTCGGCGAACGACGATCCGCGGGTGGTCCGGCGCGCGCTGGATCATGGTGCCGCGGGATACCTGCCCAAGAGCTCGGGCCTGCACGAGCTTCGCGACGCCATCCGCGCCGTGTTCGCCTGCGAGCAATGGCTTCCGGCATCGCTGCGCGCGGCAGTCGCGCGTACCCAGAGCTCCAGCAGCGACGCCGAGCTGGCCGCGCGCCTGGCGAGCCTGTCGCCGCAGCAGTTCCGGGTACTGACGTTCGTGGCGCAGGGCCTGCTCAACAAGCAGATCGCCGACCGTCTCGACGTGCAGGAGCGCACAGTCAAGGCGCACCTGTCGGCGATCTTCGAGCGGCTCGGCGTGCGCAATCGCACCCAGGCCGGCGTGGTCCTGCGCGAACTGGAACTGACCGATCCCGCGCGGCGGGACCTGAGCTAGCCCGCAAGCTCTCTACGGCACCGGCTGCAGCTCGTGCGCCGCAAGCCAGCGGTCGATGACCGATTTCAACGCGAGCGGTTTCAGCGGCTTGCCGATCAGCGTGAGCCCCGCCTCGTGCACCGCGCGTCGCACCTCCGGGCCTCCATCGGCGCTGAGGATCAGCGCCGGACGCGCGCCAAATTCCTCGGCCAGCCGCGCGGCCAGTAGGGCGCCGGTGTCGCCGTCGTCGAGGTGGTAATCGAACAGCCACAACGCGACCGGCCGCACGCGCAGGGCCTGCTGCGCCGAGATGCCATCGACGGCGGTGATCACCTCGCATCCCCATCCCTGCAGCAGCCCGGCCAGTGCGACCAGTGCCAGCGGATCGTTGTCGACCAGCAGCACGCGCGTCCCGGCCAGTCCGGGGCGCCCCGCCGCAGTCGCGTGCATCGGTGCGGCACCCAGGACCGCGGGAACGGTGACGCTGAAGACAGCACCGCATCCGGGGGCGCTGCGCAGGCCCAGCGGAGCATGCAGCAGTTGCGCGATGCGGTCGGCGATCGACAGCCCGAGGCCGAGACCCTGCCCCGGAGCACCATCGCCACGCCGGAATTCCTCGAACATCGCCGCCTGCTGGTCGTGCGCTATGCCGGGCCCGGTGTCGTGGATCTCGATCCGCAACTGCCCGCCCGCGCGGCGGACACCCAGCAGCACGCTGCCATGTGGCGTATAGCGCACCGCATTGGCGAGGAAGTTCTGCAGCACGCGGCGCAGCAGTCGTGGATCGCTGCGCGTGCAGGCACTGCTGCCGACGTAGCGCAGGCGCAAGCCATGCGCGGCGGCGATCACCTGGAACTCCGACGCCAGCGGCTCGAGCACCTCGGCCAGCGGGAACTCACGCAGCTGCGGCACCAGACCACCGGACTGCAGCCGCGACATGTCCAGCAGCCCGGTCAGCAGATCGCCGGTGGAATCGAGCGCGCCGATAATCTGCGACACCGCGGCGCGTTGCCGCGCGTCATCCAGCTGCTGCGACAGCGCGTCGGCGAACAATTGCGCGGCGTGCAGCGGCTGCATCAGGTCGTGGCCGATCGCCGCGAGGAAGCGGCTCTTGGCGTCGTTCGCGCGCTCGGCCTCGTGCTTGGCAATTTCAAGGTCGGTGGTGCGCTCGACCACGCGCTGTTCGAGGGTCTCGTTGGCCTGCATCAGGCCGGCCTCGGCGCGGCGGAACGCGGTGACGTCGGTGAAGGTGGCGACGAAGCCGCCGCCGGGCATCGGATTGCCGCGGATCTCGATGATGCTGCCGTCGGCGAGCACCCGTTCGGACAGGTGCGCGGTGCCCGCGCGCATGAAGGCGAGCCGACGCGCGAGCGCACGCTCGGGGTCGCCCGTGGGTGGGAGTTGCTGCAAGGCCCAGCGCGACACGTCTGCGATCGGCTGGCCCACCTTCAGCAGCTCGCCGGGAATGCGGAACAACTCGGCGTAGCGCCGGTTCCACGCGACCAGGCGCAGCTCGGCATCGACCACGCTGATGCCCTGGCTCATGTTCTGCAGCGCGGCCTCGAGCACGCGCTGGTTGAAACGCAGGTCGGCCGAGGCCTCGCCGACGATCGCCGCGACCGTGTCCAGGTGCGCGGCTTCGCGACGCGCCGCATCGAGCAGCACGCGCGCCGATGCCGAACCCAGCACCGCAGCGAGCTCGCGTTCGACGCGCGCCTCGGACTGTTCCGGAACGACACCGGTCGCGGGCGCATCGCTGAGCAACTGCATCACCCGGTCGCGCGGCAGGAAGCGCAGGCCGGCGTCGCGCAGCGTCTGCGCGTCGAGGCCGCGCTGCGCGCGCCGCGGCGCCTCGCGCCGGACCAGTCCCGCGACGATGGTAACCAGCGTGCCGACGAACAGGCTGGCGCCGACCGCACGGCCCAGCCGGCTCCAGCCGCTGAGGCCGAACAGGCCATCTGGCGACAGCACTTCGATGCCGAACGGACCGGCGACAAGCCAGCCCGGCACCCCGCCGCGCGCTTCGAGCGTCATCGGCAACAACAGAACCCAGGCCCAGGTCGCGAACCCGGCGACCAGCCCCGTCAGCGCGGCCCGCGGCGGCGTCTGCGGACGCCACACCGCAAACCCCAGCGCAGGTGCGAGCGTCGCCAATGCCGAGAACGCCACCGCCCCCACGTCGGCGAGCGCATCGCTTCCGGCGATCAGGCGGCTGTACCCCCACGCCAGCAGCATGATCGCCACGATGCCGACCCTGCGCAGCGCGAGCACGTGCCCGCGCAGGTCGGCGCCATCGTTGCGCGACCATACGCCGCGCAACAATCCCGGCGCGAACCAGTGGTTGCCGATCATCAGGCTGAGCGTCAGCGTGCTGACCACCACCATGCCGGTCGACGCGCTGAGGCCGCCCAGGAACGCGAACAGCGCCAGCCCGCCCTGCCCCTGCGACAGCGGCACCGCGATGACGTACATGTCCGAGTGCACGCTGCCGCCGAGCAGCGCATCGCCGGCGGTCGCCAGGCCCAGCACCGGCAGCGCGATCAGCACCAGGTACAGCGGAAACTGCCAGCGCGCCGTGCGGATGTCCTTCTCGTCGCGGCACTCCACCACCGCGACGTGGAACTGGTGCGGCAGGATGAACATTGCCAGCGCGCCGAGCAGCACCAGCGGCAGGAAGCCGCCGGTCGGGTTCGCCGGCTCGGCATGCACCGGCGCAGCCGGCAGGCCGTCCAGCCCGAGCCAGACGAACACGCCGAGCGTCAGCATCGCCACCAGCTTGAACAGCGACTCGAAGGCCATCGCCAGCACCAGGCCGCGATTGTGCTCGGCGGCACTCGCACGCCGCGTGCCGAACAGCATCGCGAACACCGCCATCGCCAGCGCGACATACATCGCGCTGTCCTGCCACGCCGGCAGCGCCGCGTCGTCGCTGGCGCGCGTGGTCAGCATCGCAAAGCTCATCGCGACGGCCTTGAGCTGCAGCGCGATGTACGGGATCAGGCCAAGCGCCGCGACGAGGGTGACGGTCGCAGCCAGCCATGCGTCCTTGCCCAGCCGGGTGGCGATCAGATCGGCCAGCGAGGTCGCGTTGGTCTCGCGCGCCAGGCGCACCAGCTTCATCATGAACCCGAAGGCCAGCACGTACATCAGGATCGCGCCGAGGAACGTCGGCGGCAACGGCCATCCGTACCGGGCGGCCTGGGTGACCGTTCCGTAGAACGTCCACGAGGTGCAGTGCACCGCCAGCGACAGCGCGTAGACATGGCGCCAGTGCCGCGCGAACAGCGCCGGCCGCCGCTCGCCGTACAGGGCCGTGCCGAACATCAGCGCGAGCCAGGCGAGGCTTGCCACCGCAACCGCGGCGAAGCTCAGCACGCGGGCAGCCCGCCATCGGTCACATGCATTGCGAGCCCCCCTGGGTCGATCTGACCTTCCGCATTATTGCCGCTTCGGTGGGTTCGGGGCCGCGGGTGTTGGTCGCTTTGTTGCGAAGGCAGCCCGGATTTGGCGCCCCGGCTGGGAAAGCCACGGCAACGGTACGGAACTCGGAACGCGCAGCCGGCTTCCAGCTCCCTCCCCCGCTCGCGGGGGAGGGAGCTTTCATGCGCGCTCCTGGCTGCGTCGGCCTTGTCATTGCCCTTGATCGCGGCCGCACGACGGCCTTTCTGTGCCCGATTTCTCGAAAAGAGAGCGAGCCGCCCTGCTCCCCTCTCCCTCGGGAGAGGGGCCGGGGGTGAGGGGCCGATGTGTCGCTGATCTCCGACATGAAGCGCGATGGCTTCGCTCCCCTCTCCCATCGGGAGAGGGGCCGGGGGTGAGGGGCCGATGTGTCGCTGATCTCGGCATGCAATGGCTAGCCACGCCTGATCGAGCGTGCGGGGTCGTTTTCACTCGCGCGCGACACCGAACCCTCACCCCAGCCCTCCCGAAGGGAGAGGGAGCCAAAGCGGAGGCGGGAACGCTCGCTGAGGCGGACAGACTGTCTGGCAACAACGGCAACAACCGCAACGGCGACGCCGCACCAAGGCCAAGGCAATGCGACCCAAGCAACTCAACTCAACTCAACGGCAACGGAACATGCGGCTGCGACGCTCGCGCCGACGTCCACACAAATCGACGGCGAGCCGAGGCTCGCCGCCGCTTCGACCGCTTTCAGGGGACGGTCAGAAGTCGTATCGCACCGTCGCCTGGTACTGGCGCGGAGCGCCGTAGAAACCGGTGAGGATGCCCAGCACGCCGATGTTGTAGCCGGTGGTCAGATATTCCTTGTCGGTAAGGTTCGTGCCCTGCAGGGAAACGCTCCAGGGGCCGCCGCTCTTCCAGATTACGCCTGCGCTGAGCAGTCCGTAACCCTCCTGCGTGATGGGCCTGGCGCCGGTGCGGAGGATTTCGGTCGTCGCGACCACGTCGTCCTGGTAGCTGTAGCCCAGACGGGTGGAGAGATTGCCACCCGATGCGAGGTCGGTACGGTACTCCAGGTTCAGCGCGCCGGAGAACTCGGGGGCGTTGGTGAATTCCTGCTCGTCGGCGATGTCCGCACCGGCAAACAGGAACTCGTCGTACTTCGCGTCCAGCCAGGCGAAGTTGCCCGAGATCAGCCAGTTCGCGGTCGGCAGCCACTGGTACTCGAACTCCATCCCGTTCACCGTGCCCTCGCCTGCGTTGGTGAAATCGCCGAAGAACGAATCGTTGACGCCGTCGCCATCCCGGTCGAAGGAGGTGAACACCGACAGCTGGATGTCCTCGTACTTGTTGTGGAACGCCGAAAGATTGAGAAACAGCGACTGGTCCAGGAACGCCATCTTGCTGCCGATCTCGAAGCTGTCGACCACCTCGTCGTCGAACGGCTCGGCCGAGCGCGGCACGGCGGTCGCCTGGGCACGGATGTTGAAGCCGCCGGACTTGAAGCCGCGCGTGGCCAGGCCGTACACCATGATGTCGGGGGTGACTTCGTAATCGAGCGACACCTTCGGCGACACGTTCTTGAAGTTCACGGTCTTGTCGAAGTTCGCCGCGACGAAGCCGGTCGGCACGGTGTAGGTCGCATCGGTGTAGCTGCGGTTGAGCACCACCGCGCGCTTGTCCTCGTCGGTATAGCGCGCGCCGACGTCGAGCGTCCAGCGCTCGGTCAGGTCGATCGTCCAGTCGCCATAGACGGCGATGCTCTCGGTGAACACCGTGCCCTGGGTGTCGCCGAAGATGATATTGAAGAAATTGTTGAGCACCCGCCCGCCGGCCTGGCCGTCGAACGCGTAGATGCCCAGCACGCCGCGACTGCGGTCGCCGGCATCGTAGTTGCCCTGCAACTCGTGGCTGACCTGCTCGTCGGCGTAGAACGCCTTCACGTCGGCGATCTTGTTGGGCAGGGTGTCGAAGTCGATGTTGGTCTCGGTGTCCGACTCGCGCTTGGCGAGGATGTACTTGAACATCCAGTCCTCGCTAGCGTTCCAGTTCACCGTCGCCGACGCGCCCTTGAGTGTGGTGTCGTTGATGTTCGGCATGCCGTTGCGCACGTCGTAGCGGCTGTCGAGCGGAGCGAAGCCGGGGGCGAAGCGATTGGAAGCGAGCATCTGCGCGCCGCGAACGCCGGACTGGTCGTCCATCCAGTCGAACGCGAACTGGATGTTGAGGTCCTCGCTGACGTACGCGCCCACCTGGCCGCGCAGCGCGAGGATTTTCTTGTCGCTCACGTCCTGGTCGGTGATGACGTTCTCGCCGAATCCGTCGCGGTTGAGGCTGGCGACCGCGATCCGCCCGCGTAGCGCACCATCGCCCACGGCTCCGCCGATCGCGGCCCTGACGTCGAGCTGGTCGTGGTTGCCCACCGTCACCGATGCGAAGCCGTCGGTCGAGGTGGGCAGTCCGCGCGATATGTACTTGATCGCGCCGCCGATGGTGTTCTTGCCGTACAGCGTGCCCTGCGGCCCGCGCAGCACTTCGATGCGCTCGACATCGAACACGTCCAGCAACGCGCCCTGCGGCCGCGCGATGTAGACGTCGTCCAGGTAGATGCCCACGCCCGGGTCGACGCCCCACAGCGGGTCGGACTGGCCGACGCCGCGGATGTAGGCGGTCACCGTGCTGCTGGAACCGCGCGCGGCGTAGATGGTGAGGTTCGGCACCTGGGCATCGAGGTCGCTGATGTCCTCGACGTTGAGGCGGTCGAGCGCGTCGGCGGTGAATGCGGTCACCGCGACCGGCACCTCCTGCAGGGTCTCCTCGCGCTTGCGCGCGGTCACGGTGACACCGGTGAGCGTCGTGGCGTCTGTGGTCGGCCGCGTGGGCGCGCTGTCCTGCGCCCACGCGGTCGGCGCCAGCAGCGCGCAGGCAATGGCGACACTCAGATGCTTGTGGTTCATCACTACGCTTCTCCCCAATACGAAATAAAGGCCGATGCCCCGGAGGTCCGGTGGGCGGTCCATCCGCCTTGGCGCAGAGCTTAGGAGCCGACCGACGGGGGCGGCAGATGTACCTTCGGACAATGCCCGGTCGCGGCCGTTGCCGCCGACACTGCTCCGCCACAGGGGTGGCAATGGAGTGTGCAATGGCGTTCTTGATCGTGCTGGCGGCACTGGTGTTCCTGATGCTGGTCGCCTACCGCGGTTACAGCGTGATCCTGTTCGCCCCGGTCGCGGCGCTGGGCGCGGTGCTGCTGACCGACCCGTCGCTGGTCGCGCCGATGTTCACCGGCCTTTTCATGGAGCGCATGGCCGGCTTCCTCAAGCTGTACTTCCCGGTGTTCCTGCTCGGGGCGATCTTCGGCAAGCTGATCGAGATCTCCGGCTTCTCCAAGTCGATCGTCGCCGCCACGATCCGCCTGTTCGGTGCGCAACGGGCGATGCTGTCGATCGTCGCGGTGTGCGCGCTGCTGACCTACGGCGGCGTGTCGCTGTTCGTGGTGGTGTTCGCGGTCTACCCGTTCGCGGCCGAACTGTTCCGCCAGAGCGACATCCCCAAGCGGCTGATCCCCGGCACGATCGCGCTGGGCGCTTTCACCTTCACCATGGACGCGCTGCCGGGCACGCCGCAGATCCAGAACATCATCCCGACCGCGTTTTTCGGCACCGACTCCTGGGCCGCGCCGGTGCTCGGCACGATCGGCGGCGTCTTCATCCTGATCGTCGGCATGGCCTACCTGGAGTCGCGCCGGCGCAAGGCGGCGGCGGCCGGCGAAGGCTACGGCGATGCGGCAACGCTGCTCAACGAGCCGGCCGCGTTTTCCGGCGGCGCGCTCGCCCATCCGCTGGTCGCGATCCTGCCGCTGGTGCTGGTCGGCGTGTCCAACAAGCTGTTCACCGAATGGATCCCGCAGGTCTACGGCGCCGCGCATTCGTTCGTGCCCGCCGTGATCGGCGCGGCCGCGCCGGTGGTGCAGGAAGTGCCGAAGGTCGCGGCAATCTGGGCGGTCCAGGGCGCGCTTCTGGTCGGCATCCTGACGGTGCTGGCGTTCGCATGGAAACCGGTGATCTCGCAGTTCGCCGACGGCACCCGGGCGGCGATCGGCGGTGCGTTGCTGGCGGCGATGAACACCGCTTCGGAGTACGGATTCGGCGCGGTGATCGCGGCGCTTCCGGGCTTCCTGATCGTCGCCAATGCGCTCGGCGCGATTCCAAACCCGCTGATCAACGAGGCGGTGACCGTCACCGCGCTGGCCGGCATCACCGGCTCGGCGTCCGGCGGCATGAGCATCGCTTTGGCCGCCATGGCCGAGACCTTCATCGCCAACGCGAACGCCGCGGGCATCCCGATGGAGGTGCTGCATCGCGTCGCCTCGATGGCATCGGGCGGCATGGACACCCTGCCCCACAACGGCGCGGTGATCACGCTGCTGGCGGTGACCGGGCTCACCCACCGGCAGGCCTACAAGGACATCTTCGCGATCACCATCATCAAGACGCTCGCGGTGTTCG